>JAGWWZ010000142.1 GCA_018970165.1 Planctomycetota bacterium | reverse complement strand
TTGCGTTGATCGATTTCTTGATCGAGCCGGGGATCCATCCGCTTGAGAAATCAGCCGCAATGTATCTGCTGGGTCTGATCAGTTTTGAGGAACGGAAGGTTCGCAGTGCGTCAAGGATCTGGCGCATGTTGGTCGAGGAGTTCCCGCAGAGTTACGAAGGCAAGTTGGTAGAGGATCGGCTACCTGAGTTGATGCAAAGCCTACCCGGGGAGTCTAACGAGTACATCGATGAGATTCGAGCTTCGATGTACATCAAGAACGGCGACTACTGGATCGATGGCAAGGATCCAGGCCTGTTCGTCGATCTCGCCTACATCAATAATATCGAAGCGGCGGTCCACTGGTATGACAAAGCGATTCAGGAGTTTCCGAAATCAGCTGCTGCACGATTAGCTCACGAACAGAAGCTCAAGACATTGATCGGATGGAAGGACACCGCGAATTTCGGAATGGCTTACGGTGCAATGGGAGAGTTCTCGACGTACATGCCTCAGGTGCTGGAAGCTTTTCAAGCGTTTGAGAAAGCATTTCCAACCGCCCCCTCTCTGCAACCGATCCGATTCCAGATAGCTCAGCTGTATTGGTTCAACAAGGATTTCATGAGCACAGAGTCTTGGCTGAAACAGGTAGTCGAACATGGTCGAGATGAAGACTCGTTTTACGTCGACTTGGCGGAGCGCAGACTGCACAAACTCTCGGCATCTATCTGAGATAATGTGTATCAGAAAAGCTGTTTCGAAAACCACAGGAACCATGGCTAACGCCCAGGCGGCCAAAAGGGAATCGAACACTTGATGATTTTGTGCCAAATGTTAGGTCGTAGCCTCCTGAGAGATTATTTATCCACGTGAGACTTTTTGATGCCTATATTTTCGTCGACTGGAGCGCTAACAACTCGCGAAAAATCGGCAAGGACAGCATCTGGATTGCCGAAGCGATAGCGAGAGGCAGGAGGCTCCGTTGGCCATTTCCAGACGAGGGTTGCTTCAACGCGCCCACACGAGCGATCGCTGTCGACGTCATTCGTGACAGGCTCGCGGAACACATCGCGCGCGAGCGTCGTGTTCTTGTCTGTTTTGATTTCGCCTATGGATATCCCGATTGCGGAGAGTTTCGAAAACTGGCTCCGAACTCTTTGGTATTTGCCCAGCGTATCGCAAAACTATTAGAGGATCGGGATAACAATCGAAGCAACCGTTTTGAAGTCGCCGATCATCTCAATGCCAAGGTGAACGATCCGTCGCGAGAAGGCCCCTTCTGGGGGCATCCAACGCCATGGAGGAACCAACCGCTGCGTTATTTGAAATCAACGAAGCCCAAGAACTGGCATTCGAGAACGGAGCTAGCGGAATTCCGGATCGTGGAGACCCGTATGAAGAATGCGGGCTTGCGTCCGTTCTCTGCGTGGCAGTTGTTTGGCAACGGATCGGTTGGAAGCCAAGCCCTGTTGGGACTGCCGCGGGTCATGGAACTAAACGAGTTATTCTCGGCGGTCTCCGCAATATGGCCATTTGAGACGGGATGGACGAAGTCCTTTTCTGACGAGATCCGAGTCGTGCATGCCGAGTTTTGGCCGGGCCTAATCGATATCGACGAATCGCTCCACAGAATCCGCGACGCAGCGCAGGTCAAGAGTTGCGCTCAATGGGCTGCCGCTGCGGACGCATCAGGTCTGTTGCCGGAGTACTTCGACCCCATAGCCCGCGACGATTCCGATCGCTACCGAGCTGAAATCGAAGGTTGGATACTCGGTTTTCCACAACGGAGTAAAAATCTACAACATCGCGGTACTGCCCGGTGACCACGCCTGGCCCAGACTATCTTCAAGATCATGGCTCTCCTCTTCGTTATCGAAACATCTGGATTGCTGAAACCTGCCAAGAGGCTGAACCTTCATTGTCCCTGGGATGTCTAGGCTTCCGACTATGAAGATCACGCACTTCCATCCAGAGCCTATTGAGTCGCTCCCATTTCTAAACGCAGGAACGGGCATCCTTCCGTATTTTGAAGATCGCCTGTCGGTACATCATGCAATCGTCGACCAGTTGCCCGATGGTCTTTCCGCCATCGTTGTCACAGCCGATCTCCAGGGGCGCGAGTCTGTTCCAGGAACTGCCAGTCTGCCCGCCCGACTCCTGGGTGAGGTGATGCCGCAGTTGCTTATCGAAAGGGTGTTTCCATTATTGGACCTAGAGGATCCCAGCCGTGTCGCAGCCTTTCTGGCCGGAGACTTCTACACCCTACCGGGATTGGAAAAACGCGGTGGAACCGGCGATGTCAGCAGTGTTTGGCAGGCCTTCAGCGACCACTTTGCATGGGTTGCAGGTGTCGCAGGGAACCATGATCTGTTTGGCCCGAAGCAAGAGACGCGTCCTGAACGTCATCCCTCCATGCATTATCTTGATGGCGATGTTGTGGAACTCGCAGGTCTGCGCATCGGCGGTATCGGTGGCATCATCGGCAGTCCCCTAAAGCCGCAACGGCGCGATGAGTCGAATTACTTCCAAACACTCGAGCGGATCCTGTCGCAAAAGGTCGATGTGCTGATCACGCACGATGGTCCCTGCGGCACCGAAGCAGGGCAACGGGGCGACTTTCGAATTCGCGATACACTCGAGCAACACGCTCCTCGCCTCGTTATTCGCGGGCACAAGCATTGGCCACATCCGTTAGCTCAGTTTTCGAGCGGTCTGCAGGTTCTTAACGTCGATAAGCGAGTGGTCATTCTGACCAAGTAACTATGAGCGGATCCTCATGGAGCACGAGACTGTGTTACACTGTCAGGAACTGACAGCAGATCTGGATTCGTACCATCGGACGCGACGATGCGCCAACTCATGGATTATCTTCTCGAGCGATGCAAAGCCACCGATCGATCGGTGACGCGAATACCGCATTGGCGATGGGTGTTGGTGTCATGGGTCGTCATGGCCTCGGCCTCGCTTTTCGATTGCCAACTTCACGGACAAGACGGATCCTCCGATACGGCACTCTCCAAACTTCAAGGTAGCGAGGTCCAGAGCATCGTAGCGGCGATCGATGCGTTGACAAAAGAAGAGTTGAGTCAGCCCGAAATCGCTGCGCAGTTAACGCTTCTTTTGAATGACCAACGGAGCATCCCCGGCAGTTTCATGAATCGAGAAACCGTCTCGCGGCGAGCTTGGTTTCGAATGTTGGAACTGCCGCCGAGCGCGGTACCAGAGATCTTGAGAAATCTTGAATCGCTCAAAGAGGATGATTTTCGTGGAATCGCGTTTGAAATCATCTCTCGCATTGGCAACGAAGATCGAGATGCCTATCTGCAAGTACTGCCGTACTGCAACAAGAAAGACGTCTATTTGCGATCGCGTGCACTCGCGGCGCTGAGCGCCGTTGGCAGTGATAGTAGGGAGACCGTGCAGGATGTGGGGCGTCACCTACGGGACAGCGAACCCTTGTTGCGCTGGGAAGCTTTGGAGGCACTCGAAGTTGGGAATCGAAAGGATTACTGCGAGGGGTTACTTCCTGAGATCATCGCCATGCTCGACGACGACTCAGATGTTTATGTCGCGATCTCTGATCACGCCAGCTATCCGACGAAGCTTACAGGACGTGTTGCCAAGTTTCTCGCTAAAACAGGTCTAACGTCGTGGGAAGCCATTGTGAAACTGATGGCATTAACCGAACCAGAACATGAGCCCAACGTTCGCATCTGGGCCGCTGCAGCTATCTGTAAATTCGTACGAATCGGGAATCGTCCTGAAAAGCTCCAGTTGATCGCTGAGTTGATGCTCGAGTGCACGGACGGGGATTCGTTCGGCAATGAGTCCGCAGAAGCGATCGCGGTCCTAGGCCCGCGAGCCTTACCGTTGCTGAATGACCTTCTTCGGGCGAAGACGGAAACCTGTTCGATCATTCGCATCGGATTACCCGAAGCTTTCTTTGCTGTCGATCCGGCCAACGCTGTAAAGCATTCGCTCAGTCTGACCGAAGACCCTGATGATCTCGTGAAAGCGTCCGCGATCCAAGCCTTTGGCGATCGCAAGATCACTGACCCAGCGGTGATCGAAGCGTACATACGCGCGCTCAGCGATCACGAGGACTGGAAATACGAGCCAGCCACTTCCGCCGTGCAAGCGATCGTCAAGGTCGGGCCAGCCGCGAAGTCAGCCGCTCCCGCCTTGGAAAAACTGCTGGAAGACCCAAAGCTGCCAAAAAACTTGCGGCAGGATATCGAAACCTCACTTGCGTCGGTTCGGGCTCCCTAGCCTGCAAAAAGTACTCCCTTGGGTACTTCTGGTCCCTCGGAGTGCTTAGACTGGAGGTGACAGAGATTCAAGATAGTGTCGCAAGGAGACTTTCTTTGCAATTAAATACGATGAAATGGTCTCTAAGCTTTCTTGCGGAGCAGTTCCTTCGGTGGGGCTTGTTTGCCGCCGTTTTGGGAACCAATCCATGGATCATTGCCTCGGAACCGATGGAGCAGTTTCTGGAGAAACACTGCCTCCGATGCCACGGTCCGGAGAAGGAAAAAAGCGATGTTCGGATCGATCAGCTCTCTCGCGACTTCAAAGCAGGAGCAGACTCCCACCGTTGGGGTGAGATCCTCGAGAAGGTCAACAGCGGCGAGATGCCACCTGCCGAGGAACCTAAACCAACGCAACAAGAGATCGCCGCATTTCTCACCAGCCTCGATGCTCGACTCAAGGAAGGTCGTGCGGCCCGAATGGCGGCGAGGCCCGCGGTCACTCATTATCGCCTCAGTCGCAAAGAGTATCAAAACACGGTCTACGACCTACTCGGCGTTCGATACGATCCGGCCAAGCCAGGGGAACTGAACGAGGATACCTTATGGCATGGCTTTGAGAGAATTGGATCCGAGCTTTCACTCTCTCCTTCGCACGTGGATCGCTACTACCGTGCGGCAGGGTTGGTGCTCGATCGCGCGTTCGCAGACGCTTCGGGAGAAACTCGCAAGATCCGCAAGACGGCCGCTGAGCTTCGGTACAACGGAGGGAAAGAACAACAAGCGATCTTGGACCGTTTCGGTATCAAGCGGCCTTTGCGTTATCTGCTGTTTCCAGGTCGCGTTACAACAGCCCTCGCCCCACACTGGTTTGGACGAACCGGCCCCGAGCATAGCGGTCTGTACAAGGTCCGTATCCAAGCGAGCGGTATTCGGCCCCCAGGTGGGCAACCGGCCCACCTCAGCATCGGCAAACCCACCGGAGAGGAGACGGTCGACAGCCTTATCGATTTCGATCTCACAGCGCCGGAAGATCAACCGCAGGTCTATGAGTTCGAAGTGTTCCTCGAGATGCCGACATCGCTCGACTTTTGCGTGGTTGCAACCAACGGCGTGGATCGAAGACAAGGGGCTGCGTTCCGCAACGCACTTACGAGCCCCAACGGCTACCTCTTCACCCACAGTAGTGACACCTTCCTGTTGAGCGCCAACGCACCTCAGATGTTCGATGACAAGGGAAACGGAATCTTCTCGACCGTCATTCTCGATTGGATCGAATGGGAAGGGCCGATTACTACGGACGACGAGAAAGGGCGACGCACGGGTTTGATACCACCGCAGGATGCCAATGCTGACTTGGTAGCCGAGCATCTGCAGCGATTCGCACAGCGCGCGTGGCGACGCGCTGTAGCAAAAGAGGAATTGACCACCTATCTGAATGCCTATCAAGCTGAACGCGACGCAGGTGAACCCTTGGTCGATGCCTATCGCGTTGCCATGCAGGGAGTTCTCACTTCGAGGCATTTTATCTACATCGTGGAAGGAGATCCTCAGAAGCGAGAACGACTTACCGACTGGGAACTCGCTTCCCGATTATCGTATTTCCTGTGGAGTTCGATGCCTGATGAAAGTTTGCTGGCGGCCGCGAAAGAAGGTTCTCTTACCGGCGACGGTTTGGCAAACCACGTTGATCGAATGCTGGTTTCCGACAAGGCGAATCGATTCATCGATGATTTCACTCGACAGTGGTTGCAACTCCATCGACTCGGGATGTTTCCACCGGATAAGAAACTGTACCCCAACTACGATGCATGGCTCGAAGTCAGCTTGAGGCGTGAACCGGTCGAGTTTATTCGTGAGATGTTTGCAAAGAACTTACCCTTGGACAATATGATCGACTCCGATTGGACGATCATGAATGCGAGGCTTTGCGATTTTTATGGGCTTCCAGAGCCGAACTCAGATCGTTTTCAGCGGGTATCGCTCAAGCCGGAGGATCATCGAGGTGGACTGCTGACCATGGGAGCGGTACTCGGACTCACGTCCGATGGAACGCGCCATCGACCGGTTCATCGCGGAGTGTGGGTCAGCGAAGCGATCTTCGGCAAGACACCCCCATCGCCACCTGCGAACGTCGACCCCATCGAACCCAATTCGGCAGACGGTCCCAAGACGACCATTCGCCAAAAAATCGAGTCGCACCGCAGCAATCCAAACTGCGCGGCTTGTCATGCCAATATCGATCATTTTGGTATCGCTTGGGAAAACTACGATGCGATTGGGCAGTGGCGTACGCGCGAACGAGTTGAAAAAGGAATCGGCGAGGATCCGTTCATCGATGCCTCAGGCGTGATGCCAGACGGCAGACCATTTCACGATTCTGTTCAGTTCAAAAAACTGCTGACGGAAGACCGGGAATTGATCGCACGAGCCTTCATCGAGCATCTTTGCACCTACGCTCTTCGACGCGTATTGACCGTAGACGATGAAGATGATCTGAAGTTGATTGAATCCGAAGCGAAGAAAAACGAATACCGAATCAAGGACATCGTTCGCGCGGTGGCTTTATCGGAACTGATAAGAAAGAGATAAGAGCCTATCCGAAAACCATTAGCCGCTCTGGCGCTAGCCGCGGTTTCCGATGGTTTGCGGATAGGCTCTAAGTGTGGAGCGGAAAAGGCATGTGTAGAGTGAACGATTAATGTTAAATGGAGATTGAGAAATGGAAAATGGCGGGAAGGGGGGAGAGCGTAAAGGTGCGGATATCGAAGAGCGATTGCTTGATTTTGCTGTTCGAATTGGAAAAGTGATTGACTCATTGCCAGAGACGCGACTGGGACGGCATATCGCGAAATCATTAGTCACCGCCAAAACGAACCAGTTGCGGTCGAAGATCAGTTGATCTTCTGTCCCATTTTGCATTCTCCAATTTCCATCACTCATTGTTCATTCGCCCCCCCATTCTCCATTCCCCCTCACTCATGTCCTTCCAAATGCCCTCGAACCAATTACCAAGGTGATCACCAATGAACTTTCTATCCCAATCCTGGCTGATCGATCGTCGCTATGCCTTGCGCGCTCTCGGGAGTTGTGTATCCCTGCCCCTACTAGAATGCATGATTCCTCTTCGAGGTGCGCAGCCGACGACAACTCCTCGGCGCAGCGCATTCGTGTATCTCGCCAATGGTGTGCACTCGCTCAACTACCAGATCACGCAACCGGGCAAGGATTACCAGTTCTCGCGATCGCTCAAGCCGTTGGAGAAGCACCGCAATGTCGTTACCCCGATCAGCGGTCTCCACCATCCTGGGGCCTTGGGCCATCACCACAACTGTATTTCGGTTTGGTTGACCGGCGGTAAGCTGGGCCCCTCATATCGGAATACGATTTCGGTTGATCAAAAGATGGCAGAAATCACTGCAAAGCACACGCGATATCCGTCCATGGAAATCGCCCTCACCGGTGAATCGCTGAGTTGGACAGCAGACGGTGTCCGATTGCCATCGATGCGTCGATGCAGTGAAATTTTCGCCTCTCTTTTCGAAGAACCCAAAGGGGGAACTGCAGCACAACGCAAGGCACTCAGACGCAAGGGGAGCGTCTTGGATGCCAATCTCGCAGAGGTTCGTCGGCTTGAGGAAGCGATGGGTGCCGCCGATAAGGGACGTCTAGATCAATACCTCACTTCGGTCCGCGAGGCAGAAGTGCGAACGCGACGTGCGGATGCGTGGCTCGATACGCCTCTTCCCAGCATCTCCGAAAACGATCGCAAGCGAACCAATCGCGATGTCGCTGCGACACTCGCTGGAGAATACTTCCGAACCGTTTACGACTTGATCGTGCTCGCGTTCCAGACCGACGTGACACGCGTAGCAACCTTCAGTTTAGGTGGCGAGGGGGATGCGTTCTCTATCCCGGAAATCGGCATCACTGAGTCCCGCCATCAACTCAGCCATCATGGTGGCGATCCCGGTTATATGGAGAAACTTACTAAGTACGACACGTTTGCGATCGAGCAATTCAGCTATTTTCTGACTCGCCTTCAAGAGACAAAGGATCTCAGCGGCCAGCCCCTGCTCGGCTCTACCATGGCTTTGTTCGGAAGCGGCATGTGCTACGGCCACAGCCACGGAAACGCGAATCTTCCGATCGTGCTCGCCGGTGGATCCGATCTCGGTCT
This sequence comes from Planctomycetota bacterium, assembly GCA_018970165.1. Taxonomy (GTDB): domain Bacteria; phylum Planctomycetota; class Planctomycetia; order Pirellulales; family Pirellulaceae; genus JBKCUI01. The sequence goes on along the minus strand of JAGWWZ010000142.1, from coordinate 4,780 downwards.
TCAGCACGGCAGCCATCTCGATTTCAATCAAGGTCACTTCCAAGGCTACCAACTCGATAAACCCGGTGAACACTACGGACTGTGCAGTCGCCCTGCCAACCCGAATGCGCACATGAGCAATTTATTGCTGACGATGGCTCAGAAAATGGGATGCGAAATCGATCAGTTTGGCGATAGCAACAAGTCGATCGCTGTGTGAGCCCACTCTGAACTGCGTGAGAAATGAGCAATGATTATTGGGGATTTGAAAATGCAAAATGAGAATCAGGTTGGTACGGGCAGACGCTTTGCATTTTCTAATTTCCGTTACTCATGGATCCTTCGTTTTTGCTTAGGGATGGGGATGGTGGCTGTCAGCAGTTCTTCGCTGATAGCACCACTCATCGCGCAGGAAAAGGACTCCAACAAGAACGAGCCGTTTCGTCCTGAGGCTGGAAAATTCCCTCCGCTGGAAAATGCCCACGCTTACAAGGGTGAACTTGTTTTCGTCGACCACGCGAATCGTCGAGGATCTATCCGCGTCGCAGGGTCGGGAATGTTTTTCCGAAATGATCCGCAACCATTTGCGATGCTTCCATACGGCATCATTCGATATCGGGGCGGACCAGCAGATCTCAGAGATGTGCCGATCGGTACCGTGCTGCACGCTCGCGCCTACTTGCCACCCGATCCGCGAATCTCCTCAGTACCCGTATTGCCGGTGAACAACAAAGATAAAGATGCTAACCATAATCGCGGTGCTGGGGTAGAACCTGCGGAGAATCACATGATTCTCCTCGAAGACGATCCCAGTCTTTGCTTGCGCGAGGGGAAGGTATGGAGACTCAAGGAACTGGAGATTCAGAATAACGAGGGGAAGATCACCGCACGTTGCGAAACGAAACAAAACCGCGAGGCAAGTGCCGACGAGCAAACGATGACTTTTGACGCTGCGACTCGCGTATGGCGTGGACGAGAGGTACTCACGATCGAGGACTTGGTCACCGAGGGCGTTTGGCCTGCGAGTGGTAAGAAATCACTTGATAACCAAGAAGTCTTGCTTGGGATCATGTGGAAGCCGACTCCCGATGGCATCTTCACTCGGTTCCATATTTCCGACATCTGGTTGGATGACATTGCAATCAAGCGCGCCGCGCACCAGCAAGCTGAAGTGCACAAATCATTTATCCGAAGCCGCTGGATGGCTGGTTGGGTCGATGCTGTCGAGTATGGAAAATTTGGTCGAGCCACCGTAACTGCAACGTTGTTCGGTGGAATGGACGAAGCCTTGTATGCAGACTTCAAACAAGGAGTTCCTGCGATGATGAATGCCGTGGAAAACAACCTCAAGCATACTCACGGTGCCTACAGCCCCGCTCACATGGCTTCGAGAGGTTCGATTCTCGAAGTGATCAAAAGCCCAAACGAACCGCCGCTAGGGAGCAGTGGTATTCAGATTCGATTTGAAACGGATCTGATCATTGAAGGGCTCCGTCCCGGCAGGATCGTACGGGTTCGCCCTGGTAGCTGGCCTGTAGTGGATGTGCCTCGTGAGGAATATCTCAACGACGCGAACAACATTGAAGAGCGATTTCCCTCGCCCGCGATCTTTCCCAAATACTGATTCGAACCGCCAAACTGGGACAGGCACTGCGCGCCCGTGCCATGCGTTTGCTAGTCTAAGCACGCAATGCTCGTTCAAGCAGGCGATTCCCGTACAACGAACTTCCAGTCCGTTGCCTGTCATGAAGACCGACTAGGAAGTCCGTCGTACGGGGTGAAAGCTTCTGAGAAAAGACCTGGACAGAGAAGAAACCTGGATATGCAGTGCTCGTGCCCAATATGCAATCGTTGACGATTACGATGCGGGGTACTCACTCAGAAGGACGAGTGACGATCTGCAATCGAAGCGTTTCGATCATCGCTTGCAACTCAGACAAATCCTTGTCAACCAAGTCCTCATCGGGCGATTCCGGGAGGCCAAGTATCGATTGAAGGATCCGAATCATCTTGACGCTCGCCCTTGCCTCACCCCTTGCCTCGCCTCTTGCCTCTCCACGCGCCTCGCCTCTCGCTTCCCCCTTCTTGATCAATTGGTCGGCGACGGAACCGGGTTCGGGTTGGACTGGCCAAAACTCAGAAACCAAGTCGTTCATCTTCTCTTCCCCTACCACTGGATTGACCGACATCACATACACCCTGATCGTATCGAGCACATCCCTCGCTTGCTGAGGCTGCAGCGCCCGAGCAAGCAACTCAAACAAGAGCCTCAGTACCGACTCTAGCTCCAGACCTCTTCCATATTTTAACAGCGCCAGTGCAACTTGCAAAATCGGGTCCCCCACCATCTTGGCGTCGTCCATACGACCGACGTCCAGAATGGCCAATTCCATCGCAGGCAGATACCGCTGCCAGTTACCCGGGACCGGAATGAGTTCTGCTAGCGAGCGACTGGATCGCCAGGGCCCGATGCCGTTGTAGATGACCCAAGGCAAGATCGGTACTAGCGGCTGACGATTAGCCAACGCATTCTCCCAAATTCGAACAACATAGCCAAGCATCTGGATGAGGGTGAACGGTTCGTCGGTACTCTTGTGATCGATCAAGACAAAGATGTAGACATAGTTGACCTTGATCCCCAATTTCTTGACGATCTCCTGGGCGACGTCGACCTTGAAGAGTCGGTCGGCAAAGCGACGGCGCAGATTGGCGTCGATGAAGCTGGTATCGACGGGAGCGAGCGTATGAAACTGCAAGTGCTCTGCAAGTTCGCGCGGAAGATGCTCTGACAGCAAAGCTCGAGCGGAATCGATTTGCTGGAGTGTTTGATTGATCAACCGATCATGCGGCGACTGAATGCGTTCATCGGGGTTCTCTTCGGTGCTCATGCAGAGGATTGTACCGGACGGATGCGGAGGCGTTCGTACTCGATGCAGGTTCCCATCGTGGTACGACGCTCCGCCGTCGTCATTGGTGTCATCGCCATGCGATCGCTAGCAAAAAAACAACAGAAAGCATAGCTTGTGTATGCAGGCCCTCTCAGTGCTCTCAAGCGAAGAGTGATGGCAATCCGATTAGGGCAGAAAAATGGTTGGGCAGAAAGATAACGAAAGAAGATCGTGCTACGCGACGTGGCAGATATTTTTGTACAACGGCTTTCCCGTCGGTTGTTTGCCATGACGACGGACTAGGAAGTCCGTCGTACGGGGAGGGAAACTGGGACAGGCACGGGAAGGCAAACTGGGACAGGCACAGCAAGCCCGTTGCTATGCATTTGCTATCAGGGTACGAACACTATCAAGGTACGAAATGCCCGCCCAAGGAACCGAGTCTTGATCGGCAGGGCATGCTACTTCGCAAACTAAACATCTACCACACTAGCTTCAAATCGACTCGGACATTGGGCGAGACAGCCATGATGACTTCGTCGTGGCAAGCGACTTCGCGGTAAACACCGTTGTCGAGCACCAGTTGCAGTAACGTATGATCTTCGGGATCGACGATCCAATACTCTGAAATGCCCGATCGTTCGTAGAGTTGTCGCTTGACGATCGTATCGTGCTTTGTATTCGAGGGAGACAAAATCTCGACGACCAAGTCGGGCACCCCTTTGATCTTCGAGGGAGTCAGAATCGACTTGCGACCGATAGAGACAAACACCAAGTCGGGTTGAACAATATCATGAGGGCCCAGTTGCAGATCGACCGGCGAGTCAATCACGACCCCGTATCCCTTCAACTCGACCTCCATCAACAGCTGATGCTGCAGATGGCGAGAAACATGTTGATGGTAAAGGTTGGGCGCCGGGTTCACGATATGTTCTCCATCAATGATTTCATGGCGGAGGCCGTCCGCTGGGATCGCAGCATAATCTGCGTACGTCAAAGCTGTTTTCGTCGACACGCTTCGTTACTCCTTCCTCAATACTCAAATCGAAATTCCCGCTACACTCGATCCCATCCTCCCTTCGGGACGATCGAAACCCCTCTCATTCTAACCGTGAATCGCACCGGATGCATTCTCACGGCTCGCCTCTCACTAGGCAAACGAGTAGACAAACTAGGACAGGCATTGCGTGAACCCTTCGGGATTAGCTGTCATTAGTCCGCAGTTGGCAGCCTGCTATAATTCCACTGTCGGCTAATTTGTTTCGTCGGAGGCCTCTTCCGTGTCGCTCCCAAAACGCAGGAATTCCCTACTCATGGTGTCTTCAGGAACGGTGGTTGTGCTAGCCATAGCGGGTCTGTTTGGCTGGAACTTGATCGCACGAGGGGGCTATGAATCCGCGGAGTACAAGGTCGTCGAATCGGACGGCAAATTCGAAGTCCGCGAGTATCCTGATCTGATGCTTGCTGCCACCAAAACGAAGCTCGAGGCTCAGGGACGCGATGGTAGTTTTATGAAGCTGTTCCGCTACATCAGCGGGGCCAATGAGAGCAAAAAGAAAATCGCAATGACGACCCCGGTGTTTATGGAGAATCAGGACGCGGGTTCGAGTGTCCAGATGGGGTTTGTGATGCCCAAGGAAGTCGCTGACGAAGGGGTTCCAAAACCCACAGGCGAGCAAGTCGAAGTTCGGAAGCGAACAGGCGGACGATTCGCTGTGGTCCGTTTCTCCGGGCAATTGTCCTCCAAGTCAGCCAAAGACAATGAAGCCATGTTGCGAGCCTGGATGGAATCGAAAGGTCTCGTCGCGGATGAGTCCATCGAGGGTGGTGGAGTCGAAACCGCTGGCTACGATCCACCGTTCACCCCTGGCCCCCTGCGACGCAACGAAGTGCTGATTCGATTGAAGACACCT
>JAGWWZ010000141.1 GCA_018970165.1 Planctomycetota bacterium | reverse complement strand
CTATGCGAGCAAGCAATTCATCGACCTCGGAGTCCTTGCCTCGGATGTCGATAACAACACCGAGCGAGAACGGTTTCTCAGCAACCGATGTGCGAGAGACCCAACCGATCGCGGCCTGCCCAGAACAGATCTTGGTCAGATCCTCGAATTGGACACTGACTTCCCACCCCAACTCGGAAAACCGTTTCTTGATCGTTACCTGCTGACTGTTCCAAAAATTCTTCAACTGTTCGTCGGCAGCGAATTTACCGAGTTCGGTTTCTTCCCAATTGTCCAAGAATGCCTTGCTGTTCGGTAGACATACAAAGGCTTCGGTCTCTGCAGGAAACATCGCAGATGCTTTTGGCAAGCCCTCCGAAGCAACGACGAGTTGGCCTGGAAGCGAGTAGAGAAACGCCGCAGCTATCGCTGTGACACAGATGACGACAATGCGAGTCAATGAAGCCACTAGTCCGATCTCCGTTCGTACCATGTTTTTGCAATTTGGAAGATGTTTTTGCAAATTGGATTTTTGCAATGAGGAAAAGCGAATAGCCACCATTCGTCAACCGGTGTATCGTATCGCAAACCGCATCTGTTAGGAAACCCGGGTTTGGGGCCTGGGGGATTCGGGGTTTGATCTTCTCCTTTTCCCGGCCAAAGCGCATCATGCCAAAAGACGAAGAAGTACTGGTCGTACCTGCCCTTTTACTCGATCAATTAGGGACTTTTTCAGGGTTCACAACCGCGATCGACCGATACCTGCCGGCCATCTTAGACCCTAACCATCAGTCTTTTCGCCCCCGGAGCCTCGTGGAAACCGACCCGTCCTTCAAGCAATTGATCCCCTATGTGATCCTCGAGTGCAACAACGAGCAGGGGACCCGATTGTTCCAATACACACGTGGCAAGGGACAGGGAGAAACTCGCTTGCATGCCCTGAAGTCGGTGGGAATCGGTGGCCACATATCCGTCGAAGATGCCCAAGGGGACGATTGGTACCGAGTTGGTATGCAACGAGAACTGTCCGAGGAGGTCGATATCGGATGCGGTGGAACCGATCGCATCGTCGGCTTGATCTACGACGATACCACCGAAGTAGGTCGAGTCCATCTCGGGGTGGTACACATCATGCAACTATCCTCTTGCAAAGTACAGCCCCGAGAAAACCATCTGCTCGATTCCGGTTTCCGATCGCTAGAGGAGATCAAATCCGACACGCGATCGATGGAGACTTGGTCGCAACTGTGTATCAAGTATCTTTATTGAAGAAGAACTACTTCTGCGTATCAGTTCGCTGCAGAGGGTCTCACAAGGAGAATCAAATAGGATGTCTTGTCTCGACTAGACTCTACCTTCTTCCTGTTCGAATTCTGGCCTACCAGGAGCTTTCTCTTATCGACATCTAGAAACTCGTTTTTCTTGCTGGTCACCGGAAAGGTGCTCACCAAACCAACATCGCCCTCTCCACGGAACGTCAATCGTCGAGCACCCTCTTCCTCGTTCGATATGGTGCTTAGTTGATCCATTAATTGAGTCACAGATGGGTCAAAGGACATGTCCATTCGGAACTTAGGGAAATCCTTATACTGACCTGCGATTTCCATGATGAACGAATCAATCCTCTTGGCCTTCGCTCGCACGAATATCACCTGAACATCGTCCGATCGTCTTCCTCTATCGATCCCAGACATCTTCCCGATCATTTGGGAGGCAACCAACGAGTCCAACTGATCAACGTTCATGTTCAGGTCGTCTGCATAAACGATCTCATGATCCTCCATAAGAGTGCGAAGTGCACCATTCTCTTCAGCAACTGGATCGACCGCGATGTCCACAACCAACGTGTAGACGGGATTTGTTACTCCGCTTGCATTCAAAACTTCTTGAACGGGATCGGACGATTTCTCTCGCATAATCTCGTTGCTGACGATGTTGTCGCTGGCAACTCCAGCCAACTCCGTGGCTTTGGACTCGGCTGTCTTCGTATTCACCGAAGATTCCATCTCTGCCCTTGAATCATTTCCCGGCATGACTTCAGGGTCGGGGCCCACCCGTGCACGAGTGTCGTTAGCGAGCAAGTCCACCGCCATTTTATTGGCTTCCTGTTCGTCCGTTTCGATTCCCAAGGGATCATCGACTTGCTTCGACGTTTGATTTGGGACAGGCAATCCAACCAGGGGCTGAACGGTAGGCTGCGAAAAGAATGGGCCCACAAAATATATAGCCATTGACGCTGCCGTTGCTGCGGCAAGCATCGGAATCCAAACTCGCCAAGCTCGCCGAGACACCGATGTCGATATTGTTGCTGAACCGGCTCCTTTCTCAGCGTCCAACGTTCGCTCGATGCGGGACTCGCGTGGCGAGACGGAGCGGCGTGGACTGCGGTCGGCCGTCGGACGCGTCGCGGGAAGCACCCACTCGGGTGCCTGATCCCCCATCGACTCCGCTCGCTTGCGAGCCGCAGAAACGACCTGCTTTGAGAAATCCGACCCTAACCGTCCGACACTCCGACCTCGAAGCAGCGACCGACGCATCGCTTGCAATTCGGACAGCTTTGCCTCAAGCGTCGGGTCCGACTTCATGGCGAGGTCGAGAGCCCGCTGCTCCTCGTCGGTCAATACACCGTCGAGCAGGCCGTTCAGGAGTTCTTGGAGGTAGTCAGCATTCGTAGACATAATAAGCACGTTCTTTTCGGTATTCTTCCGAGGGTGCATCCTCCAGAAAAGTTCCCGCGGCTAGGCGTAGAATATCGACTCCCAACCCCGAGTAAAACCGAATCAATCCAAAAAACCTGAGTTTTACCGGCCTTTTTGGGTCCAGACTCCCTTTTCAGCGAGTACTTTTTCTACCGCCGGAGCCCATCCCCGATTCGCTGCTGGAGAGGCTGGGCTGGGGTGTAGGATCCGTAGAATCTGCCTTTCCCCATTCTTCTTAACCCCGTTTGTGCACTCCGCCACCCGTCTGAGACACGACTCGGCATACTGTCCCACACCCACCAAAAACTTCGGTTTCAAGAGTTCCAAAGTCCGAGCCAAATGCTGATCGCAGACTTTTTGGAGCTTTTCCGTCTGCCGCGCTGGCAACTGGTCCGGCGTGACATTGCGTCCTCCGGAGTCCATAAAAACCAAGGGGCAGTAATTCGCAACGAAATGCTCCCGAAAAAAATCCTCCGGAGACTCCGATCGGGAAGCAAACAAGCCCCAAACCCGCCTCCCAGAAACCTCCGAACGCTCGCAATCCAGTCCGAGTATCGGACGCTTGGGATGCTCCCGCTCGGGACGCCCAATCGATGCATCGATTCCAAGCCAATCCCGCACAGCCGCCACTTCGCCAAACGGAATCCCAGTCTGCGCCATCCCCCACGGTCCCGGATTCATCCCCAAGAATAAAACTCGCTTCGGTCCCCTGGCAAAACGCTCCAAATAACTGCCGTACGCTTCCCATGCGTACGACAGTGGGTTGTAAACATACTCCACCGGATCCGTGAACTGCAAACTGTCCACCTGCCTGGCAAGCTCCATCGCCGCTTCCGCCATCGCGTTACTTGTCCGGGTTCCTCTCATGGTCTCGTTTCCGCAATATTTTTTCCAAAGCTAGCTTCCAACTCCCGGAGCAACTAGGCCATCCGTTGACTTGGTGGATCATTATAGCAGTGCCAACGATTTGCCTTGACACAATTGCTAGCGAAAGGAACTGACATACCCATCGATCCCCCACTTGAGTAAGATCCGGACGGGCTACGGCTAAAGTAGCTGGCCCTACTTTTCCCAGCGGAGTCGCGTGTGATGATTTGGACGGTGGTGCAAACAAGCTGGCGTCGATTGAAAAACAATCGCTCCGAGCTCGTTCTGACCTTTGTCGTCCCGATCATTTTCTTCAGTATCTTTGCTGTCATCTTTGGCTCTCGCGGCGGCTCGAGCTCCGGGACCCCGAAAATCAAAGTCGCAATCGCCGACTCTTCGGAGACAACGATCTCGAAGCGAGCAACGGAATTGCTCCGAGAGCAACAGTCTCTTCGCCTCGCCGATCGTCGGGCGTCGCAACCTTATTCTGGTAGCGAATCTGCAAAGGACGAACCGGCCACCACGGTGAGCCTAGCGACCGCTGAAGATCTGGTCCGACGAGGAATGGTGTCTGCCGCCATTGTTTTCGAACCCAACAGTCAAGGAACCATTCCCGAAGTTCGCGTGTTGACCGACACCTACGATCAAGTCGCATCCCAAGTTGTTACCGCATTGGTCCAGCGAGCTGTTATGACCGCCGCTTCGGAATCGACGCCGAATGCATTTCCACCAGACAACTCAGCTGTACGCCCCGCTGGTTTTGATCCTCGCAATAATCCATCTGCTCCCCTGGCTTCCATGAAACCTCCTGACATAACCGTGGTGGATGTTCTCGGTGGCAGGAAAACCAATCCCGTCATCTCGATGTATGCAGCCGGTATCGCGGTGATGTTTGTCCTGTTTAGCGCGACAACTGCTAGCGGGTCACTTCTCGAAGAGCGGGAAAACTCAACGCTCGATCGTTTACTGTGCAGTCGACTGACGATGGATCAACTCTTGCTGGGCAAATGGGCGTACCTGACCTGCATCGGTATTGTTCAGATCACGCTTATGTTCCTGTGGGGCAGCATCGTGTTTGGCATCGAATTGTTCAGTCACTGGGAAGGCTTTACTGCGATGACATTGGTTACCGCTGGCGCAGCTGCAAGTTTCGCTCTCTTTTTGGCCTCGCTGTGCAAGACTCGGACTCAACTCGGATGGCTTTCGACCATCGTCATTCTGACCATGAGCGCTTTGGGCGGTAGCATGGTTCCTCGTTACCTGATGAGTGAGAACATTCAACGCATAGGTTTAATCACCTTCAATGCCTGGGCACTCGAAGGCTACAACAAGGTCTTTTGGAGAGACCTACCGCTGCGCGATTTGGAATGGGAACTGGGCGTGCTGACTCTCTGCGCGTTGGTGTTCATTCTTTGCGCTCGCGCTTGTGCCGTCCGCTGGGAACGGTCATGACACGGCCCGACGACGCGGAGTTCGACGCAACCCGCCTTCTCCGCCACGACTACTCTCGGCTCTTAAGGCAATGGCAACGATTGTGCCGCGCACACGCCAAACGCCGCGAGCATGATGAACAGCGTTGGCATAGCGCCCTCTTCACCGCGCGCAAACGTTTCGATACACGCCTCGCTGCTCAACTCGATCTCGACCTCGATCCCGAACTGCCGATCTCACGCTATCGCGATTCGATCATCGATCTGCTTCAACATCGACAAACCATCGTTGTCTGTGGTGAAACCGGCTCGGGAAAAAGCACCCAGCTGCCAAAACTCTGCCTTGCCGCCGGACTCGGACGCTACGGATGGATCGGGCATACACAACCGAGGCGATTGGCTGCACGCTCGATCGCTAAGCGATTGGCCGATGAAGTCGGAACCTCATTCGGAGATGCCGTCGGATACAAAATTCGATTTCAAGATGCGATCAAGGATTCGACCATCATCAAGCTGATGACCGACGGTGTTCTCTTGGCCGAAATCCATCGCGACCCCGATCTCGAAGCCTATGACTGCATCATCATCGATGAAGCCCACGAGCGATCGATCAACGTCGATTTGCTGATGGCTTACATGGTCCCCGTACTGCAGCGCCGCCCTGACTTGCGGTTGATCATCACCAGCGCGACCATCGATGCCGAAAGATTCTCACAGCATTTTTGCGACGCGCTCGGGCCATCACCGATCGTTTTGGTCGAAGGGCGAAGTTTTCCTGTCGAAATCCGCTATCGCGGTGCACAATCCACCCGAGAAAGCGAACTCGAATCCGAGGATTATGAACAAGTCGATGCGCCGGAGTACGGTGCTTCGCTGTTATCGCGTTTTTGCGATGCGGTCGATGAACTGTTCTCGGAGGGGGCCGGGGACATTTTGGCATTCTTTCCCACCGAACGAGATATTCGCGAAGCTCATAAACGTTTGCGAGGGCATTTGACTCGCCGAGGTCAGTCTGAACGCATCGAGGTCCTGCCGCTATACGCGAGATTGACTGAAGCAGAACAGCAGCGAGTCTTTCAACCTCATTCCAAAACGAGAATTGTGCTAGCGACCAACGTAGCAGAGTCTTCGTTGACCGTACCAGGCATTCGCTACGTCATCGATACCGGAACCGCTCGCGTCTCCCGTTTCGCTGCGAAAAGCAGAGTGCAACGACTGCCGATCGAACCGATCTGCCAAGCATCGGCAAACCAGCGGAGCGGGCGATGCGGACGACTCGGGCCCGGGATCGCCATTCGACTCTACGACGAGTCGGATTTCGTCGCTCGCCATCCCTTCGCACAACCCGAGATCCGCCGCTGCGACTTGGCAGCCACCATTCTGCATACCAAGAGCCTCGGAATCGATGATATCGAATCGCTCCCATGGCTCGATCCGCCACGACCAGAAACCGTTCGCGAAGGACTGCAAACACTCTCTGAGATTGGTGCGGTGGACGAGCGAAGCGAATTGACTCGCATCGGCCGGCAACTCGCCCGTTGGCCCGTCTCCCCGCGAACTGGGCGAATGCTGCTGGCTGCCCATGAACAGGGTTGCCTCAACGAAATGCTCATCATCGCCGCCGCGATCGAGTCGCAAGATCCCCGTGTTCGCCCCGTCGAACAAGCACAAGCAGCCGATACCGCACATGAAAAGTTCAAAGACATCAACAGCGATTTCGTTTCCTTCCTGAAGGTTTGGGATTTCTATCATCATCTGCGGGAACAACTCGGGCGCTCGCGATTGGAGAAGGCATGCCGAGATCAGTTCTTGTCGCTCCCGCGCATGCGGGAATGGTGCGATGTCCACCGACAACTCGCCGACCAATGCCGAGAAGCCAAATGGAATATCCCATCACGAAGATTTCTTCAATTCGATTCCAAAGTCGCCAAAGAGAAAGTCACCAGAGAGGTGGACTCAGCGCATGGCAAAGCTGATGCCGTGAGAAAAGAAAAGGAACTGCCCGATGGCTACGATGCTATTCATATGTCGATCATGAGTGGCATGCTCTCGGGAATCGCCATGCTCGATGATCAAGGACGATACCGAGGTGCCGCCAACATGGAACTGCAACTCTGGCCAGGCTCGGGGCTCAAGGGTTCGAAACCGAAGTGGTTGGTAAGCGCGGAACTGGTCGAGACAACTCAGCGTTATGCGCGAACAGTAGCCCGCATCGACCCGCGATGGATCGAACGAGTCGGCGGCCACTGCATCCGTTACAGCTACGACAGTCCCCACTTTAGCCGCAATCAAGGCTCCGCGATGGTGATGCGACGGGGATCGTTGTTCGGACTTCCCGCAGTCCCTCGCATCGCGGTCCCGTTGGCACCTTTGGATCCGAAACTCGCTCGATCTCTATTGATCGAGCACGGGCTTGCGGAACGGCAGTTGGTGTCGCGCGCTCGATTCTGGCAACACAACGAACGATTCCTTCAAGAAGTCAAAGAGGTCGGAGATCGAACTCGCCGCCGTGACTGTGTCGTCGATGCGTATGCTCTCCTGGACTTCTATCGCAACTGTATTCCAGAGCACGTCGTCGATCGCGTGACGCTGGAACAATGGGATCGGTCGTTGCCTCGCGGCATAGATCCTCGAGGCATAGATCCTCGAGGTATGGCTCCCCAAGGCATGGAGCAGTCCCCCTTCTTGTCGTGGGATGCAATCGCATCGCCCGTCGATCGCGCAGAAGTCCTCCGCGATTTTCCCGATCAACTCGATCTTGGGGTGACGCAACTGCCCCTTCAGTACCGATTTGAACCTGGCGAGGAGGTCGATGGGGTCACCGTCCAGGTCCCTCGCGCCGCAGTGCAACAACTCCATCGCGAGAAGACCGAATGGCTTGTCCCGGGATTGCTCGAAGAGAAGTTAATCGCACTCCTCAAGTCGCTGCCAAAGCAATTGCGTCGGCAATTGGTACCGATCCCAGACACCGTCCGAAAGATGCTGCCGGTCATGCAGCAAGCCCAGTCTCGCTGCGAACCGTTTTGGAAAAGCTTGTGCCAGTGGTGCTCGCAGCACCTGAGCGAAACAATCCGGCCCGAAGACTTCGATATCGCGAGTCTACCACCTCATCTCCAACTGCGTATTGAATTGATCGATGCTCAGGGCAAGACGGAACTCGCATCGCGTGATTTGACCGAGATTCAGCAGCGTGTGGCACCATCGCTTCCTACCGAACGGACCGTATCAAATGCGAATGTGAACTATGTATGGAAAAGAGACACCATGCAGCGTTGGGACATCGAATCGCTACCTGTCTCCGTGATCGAGTCTATCGGTGGTATTCGCGTCGAACGTTATCCAACGCTTCACTACGAGCCCGGCAAGAACAACGTCGCGCCGAAGATCGGGACCTGCATCGTCGACGATCCCCACTTGGCGGAACAGATGCTTCGCGAGCAGTGGGTTCGTCTCATTGCAATGCTGGAACGCCGCGAAATTCGAAGCCAGATTTCGTTTCTGCCTAACTGGAATCAAGCCTGCCTGTGGTTATCCAACCGTTGGCCCAATGCACAATGGACCGAGTGGGTTGCTCACTTGATGGCTCGATTGGCTCTCGTCGAAACGGATTGGTCGAAGGGACGCGAGGATTTTACGCCCTGTTTGCGAACCCAATTGGATCATGATGCGAATGCCGTTCGACGCATCGAGCGCATCGGTTTCGCCGCTGCGGAAATCGGTCGTTGGGTTCCCAAATTCGCGCAGGCCTACCAACAACTGCGCAAACTTCGTGAGTCGACATCCAACTCCTACTCCGCAAGTCTCGCAATCATCGACACACAGATCTCGGAACTGTTGGATGACTCCCATCCGTTCCACACCCCCTGGGTATTCGTGCGGGAATTCCCGCGGTACCTAACAGCGATCGGAACCAGGCTTGAGAAACTGAAGACCGTCGGTATCAGCAAGGACCAAGAAATCGATCGCGATGCAGAGAATGCATGGCGAGATTACGTGCAACGTGTGGATTCTCTCTCCCGAAAAATATCTCGCCCCAATGAGACCATCCGCTGGCGTCCATCTGGCAAATTGCTTGAGTATCGTTGGATGATCGAGGAGTTGCGAGTCTCTATCCATGCGCAGAAGCTCGGAACACGCGTCAGCGTTTCTCCGAAGCGGCTGGAAAAACTCCGCTCGCAACTCGACTCCGAGCATCCGTAAAGAATCGCCTTATCACGCAGCCATTCATCTCGTGGCTATACTGACGTTTTCATCCGACTCGGTAATCGAAATCGAATCCATAGAGATCCAGCTATATGAACATGCTGCGTTTCCTGGTTTTGTTCATAGTTTTTGTGAATGGTTCGGCGATCAACGCCCAGTCCCCTCCCTCGAACCCTTCCACCGACACACGCAATATTGCGACCGGGCTTCCCATCCCCAGCGAAGGCTATGCGGACCAACCCTACATCGTCAAAACCGATGATGGTGCATGGCTGTGCGCGATCACCACCGGCACAGGACACGAAGGAGACGGCGGCCAACATGTGGTATCGATGCGCAGTACGGATCAAGGGCACTCGTGGGAGAAACCTGTCGACATCGAACCAGCAAACGGACCCGAAGCGAGCTATGTTGTCCTGCTGAAAACCCCCTACGGCCGCATCTATGCGTTTTACAATCACAACACCGATAATGTTCGCGAAGTGAAACGCGAGGACAAAGGGGTCTACAAGCGGGTCGATTCGCTCGGACACTATGTCTTCAAATACACGGATGACCATGGGCGATCTTGGTCCTCAGAGCGGTACGATATCCCCGTGCGGGAATTCGAATGCGATCGCAATAATGTTTACCAAGGCAAACTCCGATTCTTTTGGAACGTTGGGCGTCCACTCATTCTCGAGGATTCAGCGTTGATGACGCTGCATAAAGTGGGCGCGATGGGGGAAGGTTTCTTCGCGCAGTCTGAAGGTGTGTTTCTCAAAAGCGATAACATCCTCAGCGAGCGAGATCCAAGTCAGCTCCGATTTGAAACGTTACCCGACGGCGATATCGGATTGCGCACGCCCAAAGGTGGCGGACGCGTCGCGGAGGAACAGAGCATCATCAAGCTGAGCGATGGCTCCATCTTCTGTGTCTACCGCACGATCGATGGTTGGCCGACATGTGCCTACAGTCGCGATGGTGGCCATACATGGACCGAACCAGCGTATATGACCTACGGCCCCGACGGAGTGCGTGTCAAGCATCCGCGCGCTGCGAATTTCGTGTGGAATTGTTCGAACGGCAAGTTCCTTTATTGGTTCCACAATCACGGTGGTTCGTTCATCGGACGCATGACCCCCAATCAACCCGGCGGTGCCATCGGCAGCCCCTACGATGATCGCAACCCAGCTTGGCTCATGGCTGGTCGAGAAGTCGACACGCCAGATGGAAAACGAATTGAATGGTCTCAACCTGAAGTCCTCCTTTATGACGATGACCCTTACATCCGGATGAGTTATCCGGATTTGATTGAGGAGGATGGTCAGTTCTACATCACCGAAACCCAGAAGAACACAGCCCGACTACACAAGATCGCACCACCCATGATCGAAGGATTGTTTCAACAGTGGGACCGTCGCACGATCGCTCGCGAAGGAATGGTCAAACAAGTCGCAACAGACACCTCAGAGTTCGAGATGCCGCGATTGCCGAACTTCAATGCACGCGACAACACCCGCGCGGACTATGGGGCGAAGGATGTACGCACAGGCTTCAGCCTCGATCTTTGGCTGCAACTCAATTCCCAGCAGACTGGCCAAGTCATCCTCGACAATCGCAATCCGCAAGGGTCAGGCATCGCGCTCACAACCGCTGAAAACGGTACGTTGAGACTGAGCATGAATGACGGTCGACAGGAAGTCTCGTGGGACTCTGATCCAAGAAAAATCACCACCGGAAAACCTCATCATGTCGTGATCACGATCGATGGTGGTCCGAAGATCATCACCTACGTCATCGATGGGATCCTTTGCGATGGCGGAGAGGATCGGCAATTTGGTTGGGGACGATTCAGCCCCACGCTGCGTACCCCACTGGGAGCCAAGACAATGCAAATGGGCTCCGCGGTGAAATCACTTCGCATCTACAACCGCGCCCTAAGAACCAGCGAAGCGGTCTCCCATTTCCGGGCGGGGCTTGATCAGTAGCACTAGCACCACTGACAGAATCGCGCAGCTGGCAAAGACACCGAATATGAGAGAAAGAGGCCATTTATTGTCTCTCATGATTCCAAACCCCCAGTCCGCGAGCCCACCGCAACTGATGCTGACCATGTTCATCAGCCCATATCCGGTCGCTCGCAATTCCGGCCGTGCGATTTGACACAAGATCGGCATGTTGTTGCAGTCGAAGAACCCCCATCCCAATCCGAAAAGGATCAAGAAGATAATCGCAATCCAAAGCTGTCCTGTTTGAGGGGAAAACCCGACACCGAACATCGCGGGGACGATGAGCGACATACCGATGGCACTCACATAGATCCGGCCGCGAATCGTTCGTCTCATCCACCTGTCTGCAAGCCATCCACCGATGATCGCTCCGATGATGGCGGCGACCTGCCAGTAAAGGGTCGCCGAAACGCCTGCCTTCCCTTGGCCAATACCGAATTCCTGCTTCAGGATCGAGGGCATCCAATCGCGAACCACCCAACCCGCGAGGGCCGGCAGTGTGAAGTAGAGGACCAAAAGGATAAAGGATGGATTGCTAAGCAGACTGAAAATCGACGCATCACTGCCGGACGTGACCGTCTGCTCTTGCTGTCGCGGAACATCTCGAAGAGCGAAGAACAACGGCATCGAATAAACGATCCCGATCAATCCGCATACCACAAACGCCGATCGCCAGCCGAGATCCGGGTTGTCCGCAATATAGCCCGAAAAACCTCCCAGGATCACCCCGATATAGATCCCCATTTGATGCAAGCCAACCGCTCGCGAACGAGTGGGACCCATGTGGTAGTCCGATATGAGTGCGAGTGCCGCCGGAATATAAAAGGCTTCGCTGATCCCCATGAACGCGCGAGCTGCGAGTAACTGTTCATACGTCTGAACTTGTCCGGTTAAAAATGTCACAACCGACCACACGAACAAGCTCCCAACGATGACGACTCGTCGACCTAAGCGATCTGCGACAAATCCGCCGATGGGACTTAGAAA
The DNA here is from genome assembly GCA_018970165.1 of Planctomycetota bacterium. Classification (GTDB taxonomy): domain Bacteria; phylum Planctomycetota; class Planctomycetia; order Pirellulales; family Pirellulaceae; genus JBKCUI01. The sequence continues at coordinate 1,107 of JAGWWZ010000141.1, read as the reverse complement.
TGCATAGGTCCACTTGAACAAAGCCAGGATCAGCCCCCAATCCGCTTCCGGTTGATCGCGCATCACGTCGCTCATCACCGACGACTTCATCGCGGCCAACATCTGCCGATCAAGATAGTTCAGCAGCGCGACCGGAACTAAGAGGGCGACTACCAGCCAAGCGGTTCGCGGCAACGATGCATTCATTCAGAATTCTCCAGCAACTTCCAGCAGTACCACAGCATCCGCGGCAAATGGAAGGGTCCCTTCCACATGTTCCCCTTGAGTTGTACCGAAATCCGACCATCGCGGTGCAAGTAACCATACCACTCCCCAAACTCGGGGTCGGGAAAATGGGAGAAACTCCAGTCGTGAACCTGTCGGTGCATACGCCGGTATTTCTCATTACCAGTCATCTTCCATGCCAACAAGGTCGCGATGATCGCTTCGCAGTGGGGCCACCAAAATTTCATATCGTGCCAATACTCTTGACTCGGCAATCCGCGCAAATCTCGAAAGTAAAAGAGACCGCCATGCTGTTCATCCCATCCTCGCTGCCACATCCAATCGAGCATCGCAAGGCCGAGTTGCTTGTAATGATGATGCTTTTGCAGCTTCGCCTCATGGAGAATAAACCACGCACACTCGATAGCGTGCCCTGGATTCAGGATTCGACCATCGAAGTGATCGATGATTTCTCCATTGGGCCCCACCGTCTCCATGACTGCCTCGTGTTCGGGTTTCACGAACAAGTGTTCGATGCGATCGATCGCGTAGTCGATCCACTGGGAGCAAGAGCGACCGATCAGAGTACTATCACCCAAGTTCTCGCGCAATTCCTGAGCCGTGGCGACCGCGATCATCAGTGGGCCGATGCCGATCATGGGCCGAGTCGACGCATCAATTTTGGCAGGTATTAGTCCCGTGCCGAAGGAGTAACGCAGAAACGTTTCGAAAAAGCCCACGGCATCACCGGCCGCTCGAGTATCTCCCGATGCACGGGCATACGCCGCGTTGGCGATCGCCGCGAATGACTCGCTGTAAACGTAACGCCGCATTCTGAGCGGGCGGCCATCGCGAGTGACGGTGAAATATAGTTTGCCCTCGGGGCTGTGACCGTATTTGCGA
>JAGWWZ010000315.1 GCA_018970165.1 Planctomycetota bacterium | reverse complement strand
TATCGCAATCCGATTGCGATGGTTCACTGCGAAACCGATAGCAGCGAAGTGAGCGATGGTGGTGCCAAAGAGAGCTTTCTTCCGATCGACGCGGAAGGTGTATTGTTGCCTACGAAGGATTTCGCGCAAGCAGACATCCCTAACTACATGCTGATTTATGCTCGCAACATTCGAGCATCGGACCACCGCCGAGTGGGAACACCGCTTGGTGATTCTCAGGTTGCTGAGGCGGTATTGTTGGCCCGGGAATTGTTGCCGTTGCGCGAGGAGACGAACGTTGTAGCCCTCTACGTTTATCCGACACGTTCCAGCGGTAAAGCGAAGTGGATGTTGGAATTGGCAACTCGCGGCGGGCCTCGCATTATCTGGGGGAGTGCGCCCGGTTTAGAGGCTCGCGATGAACCTTCTTTGCCGTGGAAAATAAAGCGATTGCGAGAGATCACGTCCCAGAGGGAACTATGGTCTCAACCGGAGTTTGATCTATCGCACCCTGCGGATTCGAGCACCGAAACGAAATCGCCAGCGAAACTGAGTCGCAGGTTGTAGCGGCACGCGACCGCTGGAGCGTCAACTTCGTTGAGCGGGTCAGCGTCCCCAAGGAAGAGAACTGCTATCGGTCAAGCGATATTCTGTCAGCTTGCCAGCTATTTCAAATGCGATCTCGAGGGCTTGTTCATAGTTCAGTCGAGGATCCACTTGAGTCTGGTAAGCGGACTCCAAGTCGGAATCCGTGATACCGCGCGAACCTCCGGTACATTCGGTAACATTTTCGCCAGTCAATTCCAGATGCGCTCCACCTAGGAAGGAGCCGAACGCGCGATGGATTGCGAATGACAATCGGAGTTCATCGACGATGTCATCGAAGCGTCGTGTCTTTCGACCGCTTGCGGCGCTGACGGTGTTACCGTGCATGGGATCGCAGACCCAGAGGACTAGTGAACCCGAGCGGGCGACAGCATCGATGAGTGGCGGCAGCCTCGACTCGACGTAGCGACGGCCCATTCGATGGATCAACGTTAGGCGTCCGGGCTCGTTGTCCGGGTTGAGTCTCTTCACCAAATCGATCAACTCATCGCTCTGTATGGATGGTCCAACCTTTACGGCGATCGGATTCCGTATTCCGCGAAAGTACTCGACATGAGCGCCATTGGGATCGCGCGTTCGCTCGCCGATCCATGGCAAATGGGTTCCCATGTTGTAGTATCCTATTCCGCGAACGCTCTGGCGTGTCAATGCAGTTTCGTAATCGAGGAGCAGGGCTTCGTGGGACGTGAAAAAATCGACTCGCTTGAGTTCCGATACCGTGGAGCCTTCGAGAATAGTTTCCATGAATCGCAGCGCATCACCGAGCGATCGGACGAGTTCCTTGTAGCGTTTAGCGATTTCGCCTCGGGCTTCATTGACGAATAGAAGATTCCAATTCTCCGGATGATGCAGGTCTGCGAAGCCACCTTCGCTCAATGCGCGGATGAAATTCAGGGTCAACGCCGATCGCTCATATCCTCGAACCATGCGATATGGATCCGGACATCGGGCTTCGGTCGAGAACTCAAAGCGATTGATGATGTCACCACGGTAACTCGGAAGGGATATGCCATGGTGCGTTTCAATATCGCTCGAACGAGGCTTCGCGTACTGGCCAGCGATACGTCCTACTCGAACGATCCGTTTGCGAGAGGCGAATACGATCACCAAGCTCATCTGTAGGAGCAACTTCAACTTGCTGGCTATTTGCTCCGTTTGGCATTCCTCAAATGTTTCCGCACAGTCTCCCCCTTGCAGTAGCCAGGCCTCGCCGCGCTGAGCGGCTGCGATGCCTGATTTGAGGTGATCGATTTCCCAACTGGTCACCAAAGGCGGAAACCGGAACAATTGCTCGAGGGCCTGGCGCAATGCGACCGGATCGGGATAGATGGGTTGCTGGCTGGCTGGAAAACGTTTCCAGGAATCCGGGGTCCAGTTCAAAGTCATACGGTCTCGATTGGCAGGTGGGCCGATATCGGCAAAAGGGGAACAAAGATCCCCGAAGGATAACCGGAATCGGTAAGAAATCGGAGTGGACTAATAACCTCCCGGCGAGGAAAAATCGCCCCCCATTCCCCCGAAGTCCTCTTG
>JAGWWZ010000140.1 GCA_018970165.1 Planctomycetota bacterium | reverse complement strand
TCTGCTGGCAACTCCCAAGGCAAAAAAAGCATTCAGCCTCAAGGAAGAGAGCCAGCAGACAAAAGAACTCTATGGCATGAAACCAGCCCCGCCCGTGTTGCGTCCATCGGCAGGTTCCCGTTTGCTCATTGCGAGGCGATTGGTAGAGGCAGGCGCCCGATTCGTCACCGTGACCTATGGCGCATGGGACACCCATGCATTTCACTATCGAAGCATCGAGCCGCAACTGCCCGATCTAGATCGCGCGTTCGCCGGTTTGATTCAAGACCTCGAGCAGCGCGGGTTGCTGGACTCGACCCTCGTGTTGGTAACGAGCGAATTCGGTCGCACGCCCAAGATCAATGCCGGCGGCGGGCGCGACCACTGGCCGCGAGTCTTCTCTATCGTTATGGCTGGCGGCGGAATACGTCGCGGATCGATCTACGGCGCCTCCGATGGCTTGGCCGCCGAGCCTGCAGACTCACCCCTCTCAGTCGAAGACTACGTCACCACGGTTTATCACCTGCTCGGGATCGATGCCAGCAAGTCGTTGATGTCACCCGGGGATCGACCACAACCGATCGTCACCAACGGGTCCGTCGCGAAAGGGTTGCTGGCTTGATGATTCATCTTCAGCGGCTGGCAAGTATTCTGACGATCGCGACCCTCGTGCTCGGCCTATTGCTCGGCGCGATCGAACATTGCACGGCAGGCTCACCACCTTCGTTGGAATCGATCACACCTCCGGTCGCTACGCGAGGAACCGAATTCACGCTACGTGCGATCGGTTCATCGCTTGGAGATTGTCAGGAAGTCCTTTTCTACAGCAAAGGTTTGGAGTCGACCGAGATCAAGAAGATCGACGATGACACCGTCGATTTGCGAATCCAAGCGGCCGACGACTGCGAGTTGAGAGCGCACCCGTTCCGCCTTCGTTCCTCCAACGGTCTCTCGGAAATAAGGACGATCACCATCACTCCGTTCCCGACGATCATGGAGAATGATCAGGAGGAACCTCAAAAAATCGTCGGCAATCAGACCGTTGTAGGGACGCTTCAATCGGATGACACTGATCGTTTTGTGATCGAGGCGCAAGCGGGAGATCTGATATCGGCGGAAGTTGTCGCAATGCGGCTGGGTGTGAAGATGCTCGATACCGAGTTGACATTGTATGGTCCCGATCAATCGGCGCTGCTTCGCGTCGATGATACGCCTCTGTTGAATCAAGACCCATGCTTGTCGTTCCGTGTTTCGAAAGAAGGAACCTATACCCTTCAAATAAGCACCGTGGGTTCGAATGCCGATGCGAACAGTCCCTACGCAATGCATATCGGAAACTTTCCGCGGCCCACAATGATGGTTCCGCTCGGAGGCCAGGCAGGATCACCCATGGATGTCGAGTGGGTTGGGGCTTACGGCTCCGATGGCGAACCTCTACGTCAGAGTGTGATTCTCCCACCCTCGAACGATCCGATCGCAAGCTACGAATTATCCGTTTTGGGCAGCGACGGAAAGAGAGTGTACTGTCCCTCGAGCATCCCTGTCCGCGCCGCTGCTTTTCAGAATGCCGCTGCTCTTCAAGATTCATCAACTCAGCCAGCAGACTCACCCAGCGCCCAGCAACCAACCGTCGCACCCGTTGCTTTTCATGGATGCATCGATGCGCCAGCCAAGTTAGATCATTACTCCTTCCGGGTTCCCCATGCAGGCTATTTCACGGCCGAAGTTTTCGCCGCGAGGCTTGGATCGCTGCTCGATTCCGTAATTGAAGTGCATGATGAAACCGATCAACGGACCATCGCATCGGGTGACGATTTGAATAGTCATGATCCGGCGGTGACGTTCGAAGGAGATCCAAGCCACGTTTACTCAGTGCGAATCCGTGACAAACGGTTGAAGTCGGGTGATCTGTTTGTTTATCGCTTGGAGATTCGTCCGTACCAACCGAACTTGATCAGTTTTCTGCCGAGGCGAGATAAGTTGTCGCAAGCGGGGCAAACCGTATCGGTTCCCCGCGGCAATCGAACCCTGGCGATTATGGCGGTTCGACGAGATGGCGTGGACAGTTCCGTCCGGCTCTCGTGGGATGGCATGCCATCAGAGATCAAGACCGATTGCGCCGACTTTGACGCGAACACCTTTGCTCGTCCGGTAGTTCTGGAATCGGCAGCGGACGCACCCTTCGGTGCTCATCTGGTGCGGCCGATTGTGCAAGCGGGTGACGTGCGGGGCGAGTTTCAGCAAATCGTCGACTTGGTCAACGGACCCGCCGACGCTCTGTACACCGGCATCGCAACCGACCGGTTGGCTGTCGCGATCACAGAGCCATTGCCCTTTTCGATTGAATTGGATGAACCAAGCAATCCACTCAGCGTCGATGGGACCTTGGAACTCAAGGTCCGCGTGCAGCGACAACCAGGTTTCGGTTCCCCGATTGAGCTTCGGATCCCGCTCTTGCCGGAGTTCGTCGATGCTCCTGCCAAGGTTCGTGTCGAACCAAACCAAACCGAAGCAACGATCACGTTAACGGCCGATGAGCGGTGTTATCCACAGTCATGGCCGTTGGTGGTCGAGGCGAAAATTGGAAGCGGTCGTTCGGAGTCGAGTACCGAACAGATCGGTGCGATCGATCGAATGCCCGTCGCTGTTCCACTCACAGCCCCGCCGGTATGCAGTTCCCTTCGAAATTTGAAGATCATCTCTAGTCCAGCCCGCGGCTCGGTTCAACCCGTGGCTGCCGAGTGCGGTCAAACGATCACCATCCCGTTTCGATTCGACATCGATCCTGAGTTCGCAACGGAACTGGTCGCACAATTGGAAGGACTCCCCAATCGAGTCACTGCCAAACCGATTTCATTGGGCAAGGACCAGAGAAGCGTCGAGTTTGAATTGCAAGTCTCTTCCGACGCTCCTGTGGGAACCTTTGAGAATCTCTCTGTTCGACTCTCGGGGAATCGAATGGACCAAAGCGTGTCGTACTCGGTTTCGAGAAAGACGGTCCTCGTCATCGCGCCGCTCGGGAAATCCTACAAAGACGCATCGGGCCGACCCCTGTCACCTCTCGAAGCCCTTCGCCAAACACGCAACCGGCCAGGGTTGTAACTCCGTTCTTGGACTAACTTGGACTAAGTATCGAGGAATCACATGTTGAATTGGATCGCAACGTTTTTGATATTCGGGTTCATGACGTTCACCGAGGGTCAAGATCGAAAATCGGAACCGCTCCCAGCATCCATTCAGGTATATCCTTCCTCGATCCATCTCCGCTCGCCTCGCGATCAGCAGTCACTGGTGGTGATCGCTAAGTACGCGGACGGCAGCACTCGCGATGTCACCGACGAATGCGAGGTGGAGGCCTTTCCCAACCACTTGGTCCAGTATTTGTCGGAAACACTTCTTCCCGGCCACGATGGCCAAGGGGAACTGCAGGTGCAATTCGGTGGCCATCGACAGACCGTCCCATTGATTGTTTCCGGAGCCGAAGCCCAACCGAAGATCGAGTTTCGAAACGAAGTGTTGCAGGTTCTTACCAAGTCCGGTTGCAACACCGGCAAGTGCCATGGCTCCGCGACAGGCAAGGACGGGTTCCGTTTGAGTTTGTTTGGATACGATCCCGCAGGGGATCATTACCGATTGACGCGCGAACTGAACGGTCGGCGCATCCATTGGAATCAACCTGAGAAATCGTTGTTGATGCTGAAGGCTACCGGCAACGTGGATCATACAGGTGGCGGTCCGATCTCGGAAAACTCTTACGAGTACGAGGTCTTGATGCAGTGGCTCGCGGAAGGGTGCCGCAACGATGATGAGACCTCGCGAGTTCCTGAAGAGCTTCGCGTTTATCCCGAGCAAGCGGTATTCGGCAAACCCGGTGGTTCGCAGAAACTGGTTGCGGTGGCTCGCTATAGCGACGGTTCCGAGCAAGATGTCACAGCCAGGACGGTGTTCTTGAGCAACAACGATTCGGCTGCGACGGTCGATGAAGACGGCATGGTGGTTTCGCGAGGACCGGGCGTAGCGTTTGTGCTGGCTCGATTCGATCAATTCACATCTGGCTCCTCCGTGATCGTGCGATCGGGTAACGCGTTTCAGTACCCGGAGATGCCGACACGAGGACCCATCGATCAGTGGATCGACAAGCGGTTGCAGTTTCTGCACGTCGCACCGTCCGATCCGGCATCCGATGCGGAGTTTCTGCGTCGAGTTTCCCTCGACCTGATCGGTCTGCTCCCCACGGAGAGTGAGTATGCCGAGTTCATGAAGGATACCTCGGCCGACAAGCGGAGTCGGCTGGTCGACCGCTTGATAGACCGTCCCGAGTATCTTGATCAATGGGTCATGCACTGGGCGGAGTTATTGCAGATCCGGACCAACAACGGCGTCAGTTCGAAGGCTCTTCGGCTCTATGATCAGTGGTTGCGGAGCGCCGTGCATCGCGGAGAAACGATCGACAGCATTGTCAGGAAAACTCTTTCCGCAAATGGAGGTACGCTCGAGAACCCCGCGACCAACTACTTCCAAACCGAAACCACACCTCAATTGGTTGCGGAGAATGTCGCACAGGTTTTCTTGGGGACACGTATCCAGTGCGCGCAGTGCCACAACCATCCGTTCGATCGTTGGACGATGGACGACTACTACGAGTTTGCCAGCTTCTTTAGCCAGGTCGGTTACAAACAGGGAGAGGACCCGAGAGAACTGACTATCTATGATCTGGCTCAAGGCGAGATTGCACATCCCTTGGGGAAGAAAAATCTCAAGCCTCGTTTCTTGGGTACCAAACTTCCTGCGGCGATCGATGGCAAGGATTATCGCGAAGTACTCGCCGAATGGTTGACCGCACCTGACAACAAACAGTTTGCTCGCAACATCGCGAATATCGTATGGTCACATTTCATGGGAGTGGGAATCATCGAACCGGTCGATGACGTTCGGATCAGCAATCCCGCCACCAATCTAGAGCTGCTCGATTATCTCGCGGAACGTTTGGTCCAAGAGCGATTCGAGCTCAAGCCGATCATCCGTGAGATCTGCAATTCGCGAACGTATCAAACCGCCACTCGTCGCAACGAATCGAATCGGCTCGACGAGAAAGAATTCTCGCATCAGAAGATCCGTCGATTGCGAGCCGAGGTCCTGCTCGATTGCATCTGCCAAGTTACGGAAACAGCCGAACGACTGCCGGGGCTCCCCAAGGGATCGCGAGCGGTCCAAGTCGCGGATGGTCAAGCTGCTCATTATTTCTTGACGACTTTCGGCAGATCGAATCGAAACTCCCCCTGCACGTGCGAAACCAAGACCGCGCCCACCCTCTCGCAAGCCCTCCACCTGCTCAACAGCGAAACCACGGGTGGCAAAATTCGAGATGGGGGACTTGTTAGCAACTGGCTCCGAAGCGGCCTGCAACCGGTCGAAGTCGCACAGCGCATCACGATCCGTTGCTTGAGCCGAGAACCGACGGATGAGGAACGAAAACAGCTTGAGACCACCATCGCCAGCGGAGTCGAGCCCGAGTCGGCGCTCGAAGATTTCTTCTGGGCAGTTCTCAATAGCAACGAGTTTATTTTCAACCACTAGCGAACACTCCCTTGACGGTCTGACTTATGAACATTCATCGTGAAGTCATGCGATTCCTGAACATCCTCATTTGGATGCTTCTCGGCATTGCAATGTCGGGTCAGATGCTCTTCGCACAGGAGGTATCCGCTGAATCCTCGGCGGGTGATGCGTCTGCCGTTGGCTACGACGCGGTGCAGAGCATCTTCAAACAGCATTGCACGAGTTGCCACAACGAGGATCAACCGCGAGCGGATCTTGTTCTTACATCCCTCGACAAGATTCTCGCAGGCTCGGCATCCGGCCCCGTCGTTGTACCGGGTGACCCACAGACAAGCCCGCTCTATCTGCTATCGGCGCATTTGGAGTCACCTAAAATGCCCCCCAACAAACCGCGCTTATCGCAACGGGAACTAAACAAAATATTCCAGTGGATCTCGACCGGTTTGGTGATCGAGGCCAAAGGAACCATGAAGCCCATCGCTGAAACGCCGCAACCGTCGAGTTCCGCGGAAATGAGCAATGCACCTCTCAAGCTAACGCAGCTTCGTCCTCTTTCGCAGAACAACATCATTCGATCGGTCGCTGTTTCTCCAACATCTCCCACAATCGCGATTGCGGGTAACGAGCAGGTTCTATTCTGGGACGGTCCCGCGGGCCAACTGCAAGACTCAGCGATCGATGTCGGAAGCCGCGAGATTTCGGCGCTGTGTTATTCTCGCGATGGAACACGGTTATGGATCGCGGCTGGGATTCCAGCGGAGTCGGGTGCGCTGCATGCCTGGAGTGTTGCTGACAGCCGATACCTCGCTTCGATAGGAAATGAGTCGGATACGATCAATACCTTGGATGAAGATCACGTGTCGGGCACCCTAGCAATGGGTACGACGCGCAGGTTGCTGAAGCTGTTTACGAAGAACGAATCGGAAGAGCGAATTTTCGCCAAGCATACCGACTGGGTGACCAGCACCGCATTCAGCCCCGATGGGATCCTGGTCGCGAGCGGCGATCGATTTGGCAGCATCATCGCTTGGGATCCCGTTGCGGGAACCGAGTTCAGCACGCTTCGCGGACACACCGGCATGATCACATCGATCCTATGGTCCAAGGATAGCGATGAATTGCTGTCGGCCAGCCTCGATGGTTCGATGCGTGTTTGGGATATGCATCGGTCGGTCGCGACGAAGTCATGGATCGCTCATCCGCAAGGAGTGGCTACGACAGGTTTTCTCGCCAATGGCGATGTGGTTTCGTTTGGCAAGGATGGTTCGATCGTTGCATGGAGCGTCCCTTTCGGTTCGGACACTGAACCGGTCGTCCAATGGAAGGTATCGTTGGGCAAGGAGATTATCAGCGGCAGTATCGGCTATGAAGGGCGGATGCTGGTAGCCACCGATGTCGACGGGCGAATTCACGTTGGGATGATCACGAATAACGAACCCAATGCGAATGGTCCCGAACTGCATGTCATTGCATTGCCCAACTTCGTCTCGAAGCGATCGTTCACCGCTGTCGCACCACGCAACCCCACGCGAGTCCGCGAAGCAGCGGATGTGGATCAGATCGCAACGGCTCCCGAAGCGATGACAACCGCTGTGGCAATCAAGGATTCGGCATCCAACGAGATCGTGGCATCCAACGAGCAAATCGATTCCGATATCGATGAGACCAAGCGGGCATTGGAATCGGTTCAGCAAGCCTTGGCTCAGTCGTACGAGACAACGCGACAACTCGAGGAGACGGCGGCTCGCTTGAAGCAAATGCTCGAAATTCAGGAAGCAAGGATTCGACAACGCGAACTGTCTCGCAGGCAAGAGCTGTCATTGCCCAAAAACAAGTAGTCGATCTGTAGTCGATCCGTATAACGCATTCATCATTATGACCAACATTATATCGAAAGCCTTATCGGCCAACCCAAGGCTTATTGAACCATGAAACGATCATTTTTCCAATTCGCTTTGTATGTTGCACTCGCTTCAGGCTTCACGCAGTCGCTGGCTGTTGGAGAAGACTGGCCGATGTGGCGAGGATCGCGCGGTGATGGGATCAGCTACGACACCGCGGTACCAGTAGAATGGTCGGAGAACAAGAACGTGCGCTGGAAGACGCCCTTGCCTGGTATGGGGCTTTCTTCGCCGATCGTTGTTGGCGATTCAGTATTCCTGACCAGCGTCGTACCGGCGGAGCAAGCGAGGTTTTTGGTACGCATCGATAAGGTTACTGGAAAGGTAGTCTGGTCGACGCTGGTCCATGCGGGTCCCATTGAGAATCAACACAAGTTCAATAATAGCGCTTCGAGCACTCCAGCCTCCGACGGCAATCTCGTGTTCTGCACCTTTGTCGATGATGAGAAGTTGGTCGTCGCTGGTGTCGATTTCGATGGATCCGTGCGATGGAAGTTTTCCCCTGGAAATTTCTTCTCGAAACATGGATTTGCCGCCTCGCCAATTGTTTGTGACGAAGGAGTTGTCGTGAATGGCCATCAAGATGGTTCCGCCTTCGTAGTCCTGTTGGATCGAAAGGATGGACGGGAGATTTGGAGATACAAACCGGATACGGATCTGCGATCGTTCTCCACGCCGCTCTTGACCAACGAAGGAGGGCAACGCCAGTTGATCCTTTCGGGTGCCAAGCAGACGGTAGGTTTGAAGCCTGAAACGGGGGAGCGACTTTGGTTTGCAGAGGGTCCCACGGAGAAAGTGGTTTGCACTCCTTCGGTCGGGCATGGCCAGATCTTTGCCTTTGGCGGTTCCCCCGATACGAGAGCCTTCTCCATCAAGTTAGGTGGCAAGGGGGATGTAACGCAGTCTCATATCGTGTGGACCCGAGAGAGGGGGATGCCCTACGTGCCGACTCCTCTGCTGTATGGTGACTTCTTGCATGTGGTGGACGACAGCGGCATCTATACCTGCATGGATCCAACCACCGGAGAGGTTCTCAAAAATCTCCGCAAGGGGGGGAACACCTACAGTTCACCGATCGGAGTGAACGGCAGGATCTACTCGTTCGACGACTCGGGGAAATGCACGGTGTTTGAAAACAATGCCGAGTATCAAATCCTCGCGGTCAATGAACTAAACGATCCGGTCCAAACCACGCCAGCTATCTCCGATGGCTGTTTGTTCATTCGAAGTGAACAGTATCTGTGGTGTATCGGCGACCAACGTTAAGAGCAACGAACTCGTTGTTAAGATTACTTTCGCGAATCCTCGCAATCACTTCATCGAAACCTCATCGTATCCTGAGTGGTCAATAGTCAGGACCACCTAATAATGATGAACGTTATTTAATTCTTCCGTTGAATTCTTTTTGGAGACTGGTTTGATGACTCTTAATACTCGTAGGCAGCGAGCCTTTACGCTCGTGGAACTGTTAGTGGTGATTGCGATCATCGGTGTACTTGTAGGTCTGCTGTTGCCAGCGGTACAAGCCGCTCGCGAAGCTGCACGACGTATGGATTGTTCGAATCGCGTTCGTCAGTTGTCATTGGCATGCCACAACATCGAAAGCGCGACGAAGAGTTTCCCACCAGGGTACGTTACGTTTTCGGAACGGTATACAACTCCACCGAATAATACTTATAGCAACGGATCGTCATCCGGCGGTGCAAATTTTCCGGCCTTCGTTGTGACTGGTTCTCAGGGAGGCGGAATGGTTGGTCGAGCCGAGGTATTTGGCCCATCGTGGGTCATGCACGTGTACGGCTACATGGAACAAACGGAGTTGTCGAGAAGGATTGACCAAGGGGTGGCTGCCAATGATATTGATGAGGCGTGCCCATGGGATAATTTAGATGGTCTTCCTTGGAGGCGGCCTGAGATTGATACCCAGACCTTTATCCGCTCAGCGATGTCGTGTCCAAGTTCTCCGCCGACCAATGTTATGTACAACGACTTGTCTATTGAGAATCTGTACAAAGCAAACTATGTAGCTTGTTTCGGTGGCCAGTACATGAGAGACGCGACCATGCGAGGGGACCTCCGAAAGCGTGGTGTGTTTGGTGCATTAGAGTCTGTGAACAAATTCCCGTACGGAGAACGGTTCGGTGTCGGTAAAGGACGCCGTTTCCGTGATATTATGGACGGTTCTTCGAACTCGGTAATGTTTAGTGAAGTCATCCCTAACGACAAGGTAGACGGACGCACCAGCAGCACCCATCCCGATGGAATGAATCGAGACGTTCGAGGGGCGTTGTTAACACCGATGATGGGAGGTAATTCCTTCACAGGGTTCTTCCCGCCTGCATCCCGGGGAACAGACGTTACGAGCGGATGTCCTACCGCATCGGATGCTGCCGCCTTTCCAACCAACGATCCTAGGTTTTGCACGCAGGATCGAAACATCGATCCGGTAAATGGGGGGCAATGGCAGGTTGCTGCTAGGAGTTATCACACGAGCGGAGTGAATGCATCATATGCCGATGCCTCCATTCGATTCATTTCGAATAACATTGACCGGACAGCATGGCAAAATCTGTGCACTGCAAGTGGGGGCGAGGTTGTAACAACCGAGGAATAGGTAGCCGAGTTGTTGCAGATCGTCTGCGACTGTTGGGGCGGTTCACTCTCATGATGTATAAGGAAACACGGTTCATGTCGAGTAACTTGAAGTCATGGTTACTTATCGTGTCCCTGATACCGATAGGTTGCACAGCAACGAAAGTCGTGGACATGGGCGGCGACGAGGGGATGGCAGTTGCGGGAGTCGTGGATTTGTTGAATGACTACAAAGCTGACGATGCTCGAATACAGTCAATTTTTGCCACCAGTAATTCGTTACCACCCGCAACCGAACTAAACAAGTATTCGTTTTACATCGTCGGGAAACCCAAGGTCGAGAACGATACTGCAACCTGTACCCTACTTGTCGAAAAAATGGATGGAACGCCGGTGGGTGAACGAGAGTGGACGTTCAAGAAAGTCGGGGGCACTTGGAAAATTACCTCCGCTAAGTACGAATGAAGCGTCCTTGGGAACACGGTTGGATTCGTTCGACTTGGTTTGACCTTTTACTGATCTCGAACCTGGGTTGGGCCTTGTTGCTCCTCCCAGGTTTTTCTCATTCGGGTGAAACCGTTGTCGACTTTTGGCAAATCTACTTCCTCACACTGCCGCATCGTTGGTTGACCCTCTTCCTCGTAGCGATTGATCCAGATCGTCGAACAAATCTGCTGTTCCCACTTATAGGAATCGGCCTGTTTTTTGCTGCAGTCGTCGCAGGTGCATTCTTCGGGACCGACGCGTTTCTCTGCCTCGGGGTGATCGATTACATCTGGAATGGATGGCATTTTGCTAGTCAACACTCAGGGGTACTGAGAATCTACTCCAAGAAGTCGGGCGGAGGTAGTCCGTTCCTCGAGCGTTGGGGAGTCCGATGGATGATCACCTACGTGATCCTCCGAACAGCTAATCGGATGACCTATTCGTCGTGGATACCCGATATCCCGGAACAAGCGTTGTATTGGACCGATGTCGTCGTCTTGCTGTTGCCTATTGCTTTGCTGATTACGAACATCGCTCCCTGGGAAATCCGCCGACTGCCAAAGTTGATTTACTTGGCGAGTTTTCTGAGCCTCTACTCGGGTTATCTGCTTTCATTCCGAGCCAGCCAAGCTCATTGGATTCTTTGTTTTGCTACGGCGGCTTCTCTCTTTCACGCGGTCGAGTATTTTGGAATCGTCAGCCACTACGCGATGCGTCGCGAATCCCATGGATCCGCTGGTTGGATGCGTTCGATCAGTTCCTATTGGCCGATTGTCCTCGTATGCTTCATGATCCTATTGGGATCGTTCTCCCTGTGGGTGAATCGTTGGTCTGTCGAGTTGGCGACTTTTTGGCAAGGCCTGAATCTCTGGGCAGCATTCACGCACTACGCGTGGGACGGTATGATCTGGAAACTACGGCGAGTCGAAACGTCTCACGCCTTGGGTGCTTCATGACGAAACGTCGGATTGAACAGGCTGCACCCCGCAAATCGGAATTCGATACTCTCAGCGATTCGCGAGTTGTTCTCGAGTGGGCATGGTGGGTGAGCATGACGATCGCAGGCTGCGTGCTGCTCTACTTGCTGCCGGACCCGACCCCTGTATTCGTCAATCATCGATTGACCGCTATTCATCTCTTGGCAGCGATTCCTATCGCGTATTGTCTGGCTTCATGGCTGCAGCTTCAACGCAGGTTTGCTCTTTGGTTGTCCATCGTTGCCGTCCTCGGAATTGCCAGTTTCGAAACGACTCTCCCCCTCCTCTCCGATTCCATGATACCGACGACTTGGGGGTTCGCATCGCGATGGGCCATCCGCACGATGCTCGCACTGGCAATTGCCATTCCCTGGATACTCAGTTGTCCTGTCCCTCATCGAACCAATACCTGGCGAGAATGGTTACTGGCCGGAATTTTGATTTCTGTCCCGTCGATTGTTTACGCGAGCCATCAACGGCACAGCCTCATTCAATCATCTTCGCAAATCGACCCAAGAACCTCCCCCAAAAAGCTGATGCTTCTGACCCAGCAAGTAATGGAACTGGATGACACATCCTCGATCTCAGGCGAGAACTGCAAAAGGAAACTATTGCAATCGATGCAAACCGTCGACGCCCTTGAACGCGAATGCAAAATCCCGAGCGACCTCTCTTCGGACTCCGCGAAACTCGATCGAGCCGTCAAGTTGATGGCGATTGATCGATTGCAGGACGCATGGAAACTACTGGAACAGACTCAACCGAATAATCGCTCAGCAACATTTCTTAAAATCCTGTGCAACCGCGAGATGGAGGATTGGAAAAGAGTCCAAGAAGTCTGTCGCTTTGCGTTGCAGAACCCGAACGGCAATTCGCAATTGGAACAGGCCAAGGTTTATTCATGGCTCGCCGACGCGTTCGCTCGCGAGCGACGATTCGAGCAGTGCATCGAAACCTACCGCACAGCGATCGAACAGTGTCCCGAGCAAGCCAGTTCCTTCCGAATCGATATGGCACTGCAATTAGCCGAGTCGGGACAAGTTCCCGAAGCCCTTCGGATCTTGAAGGAAGTCGAGGGAGCGACCGATGCAACGGAAATCTCCCTTCGAACAGCGATCAAGGGCCAGATCCGCAGGATCCGAAACAACTCCTGTACGCTGCCCCATTGAAGCGATTCATCGAATCACTTCCGCAGAGTCGTTAGATACTCCACGATATCGACCAAGTCCGCTTCGCTCATCGTCTCTTGCAAGTTCTCGGGCATCAGAGACTTCTCCATCTTGCGGAACTCCTCCAACTCGGCCGCTGGAATCGTTCGCTCGATCCCCTTGGCGTCCTTGAGCGTCACCCCCGACTCGGTCTTGGAGACCAAGAGCCCGGTGACCACTTCGCCATCTGAATTGCGCGCCGTATACGCTTCGTAGTTGTGGCTGATCCCGGCGCTCGGAGACAAGATCGAAACATACATCGCCTCGCGCGTCAGTTTGTCCCCGATCTCGGTCAAGCTCGGGCCAACGTTCTGCCCTTCCTTGCCAACCATATGACATTGTGAACAAGTCGATGCGCCGAAGTAGAGTTTCCGACCGTTCTCAACATTCCCCTTCTTCTTCGCTAGTACATCGATCGGTGGCAACGGATTCTGATTCGATTTGAGCATCGGGAAAAGCTGCTCTGCGGCCTTGCGAAGCTCGCCATCCTCAGAAGCTCGCAATGCTGAACCGATGAGCGGCCGAGCTTCGACAGGGAGTTTTTCAGCGCGAGCCAATTCGATCAGTACCGGATGATTGGCCTTGTTGCGAGAGAGTCCGACAGCAGCTTCGACGCGAATGCTCTTAGCGACCGAATCGTTTTCTAAAAGCTTGCGCTGCAATTCA
>JAGWWZ010000314.1 GCA_018970165.1 Planctomycetota bacterium | reverse complement strand
TTCATGGATAGTAAAGAGATGGCTCAGGCGATTGCTCGAAGCCTGAAGCGGTCGAAGCCTGAGACAACCGAGCGACCCAACCTCCATTACAGATTTGACACCCTATGAACACTTACAGTCTCGATTACATCGACGACTTATATGTCAGGTACATTCAAGACCCGTCGAGCGTTTCCGAGGTATGGCGGAAGTACTTTGAAGAGTTTTCGCTCTCGGCCCAGTCGGAGGGATTCATCGGCGAGACGGGAAGTAGCGAGCAAGTTGCCGAAGGGCTTCCCGATGCATTGTGGTTGGCTCGCATGCAAGAGCGGGTCGATCAATTGGTGCGCGAGTATCGTGTTCGCGGGCACTTGATGGCTAAGATTGATCCGCTGGGTTTGAGTCGCAAGGGACCTCCCGAGTTGGAGCCAGCGTCGTATGGGCTGACGGAGGAGGATCTTCGACGGCCATTTACCGCCCCGAACATCCAATACACCAACGGTCGCACGCTCGCGGACATCATTGAGAAGCTTCGCAATACATACTGCCGCAGCATCGGTGCGCAGTTCATGCACATCGACAATCGAAACATCCGCGATTGGTTGCAACGACGGATGGAGTCGACGGAAAATCGCCTTCAACTGTCTCGCGAAGTGCAGATGCGAATCTACACCAAGCTTGCTGATGCATCGATCTTCGAAGAGTTCATTCGCAAGAAGTACACAGGCTCTAAGACATTTTCGCTCGAAGGTTCCGAGAGCTTAATCCCATTGTTGGATCGGGCTCTTGAGAAGGCAGGTCAACACGGTGCGCGAAACGTGGTGATGGCGATGGCGCACCGCGGTCGCTTGAACGTGCTGGCCAACATCATGGGCAAACGAGCTCAAAGTATTTTCTGGTCCTTCGACGATCCGAATCCTGAGTTGTTCCGGGGTGGTGGCGACGTTAAGTATCACATGGGATACAGCAGCGATTGGACCACTAGCACCGGACAGAAGGTGCACATCTCGCTGTGCTTCAATCCCAGCCACTTGGAATTCGTCAACCCTGTCGCGCTCGGTCGTTGTCGCGCCAAGCAAGATCGCGATGGCGATGTTCATCGCACCGACAATATGACGATCTTGATTCATGGCGACGCGGCCTTCATCGGCGAAGGGGTTGTGCAGGAGACCCTCAATCTGAGCGAACTGGCAGGTTATCGAACGGGGGGTACGCTTCATATCGTTCTCAATAACCAAGTCGGTTTCACAACCGAACCGGATCAAGGTCGCTCTTGTACCTACGCTACCGACATCGCGAAGATGCTTCAGATTCCAATCTTCCACGTCAACGGCGAGGACCCCGAAGCGGTGGCCCAGGTCGTGAACTTGGCGATGGACTTCCGCAAGGAATTCGAGAAGGACGTCGTCATCGACATGTATGCCTATCGCAAGCTAGGTCATAACGAAGCGGACGAGCCGCGGTACACTCAGCCGATCATGTACGCAGCCATCGACAAGAAGAAGGGCGTTCGCGAAAGCTATCTTGAGCATTTGCTGAGCATGAACGGCATGACCCGTCAGGAAGCTGATGCGGTGGACGAAGCGCGGCATGCCAAGTTGACGCGCGAGTTCGAGTTGGCCAAGAGTGAACCGTTTGTTTATGACTTGCAGAGTATGACCGGATATTGGTCCGGCTATTTCGGTGGTCCCGAACCTGCGCATGAATCGGTCACGACTTCGATTTCCAAATCGCATGCATCGACGATCCTCTCGAAGTTGTGCGAGTATCCAGCGGGCTTCTCTCCACACAAGAAAATTGTTCGATTCCTGGAAGATCGCCGCGATATGTCCCTGAGCAAACAGCGACTTGATTGGTCGGCTGGCGAAGCCCTCGCATTCGGTTCGTTGCTGCTCGACGGCCATCCCATTCGTTTGACGGGCCAGGATTCACAGCGTGGAACTTTTTCACAGCGGCATTCGGTTCTTCACGATGTCGATAACAACGCACGCTATTTGTCTCTTGCTCATTTAGATCCTAATCAAGCGAGAATTGAAATCGTCAACAGTCCGCTTTCCGAAGCCGCCGTTCTCGGATTCGAATACGGATACAGCTTGGATTGTCCGGAGGGGTTGATCCTGTGGGAGGCACAATTCGGGGATTTCTGG
>JAGWWZ010000139.1 GCA_018970165.1 Planctomycetota bacterium | reverse complement strand
CGATCAGATCAACTCCCCCCGCCTCCTCGCATTTTGCCGATATCCCCGTCCCTGCCCCGGCACCGATAATCGGTTTGCCACTGGCGACTTGATCATGCAGCTTCGCGAGTATCACTTGGCGACTGGACATGTTTCGTAGTCCCTTACTTTTTTGAGATGTGGAGAGATTGGCGAACGCGTGACGAAACCCACGGAACATTTTTCAGCAGTTTATCAACAGGAAAAACTCGCGAACCGTTGGACTGGCGTCCTAGCAAGAAAATTTTTGCGTTTTGCAGGTCATGAATCCTCGGCCTGTGTTAACAACTACTGTGAAGGAACAACGCGTGGACAATCAGTTTCTCGAAGCCGCCAAGCAATGGACACGGGTTCAACCGGTGATCTCGGCCTACGTGGGTGCAGCGGTCCGCGATTTCGCGGCTCGAGATGATCTGCTGCAGGAAATTGCCGTCGCCGTTTTAGAATCCTTCGACCGCTACGATCCGGCCAAACCCTTTCAATCCTGGGCAATCGGGATCGCACGCAATCAAGTGCACAACTACTACCGTCGGGTCGGCCGCGATCGTTTGACCTTCGACGAAGAGATCATCGTCCACTTGGCCGATGCATTCGACGACTCGGGGTCCGAGATGCTGCATCGCCTACAGTTTCTCGGCGGATGCATGGAGCGGTTGGACGATCGCTCCCGAAACATCCTTCAATGGCGGTATCGCGATGATCTCAAGCCCGCTGCGATCGCCCAGAAAATAAACTCCAGCGCGAATGCTGTCGCAAAGACGCTGCAGCGATTGCGAGACCGACTGCGAGACTGCATCCGAAGTCGTTCGGCTCAAGAGGGTCTGTCGTGAAACCCGAACTCGATGAACTGATCCCGAAATACTTCGATGGCGAAATCTCCGAGCAGGAACTCCGATCTCTGCAAGAATCCCTTCGGAGCGACAAAGCTTCCTTGGATTGCTTCATCGAAAACGCCTATCTGCACGATCGATTGAGAGGTCAATTCCAGGCTCAATCTGCGATCCAAGCGATAGCATCCTCGCCTCGCGATCTCGAACACGAGAAATCCATCAACCTCGCCCCAGCATCGGAGGATCCTGGAAACATTCGGTTCCCGATCTCTCGGCGCAAGCTACTCACCGGCGCCGCGATCGCTGCCACTGCCCTCCTTGCGTTTGCATTATGGAAAGAGAGCAACACGAATGCTCTGGCGGGTGTGTCGGAACTGCAGCGTGTGATTGCGGCCAGTTCCCTGCAAGTGATCCGCGCTTACTCGATCGACGTGGAACCGATGTCGGAGCCCTCACCTCCCAAGCGTCGACGCGTCGAATGGGATGATCGAAAGCCGATCAAGCCGCCACTGGATCAAGCTCGTCTGGTCATCCGAGGCAAACAGGAATTCGTGCTAATGCGCAAGACACGCAGCGGCCAGGATTTCATCACTGGATGCGATGGTCAATCGAGCTGGGCCATCTCGCCCGACGGACCGGTGCGAGTCAGCGATGACCTCACAAGATTCAATCGCGATGTTCCTGGCCATGAATTTTCCATGCCTCTCTGCAACCTGAGCGACGCACTCCTGCAATTGCAGGCCGTATCCGATATCGCCTTGCTACCTGTCGAGTACGCCGATGAAGATCAAGAGAACCTGGAGCCACGGCGATTGTTGGTTGCCACCAAGAAACGAGGACAGCGCGGGCCGCGACGCGTGGAAATCACTTACTTCGCCCAGAGCGGTGTGATCGAGCACGTCCGCTTCGTCGACATGCCCTACGGCCCAGAACGAATCACGGTCCTCTTGTCAGCCATGCAGCCACCAACCGTTCCCGAAGACTTCTTCCATCATCGCAATCATCATGCCCCTGACAGAGAGATCGAACGTGAATAAGCAGTCGAAACAAAACCGATCCCGAACCTCTCGTACATGGCGATGGCTATCGTGCATCGCCCTTGTGACTTGCTTCGCTTCCTGGGTGTTAGCCCAGGAACCTGCGTCGGCTAACAAAAGCCAATCGGGAATCCGCAAACCTCAGATGAGCGATACCGTCAAGGCGAACATGTACGCCGACAACTGGTTCATACTCTACATCAACGGCGAGTTGGTAGCTGTGGATTCGATATCTTTCGTGCCGCACAACGTGATCTCCGTCGATATGCTCCCGACCTATCCGATGACGATTGCCGTCCTGGCCAAAGACAACGCAGACCCCAAAACAGGAATGGAATATGCCAATACGAACATTGGCGATGCAGGCTTCATTCTAAAATTCGGGGATGGCACGGTCACCAATGCAACATGGAAGGTCAAAGCCTTCTCAACCGGACCCATCGACCGTGATACTAAGAACCCGAGGGTGCGATCGGAACCTGTTCCCGCCGATTGGTTTGCTGTCGGGTTCGATGATAGTTCCTGGTCCAAGGCAACAGAATACTCGCATGAGCAAGTCGGGCCCAAGCCAGTCTTCAATGACTACGACTTTGAGGGTGCCAAGTTCATTTGGAGCGGCGATATCGAACTCGACAATGTGGTGATCTTTCGACACGTGGTCACTGCCCCACCAGACGGGAAGAAGCGTACTGATTTTTCCAATCTCAACAACGTCGTTCCTGAGGGCCCTCAACGCCCGCCGCGAGGCAAGCGATGAACCTTTCTGTTTTTCTAGAAAACATAGTCTGTGTTGACTCGACGATGAATGATTCTCCCCATGTGAAACGCAGCTTTCTTATTGTAGCATGCGCTACACTTTGCTTCGGTGTTTTCGCCAGCCCGATACTTTCGCAGGAACCTCGACAGCGACGTGGAGAACAACCCGGTCGCGGTGGGAGCGGACTTGGCAATTACGAAAAGCCTCCCAAAGCAAACGAGATCCCCGACCACCCGTTCGACTTGATCCTCGGACGCCCCACCGATTCGTCTATTGAAGTTCGAATTCTGCATAACGCAGACGGTCGAGGACACATCGAATATCGTCCCGTTGGGGAAATTGCATGGCAGAGATCCGAATCGATTCAGGTCGATTCCGGTAAACCATGCGCTATCGTTTTGAAGTCCCTGACAAAAAACACAAGCTATCAGTACCGCTGGGTTTTTGAAGGGTCCGATCAGCGAGCCTCGCTCACCAGCGAAGAGATGACCTTCCACACCCAACGCGATCCGGGCGATCGTTTTGTATTCTCCGTCACCGCCGATTCGCACTTGGATGAAAATTCAAGCGGTGAGGTCTACTTGCAAACACTCAGCAACGCGCTCGCATCGCAACCCGATTTTCACTTGGAACTCGGGGATACATTCATGACTGGCAAGTACCTGAAACCGGAATACTCGTATGGTCAATACCTGGCTCAACGCTACTACCTGTCCCATCTGTGCAGCTCAGCACCGTTGTTCTTCGTCATGGGGAACCACGATGGCGAATCCAATGGTCGCAGTTCCTTTCAATGGGCAGCTGCGACTCGCAAGTCTCTGTTCCCCAATCCCTTTCCAAATCACTTCTACACTGGCAATCAAGCCAAGGAACCCGATATCGGTTTCGCCGAGGACTACTACGCATGGCAATGGGGCGATGCACAGTTCATCGTCCTCGATCCGTACCGCTATACCGTGAGCAAACGCCGCGGCGGCGGTGGACAAGGCGGCGGTGGGCAAGGCGGCGGTGGGCAAGGCGGCGGTGGTGGGCAAGAGTCGAATTGGTACTGGACCCTTGGGGAAGCTCAATACCAGTGGCTCAAGCAAGAACTGAACAAACCCTCTAAGTATCGCTTCATCTTCATTCATCACCTTGTCGGCGGTGCAGTATCCAACCAACGCGGAGGCATCGAGGTGGCGAACCTTTGGGAGTGGGGTGGCCGCAACATGCAGGGTGAATACGAGTTTGACAAGTATCGGCCGAGTTGGGGCAAACCGATTCATCAGCTGCTGGTCGATAGCGGCGCATCGATCGTCTTCCATGGCCACGATCACTTGTTCGTGAAGCAGGATCTCGACGGCATTGTCTACCAAGAAGTGCCCCAGCCGAGCCACTCTCGTGCTGGCAACACACGCACCGCCTCAGAATACGGGTACATCGCGGGCGAAATACAACCTAGTTCTGGCTATGTACGAGTCCGTGTCGATGCCGATGCGGCTCGAGTCGATTACGTCCGAACCTATGTAGATAAGCCTGGTTCGGAAACTCGAAACGGTGAAGTCACTTTCTCCTACGAAGTGAAAACGAAGTAATGCGAAGCATCAGTAGCAAGGGTGATTCCTTAGGAAGAATGAAACAGTCGTTTATGAAAAGCAAGGCTTGGATCGGTTTGTTCTTAATCGTGTCCCTGTCGTGCCTGCAGTCGTTGGGCAGGAGCGAGGAACGTCCGAATATTATTTTCATGCTCTCCGACGATCAGGGATGGAACGGTTCGTCTGTTCCTATGCATCCGAGCGTTGCTGAATCGCGAGGCCAATGGTTTCACACTCCGAATCTCGAACGACTAGCGGCTCGCGGGATGCGATTTTCGCAAGCATACTCCCCTGCTCCGGTATGCTCGCCGACTCGTATCAGCCTACAAACGGGCAAATCACCGGCCCAACTACATTGGACCAAGGCCGCTCCTGCGGTCGAAGGGATGCGACTGACCGAACCGAGGCTGATCAAGAACATCTCCGAAGATGAGGTGACAATCGGCGAACTACTGCGTGCACATGGATACACGACAGCGCACTTTGGAAAGTGGCATATCGGTGGCGGTGGGCCCGGGCGACATGGCTACGACGCGCACGATGGAGATACGGGAAATGAAAACGCTTTCAAATTCGAGGATCCAAATCCCGTCGATATCTTTGGTATGGCCCAGCGCGCTGAACAAGTCATGACTCAGGCCAAGCAAAGCGGCAAACCCTTCTTTATCCAACTGTCGTGGAATGCGCTTCACGCAAATCAAAATGCTTCCAAGGCATCGGTCGAAAAGTATAAACGACTGATGCCCGATGCAGATGAAAAGCAAATGTATACTGCCGCACTCACCGAAGACCTCGATCAAGGGGTAGGACGTGTGATGGACGCCGTCGATCGCTTGGGGCTCGCCGAATCCACCTTCATCATCTACATGTCGGATAACGGATCGGGAGGTGGCAAGAAAGGTGCACTGCGTGGCGGCAAAGGTGGAGTTTGGGAAGGTGGGATCCGCGTCCCTTTGATCATTCAAGGCCCCGGTGTTGCCGCCAACTCTTGGTCCGCAGTCCCCGTCGTTGGTTATGACTTCTTCGCGACCTTTTGTGATTGGGCTGGCGTTCCCACCACTGCGATTCCAGCGAATATCGAAGGAGGAAGCATCCGCGAAGTCTTGATCCAAAACGGTGAGGGAACCGTCAAACGCCGATTCCCTGGCCTAGCCTTTCACTTCCCGCATTATCAAAGCGAGGGCCCCCAATCGTCTCTCTTGGTCGGTTCTCTCAAGCTCGTACACACCTACGAAGATGATCGCTGGATGCTGTTTGATCTCTCCAAAGATCTGTCAGAGCGTCAAGACTTGGCTGGCAAGATGCCGCGTGAGACTCAGCAAATGCGAGGACAACTCGAGGAGTATCTAACGGCCGTCCGCGCTCAGTTGCCGACCGTCAACCCAAACTTCGATCCGAACGCCAAGCCCTCGGACGATGCCGGCAAAGGCAAACGAGGAGGCAACAAAACAGGTCCACCCAAAGGCAAAGGGAAATAGTATGTGCGAACGCTTCCATCGGTTATTGATGCTGTTATTGATCGCCTCATCGTTTCCATGCTCTACGCTGTGGGCTCACGAGGGCGGGCACGGCGATTCCGCGAATTCCCGAACCTGGTATCTCGCCGATGGCTCCCATTTTCATGGCAGCTATATTTCGGCCGACGACGGCAAAGTCCTGATCTTGACTTCGAGTGGTAGAGTCCGATCGATTGCGCTCGCGGATCTCAAAGAGTCGACTCGATCGTGGGTGCTGGAAAAGAAGAGGGAAATTCAGCGTCTCAACGCCAGCAACGAAATGATCCTCATAGCGCACCGCAACGAAGAAGAGTTGCAACAGGATACTTCTCGCCCTGCGATCGCAGATGCCTTCGCGCCGTTTGCATCGACTGTGAACGTTCGTTGGGACCGGGACTTTCTGTTTGTTGAGTCCAATGGCATCCCGGATCATCCGATGATGGTCGGCATCCGCGCATGGCAACAACAGGTCCCATTGCCTCAGCCTTATCGAGGCGACAACGCATGGCGCATCCCCCTCCATCCCGTACCTGCTAAAAAACCGATGAGCGCGAATGGCAAATTCCTTCGCGGGGCGATCGCGCTAGCCGTCAATGGAGTCCCGATCTTCAACCCCCTCAACAACCGAGGCGATGATGCCTATTTGGTCGGCGAGTTGGATCAGTACGGAGGTCACTGCGGCCGAGCGGACGACTATCACTACCACATCGCACCTGTTCATCTCGAAAAGATCGTCGGCAAGGGACAGCCCATTGGCTATGCACTCGATGGCTATCCGCTTTATGGATATCAGGATCCCACGGATCCCGATTTCGCACCGCTCGATTGGCTCAACGGTCATCGCGATGCGCAAGGCAATTACCACTACCATGCCACGCCCAAGTATCCCTACATCAACGGAGGGTTCTTCGGCGAAGTCGTTGAACGGGACGATCAAGTTGATCCGCAACCGCGAGCCCAAGGTGTCCGCGAGGCGCTACCGCCCATGCGAGGAGCAACGATTACCAAGTTCGAACAGAAGGATGGAACATCGACGCTAACCTATGAGGTCCAAGGCAAACCGGGAACGGTTCGCTACATGCCGCAGCCGGATGGCTCGTACCAATTCGTGTTCACCGATCCGGCGGGGCGCACCAATACGGAGAGCTATCGACCACGCACACGCGGCCCCGGTGGTGGTCGCGGGCCAGGTGGCGGAAAGCCACCGGAACCACCACCGAAGAAGCCTGGCGCACAAGCGATAAAGAAGCCAGATCCACAAAGCAAGGCAAACGCTATCGTACTGTCAAGTTCGTCGGTGGATGCCAAAGGTGCACTGTCGGTCGACTGTAGTTGCGATGGCAAGGGACAGTCTCCCGCCATCGCGTGGACGGGATTGCCCGAAGGGACCAAATCAATAGCGGTTAGCATGTGGCACGAGGCTCCCGATCGCGAGAAGTCGTACTGGCTGGTTTACAACATACCCGCCGATGTGACGAAACTGGAACAGAACAGCAAGGGAGTCGGAACGTTTGGCGTAAACGACAAGAAGCGAGCCGAATACGATCCGGTATGCTCCAAAGGCCCAGGCTCCAAGACGTATCACCTGACCGTCTATGCATTTTCGAGCACGATTCAAAATTCGTCATCCGAATTGAACCGAAATAGATTGCTTGAGGAGTTCAGGAAGTTCGGCTTGGGTGAGAAGACGCTGGACTTTACCTACGAGCGCAAGTAACCCCTGTCAGGAGCATGGAATCCGCTGCGGTTTCCACTGTGGAGGTTGCGATTTTGTCGTTATTGATTGCTAGGAGGCAGCGTTTAGCTTGGCATTATCCTAACCCGACGCGTGAGCGAGGGACAAATGAGGGAAGGCGTCGCAAGCGACGTAAATCCATCCCTCACTTACGTTTCGGGTTGGGATCCCTCACTTACGTTTCGGGTTGGGATCACTTCCCAGCCTGAATCTCTCGAAAAATCAATCTTCTGATCTGGCGACGAAATCGACTCTCAAGATAGATTCCCGGTCGCACATAGAGCCGAGCCAGCCGACATGCTTGAAAAGGAGTTCTTGCATGGCCAATCCACCGGTATCCGCTGTCGATCTAGAGGCAAATCTGTATCGACAGAAGCGTTATGAGGAGACCTATCAAACTCATAGCGATCCTTGGGACTATTCCTCTTATGCAGACCGTGTTCGTTTTCGAACGATCGCCGATGCGGCCCGCAACTGGTTCCCTGCTCCACGCCGCGCTCTTGATGTCGCATGCGGGTTGGGACAGCTGACGGTTTTGTTGGATGATTTTTCGGAGCAGGTATTCGCGTACGATTTTGCACCGTCGGCCGTTGAGCGAACGCGTGAGAGGTGCGAGCAAGCTGGGTGCCAAAGGGTTCAGGTAGATGTAAGAGACGCGACCGATCCGGGTTATGAAAGTGATTGCTTCGATCTGATTCTCATGAGTGATATGGATATCAGTGGCAATCGAGACTGGTGGTGCCATGTGCTCGCGATCCACAAAGGTTTTCTGACTCGAGACGGTATCATCGTCGCA
Organism: Planctomycetota bacterium; assembly: GCA_018970165.1. Classification (GTDB taxonomy): domain Bacteria; phylum Planctomycetota; class Planctomycetia; order Pirellulales; family Pirellulaceae; genus JBKCUI01. The sequence continues at coordinate 5,190 of JAGWWZ010000139.1, read as the reverse complement.
TGCGGGCGTATCAAAGCAGATGGCCGCAAACAGTTTGATGAGAATTTCCGTGCGATGCATGGGACCATACTTGATCGCATCTACTTTCACGATCGTTACTGGTTCAAAGCGCGGAGCGTGGTCAAGCGTGTGATGCCTTCCCCGATGGCGAAAGGACTTTTGGGGCGGCCGTGGTTCTATCACACTGCCAAGACTCTCGGCCGACTAGCGGGCCCGATGGGCTCAATCCATTACGGCGTAGTTGTCGGTTTTCCGTAGCCGGTCGGCATCGAGAGTAACAAGGGGCGACCCGGTGCATTTGAGCTTTGGTACGGCCTGGATAGCCGAGCAAGGCGCGATGAGGTGGTTGGTGCCATTTGGGCTGACTGCATGCCAGTTGCCGGTCGCCGTTTCCGGATCGAGATTTTTACGCGAGCAGCTGAAAATAAATTGGTAGTTTCAAATGTCCTCGCTCAACCGCCAAAAGGTTGGTATTATTGCATTCTTGCCAGCACAGGAACTGTGTAGCGAACGATGCAGAAACCGAGCGATGCAGTACCGTACAGTTACATCCCCACGGCTACCACGCGTCCTCGACGAACGCTACGGAGGTCGAGGTTTCGCACAACAAGCCCGCTTCTCCCGCGCGATACATTTATGAGTAACGATAGAACGAGAGATCCAGACTCATCCCACCCTGCAAAGGTGACTGACAGCAATAATTCGAAGACAGGGTACCCACCATCGCATTCCCAACCTGCGATCGATTCCACTCAATTTCCTGTTGTTGACGACACATTAAAGGACAAACTTCGGAAGACCTCTCTTGAAGCTGGCACGCTTGAATCCACGGAGGATCTAAAAACGGCGGCTCCGATTGCCACGACCTTGCCACCGGAATCCGATGATGCAGCGATCGCCGCTGGCCCAAGTGAACGTCCTGGAGCATTGGCGCCCAATGCGACCGTCGAATACCCAACGGTAAGTCCCGATCAAACGCTCGATTTCTCTTCCGGTAAAGCCTTATCCGGCAACGCTAGCGAGGTGACAAGCGTCGGTATCAGCGAGAGCCTTCGACGCGAATTTGCCGGTGAGGCGGGCGCCACGGTCGACTATTCATCGCGGCAGCGCGATGGTTACCGGGATATTGATTTCTCAATTCAATCGGCACGACAAAATCAAATTGATTTCGGAAGGGAAAGCGAAGACGACTCGCGGTTCCCGAAATCGATTGGCCCGTACTCCATCGTGCGCGTGCTGGGACGCGGCGGTATGGGGATAGTTTATTTAGCTTATCAAGCGAAGCTAGGGAGAACCGTTGCCCTCAAAATGGTGCTGGCAGGTTCTCACTCTTCTTCTACTGCGCTGGATCGCTTTCTTTCAGAAGCCAAGGCGGTTGCTCATCTTCAACACCCCAACATTGTGCAGATCTTCGAGATTGGTGAACATGAACAACTCCCCTTCTTCTCGCTGGAATTTGTCGATGGTCAAAGCCTCGATGACAAACTGAGAGGAAAGCCGCTGCCGCCGCAAGAGGGTGCGAAACTGCTGGTCACCATCTGCCGAGCGATGCAATATGCTCATGACCACGGAGTGCTGCATCGCGATCTCAAACCGGCCAACATCTTGTTGTCTAAAGAAGGGGTTCCCAAAGTAACCGACTTCGGTCTCGCGAAACGACTCGAAGAGGAGGCTGCAGGTTCGGGGACAACGCGGGAAGGGACCGTCATGGGAACCCCGAGTTACATGTCGCCCGAGCAAGCCCAAGGCGCGATTGCTAAGTTGGGGCCAGCTACAGATCAATATTCTCTCGGCGCAATGCTTTACGAATTTCTGACCGGTCGGCCTCCATTCGTATCGCCGAAGCCGCTGGAAACCATCATGCAGGTGATCAAGAAAGAACCGCTGGCACCTCGGGAACTGCAACCCAAAGTGCCGTTGGATCTGGAAACGATCTGTCTCAAGACTCTGTCGAAAGAGCCAGAAAAACGCTACGCCTCATGTGCAGAGTTGGCTGATGACCTGGAAAGATACTTGCGTGGCGAACCGATCATCGCAAGGCCTGTAAGCCAAGTCGAAAAAGCATGGCGGTGGTACAAACGCAATCGACTCGTCGGAAACCTATCGATCGCTGCCGCTGTCGGTTTGCTCGCGGTGGCCACGATCTCTACCTGGTCGGCCTTCACTCTAAACAGCAAAAACAAAGAACTGCAAACGGCCCAGGAGGCAACATTAGAACAAGCCCGCATCGCCAAACAAAACGAACTCACAGCACTCGAGAATGAGAGGGTTGCTCAGGCCAACGAGAAGCGAGCTACCGAAAGCGAAGCAGTCGCAGTGCGTCGAGCAGAAAGCATCGTCCAAACGGTGCAAACATTCTTCAATGAAGTGCAATCGATCGACACCAACGAAGTACCTCGCATGAAAGAAACGCGAGATCGCATGATGAAGACGATCCTGCCTCTCATCGAACGCGAAGTGCTCAAGGAGATGCCTACGGACGATAAAGCCAGGTTGACCGCGGCCGCGCTGCGCAAAACCCTAGCCGATGATATGGCCGCTCAGAACATGAAAGAGTCGGCGGAAAAATATTACCTGGAGTTGGAACAGTTCTTCAAGGAGCGCGCGGAGAAGAAGAAAACGGATGCAGCGAGGTCAAACTACCTTCAAATCGTTCGATCCATCGGCGATTTGAAACGGGAATTGGGCCGCGATATGGAAAGCAGCTTGGCCTATCATCAACAGCAACTTGCTATCGCCAAAGACATCTTTGAAAACTCCCGAGCGGATGAAAATGGGGAAGGGAAATACCCAGGGTTTCAAAAACTACAACTGCTCGCTCGCGCCTATCACGATGTCGCGGTCACCTACATTCGTATCGGCGATCTCGATCAAGCAAAGATCCACTCGCTGGAGGCTCAGCGATTGTACCAAGAGGCGATCACATCCATTGAGACCGACCCGTCCCTGGCCCAAGTTCCCGCAGCCAATAAGCAAAATGCCATCAAGGCGATGCGAGATGCCCTTTCGATCACGATGCTGGCCTATGCCACAATCGCCAATCGCACCGGAGAACCGGAGAAGATGGAAGAGATATTGCGGCCCGTTGTGGCAACCGCGAAAGAAGCATTCGAACGGGACCAGACCAACGCGAGCATCCTCAGAGATTATTGCGGCAAATTAGGATTGTTGTCCGAGTTCCTGGCCCAAACCCAGCGCACCGACGATGGGTTGGCGGGACTGGAAGAAGCAGTCAAGCTCGCCGATCGGTTGCTGACGTTCGCACCAGATCATACCGAGTTCATTCGAACCGCAGCTGTGGCTCACTATCGACTCTGTCAATGGCGGCGCGAGTTGGGATTACCTGAGGCAGACTCGCCGGGAATCAAGGCGCTCACTCTGCGACGAGCTAAATTTGACAGGGATCCTCGAAATGATCGTTTCCGGATCGAAAAAATGCTCTCGGAGGCTCAATCCGGAGATGTCGCCGCTGCGAAAGAAATTGCCGACTCGTATTGGCCCGCTGAGAAACTCGATAATGAACTATTGATCGAATTGGCTCGCAGCTACGCACAAATGTCGTCGCGGGCGGAAAGCGATGCGGACAAAACCGCTTATCGCGAACGGGCAATTGAGTCCTTGAAACGCGCAAGCGCCCAAGGATACCGCGACAAGACTTTCGTGAAAAACGAACTCGATCTGAAGTTGCTCCGCGATGTGCAGTGGTAGCGCGTAGGTTGCGGCTTGGGACCTGAACGCTCGGAATTCCCGTGGATCACACCCCCCTAATGGGATTGCTCTGCCGAGACGCCGCCAACGATATGGCTGTCGGTTCCGAGGAAAGGCTGGCACGAAGAAGCGAACCTTGGCATACTGGACCAGATAAATTCGCGAGCTGATGAATTCTTCGCGATTTACCTAGTGTACTGACCGCAACGATTGCCTATTGCAACGCGCGGACATCGTTTATTTTCGCACACTCACTCCCCCCCGTCGTCATGCCCCAGAAAAAAACCGTTCGCTCCTCATCGCGAAAACCTTCTTCCATCTTCGGTAGAAAATTCATCCAGTGGCGTCAACGATTGATGCGGTCGTTGCAGGTAGCCCGCAGTCGCCGCGGGTTACTACTTCACCTGAACATTGGTGATGCGACCAAGCACACCTCCGAGACGTGGTGGTCGAAGTGGTTCGAACGCAAGTCCACCTCGCAGATCCCAACCTACCAACAAGCTCGGTCGACGACGACTACTCCGCGAGTCTCCAAACAGAGGCGAAACGTAAAGCCGCGATTGTTGCAAGCGATGGGCTGGACGGTTGATACTCTTAGCGATTTGGTACCACGTAGGCGAGCGCTCAGGTACGAAGGCTTGGAGCGACGCGATCTATTGGCGGTTGTCACTTGGGATGGTGGTGGTGCGGACAACAATTGGAGTACCGCAGCGAATTGGGTGGGAGATGTCTCGCCATCGTCTGGTGATTCGCTTATTTTTCCTGCAGGTGCTGCACGGACAGGCAATATCAACAACTTGAGTCCTGGGACACTCTTTGCTTCAATCCAGTTGGACGGAAATGAATACTCAATTTCGGGAAATGAGATTGTTCTGGATGGCACGGTCACATCGCAGGGACAGAATAATGCTTTCTCGCTTCCTGTCACGCTGAACCGAAGCACGGGCTTCCAAGGACAACAACACCCCTTCGTGGTTTCGGGGAGTATCAGCACGAATGGACATGAACTCCTTCTGCAAACCAATGCAGAGTTGACCGCCAGTGGCGTCATATCAGGGAGTGGCAGTGTGCGAACCCTCGGCACGGGAACTGTAGCGATCTCTGGCAATAACAGCTACACAGGGATAACGACGGTTCAGGGGAGCGTTCTCGCAGTCCGACATAACAAGGCCTTGGGGGCTGCGAACGGTACTGCCGCTCAAGGAACGGTTATTTCAATCGATCATGGGACTATTCGATTGGAAGGTGGGATCACTGTCGATGACGAGTTTTTAGCCGCAGGCAACACCGGAAGTGGACTTGCTAGCTCTGGAAACAATACGGTTAGTCGATGGACGGGTGACCTCAGTTTCGCATTGGCTGCCAATCTCAATTCGTTGGGAACGAGTTCCCTCATAATCGATGGCGATTTAGGTGCTAAGGATCTCGATCTGTATGGCAGTCGAGTTGTGATCAATGGCAATGTGAACATCGAGAACTGGA
>JAGWWZ010000138.1 GCA_018970165.1 Planctomycetota bacterium | reverse complement strand
GTCCCTCGCTCACGCGTCGGGTTATGATAATCCCTGGCAAAATATTGACTGCTAGCAATTCCAGCCACCAAAATCGCACTTCGAAGCCTATTGTCGAGGTGCGACGCTAATCAGCTACGAAAAAGCGAGAGCGTAGCTTTCGATCGCTGAAATGCTGGCCCGAGCGCCTTGGATGAAGAACCCCCGAGCCAATCATCGATGACGACCGAATAAATATCTCGGAAATCAGTATGAAATTTCAAGTCTCCATCGTCGAGGTCGGTCAAACTGGGCAGTTCCCCGATCCGTTGCGAAGCGAAAACAGGCCCCGTGAAGAACATGGGAGCCGCGGCCCCGTGATCGGTCCCCAGGCTGGCGTTCTCCGCAACGCGACGGCCGAACTCGCTGAAAGTCATGACCAGCACTCGATCGCGCTGTCCACCTCGTTCCAGCGATCGGCTAAACGCCGCAACGGCATCTGACCATTGTCTTAGCAACGACGCATGCACATCCAATTGATTCGCATGAGTGTCAAACCCATCGAGCGTGACATAGTAGATGCGTGTTCCCAGGCCAGCATGGATCAACCGCGAGATGATTCGCAGTTTTTCTCCCAAGGAGGTCTCCGGAAAATCACCCGAAGCGTCTGGCGTCGATAATGCGGATTCGAGTCTCTCGCTGGCTGCTAGGGCAGCCTGTGCGCTGGTGGATACAAAGCCCAACAGTCCCGAGTCATCGGAGGTGGCCGTAGACGTACTTTCTCGCTGCCACTTGGATCCCTTGAGACGCATCTGTTCGATCGAAGCAATGGATGGGATCTGCACACTTCGTTCATTGAGTGCGAGTGGCAACGGTTCACTCCCGATATGCAACCCCAACGCGTCGGAGGCTTGTTTAGCTGCAGTCGTATTGGTCTCGGACAAGTACCGCCCCAACCATCCCGAACCGGCCCGATCATGCTTGTACGTACAGGAGTGCCAGATATCCATGGATTCAAAGTGGGAGCGATTAGGGGATGGGTACCCGACTCCTTGAATGATCGACAATCGTCCCGACTCGAGCATCGTATCGAGCGACTTGAGGGATGGATGAAGCCCAAGATCGTCGTCCAACTTGATCACGCTCGATGGGTCGATGTTCAATTTGGGACGTGCCTTGGCATAATCCTCGTTGCGATACGGGACAACGGTGTTCAGCCCATCGTTTCCGCCCGACCACTGGACCACGACAAGAATCCGGTCGTTGCTGCCGGGTGCATCAGTGAGGCTTAGTTCGTTCGCGAGCGTTTGCATCCAGCGACCAGGGGTTGCAGCACCGATTGCTAAGCCGGTCGCGGCGGCCACTGTTCCAATACCAAACTCTCTGCGTTTCATGATTACCTACGAAAGATGTATTTTTGGGTTGCGAGCCAGAAGGCCAAGCATGGTGGCCGGGGATCCGCTGCGGCAGCGATTTTTTTCCTCTTCGGTCAATGGCAATACCAACAACGAACGTTCGAGCCACTCGAGCCACTCGTTGTTGCTTATTGAGTGTGCGGTGCACCAGGCATCAAGCGGCTTGCCATCGAACCTCGTGTTTCCGTCGGCGAGCAAATCAACGACGAAATTCGCCCGTCCGATCAGTGTAGAGGAATTGATCCATGAGCGGCCTCCTTCCCAACCTTTGACATTGGGTGGAAAAAACAGCCCCTGCCCAAGTTGCTTGAGCAATTTGGAAACACGCTCCAAATTCGAGGTCGCGGACAAGCCTCGCATCAATTCGGCCGCGAACTCTACCGGAGATCGAACCTTGCGTCCTGCACACCAGGAGGACAGCATGAGGCGGCTCGACAATATTCGATCGACGAGCGAGCCGATCGAGTATCCCGATTGGACGAAATGATTTGCGAGCGGTTCAATCAAGGGGGCAGGCGCTTGCGGCTCGTCGCACACCAAGTATCGAAAGATCTTCGTGGCGATAAAGCGAGGCATGTTGGGTTGATCGAGAACCACATCGACAGCTTGTTCACCCGACTCGATATCGGAGCGTCCCAGGATCTGTTTCATTCCCGAGTCGTGCTGATAGGGATTGAAACGAAACATTTTGCGTCGTATTTCCCAGCCGGTGAAACAACGAGCTAGCTCTTGGACATCCCGTTCCGTGTAGTTGCCCTCGCCCAAGCAAAACAGTTCCATCAATTCGCGGGCATAATTCTCGTTGGGATGCGCTTTGCGATTGGAGATACTGTCCAGATAGATCAGCATCGCTGGGTCTTTCGATATCTCGTGCACCATCGCTCGGAAATCGCCGACCGCTCGGGCGCGAAGCGACCGATTTTGAATATACATCAGTTCAGCATCGATCACTTTCTCAGCACCTGTTGCAAAGTGCCCATGCCAAAACAGAGTCATCTTTTCGACGATCGGACTGGGGGACTTTACGATGCGATGCATCCACCAAGCCGCTAAGGCTTCGAGGTTACCTCCGGCTCGAACGGCTGAAGCGAGAGATTCGGACTCCTCCTCAAAGCTTTCGACACGAGATCGCAATTGCTGACTGCCATCGCCATAAAGCATCCGTAGCGAATGCTGTGGACCTCGTTTTAACGCTTCATCACGTTCCTGGATGCTGCATCCGAAACCTCCGCGGCGGAACAAAAGATGAACCCGCGCTTCATCCCAGGGTTCTTTGGCATTTGCTTGCCATGGTTCCCACGCCCAATTCGGATCAATCTGATCGATCGGTGTTGCAGGATCGATTTCGTATGACACAAGCCCTCCGATTCGCAGTCGCTGCTACCGATAGTTGACTCGAAGCTTCATCATGGAGCGTTCGGCAAACGCCATTTCCAACTTGAATTCGTCGAGCAGTTCAAGGATCCCCATCAGTGTATCGATTTCCTTGACCGCTTCGACTCGCGTATGCCCTTTCTCCAGCATGTTCTGTGCAATCAGAGAGTCGCGATTGGCTACGAGCGCTTGCTGTACTGATTCCGCGCTGATCACGAATTCTGTATGAAGGGATGAGTTGCTCGAAGTTTGGTCGCTGACAATTCGATCCGGGTGAAGAATCAACTGCTTCGCCAGTTTCGTTGTGCTCGACAGAATCATGTGATCGCCGACAAACGCGAGAGCCGGTGAAAAATTGAATTGAATCGGCAGACCGTTTTCATACTTTCGATCGGCGTCGACGACATACTCACCCCAGTACAGGGAGGAGTTTTCGGATGTCTCGGACATCAGATCCAACTGTGGTTGCCCTTCCATCGCCCCGACGACATTCAAGAACCCGATGAAACTTTGAAAGATCCGTTTCATCTCTTTTTGCATCGCGCGAGGGTTTTTCAATTTGCCCACCATTGCAAACGCTGGCAGTTTCACCGATGGTTCAGCCTGATCCGATTCCCATGTTTGCGGCGTGGCCACCATCCGAATCTCAGGTTCGATCGCGCCCAAAATATCGGTCCCGAAATCTCGGCCTGAGAAAAGAGTGGTCAGGGTGTTGTCGGCTTGTGCGAGTTGGTCGTTGACCTGCTGATCGAAAAGATCACCGGCCCTGAGCCACATTTCCGACAGATTGCGGTAGGTGCTGAGCGATGCGATCGAGTCCTCGACGGCAAGAAGAGGAAGCGACTTTCCCTCGCCGCGCGGTCCGACGTAATGCTCTCGCGAGTCTTCAAACCATTTCATTTCCGTCGGAAACGAGATATCGGTCGATACGGCATCCGGTTCCAATCGCAGATCGACAGCAACGCTCGGAGCATTTTGCAGCAATTCCAGGATGCCTCCGAGCAATAACTCAGCGCCGAAATCCTTGGCTTGCTCTCGAAACAGATCGTTCGAAGCAAAGAGTCTGCGGGCGGTCGCTAAATCCACTTCTGCGGTTGCGATCGACATGATCGAGGACTTGTCCTGACCCTCTCGCGGCAGATCCGGGCCGTGGGTCGAGGATACACGCCAAGTCGCATCCGCCAACGAACCGCTACTGCCATCCACATAGTGGTCCACGATCGATTTGGCTAACTCATTCTTATTGGTAACCAGCAACCAAGGTCCCAGTTGCGCGAATCCCGTATCCTGGAATTTGTAGCCTCGGATCCCTTTGTACACGGCCGACGGGATCTCGCGCTGGCCTGTCTCGTTCCCCTGATTGTTGCGGGCGAACTCCAGAAGCTTGGTGATGGTGCGTTGCAACCATTTCTCGTCTCGGGTTCGCATCAACATAGCGATCCCCTCGGTATCTGGGTCGATGGCGACGTAGACGCCCCCTGCCGTCAATCGCTTAGCCAACGTCTCGAGCTTCATCCCCATCGCCCATTCGCCCGCCACCAGCGCGGTGCGAGCGTTGAGGACTTGGGGCGAGTCCCATATCTGCTGAAATGGTTCGCTCTCGAATATGCGATCTCTCAATGGGTGGTTTACCCAGAGATCGACAGGTGCAATTTGCATGAACATCATAGCGGTGCTGGGTAGCAATCGCTCCGCATCCGACTTGGCCTGCTCGACATCGACCTTTACATCCTTGCTAGAAGTGGATTCCGCATCGGTGGCATCTTGTGCGATTGCCGAAAGGCATGACGTCAGAACGAAAAACAGATAAAAGAACAGATGACTCTGTTTCCTAATTGCGGCCGGTGGGCAGTCTTTTTCTGTCATGGCACTCCTTCGCGAGATTATGGAGTTGTATTAGGAAGTAACCGGGTCAACCGGTCGATGCGTTAGTCGAGCCAACATCTGTCTGAGTTCTCGAACCTTCAGGGGCATTGACAACAAGACATGATGGTCAGAGGTTTTTGCCCCTCGGATCACATGTTGCTGTCGCGGGTCCACCAACATGATAACAGGAACATCCTTGGTCTGTTCTTGCTCTCCCATAGAATTGAATGCATCGAGGGCTTCATTCCCCAAATCCACGGCGCAGAGTACCACACAATCGATCGCATTTGCGGCACCCATCGAGAAACGAGCTAGGCCGCGCTCGGGATTGCTGAACACGAGCACGCGATAACCTCGCTTTTTTAATTTTTCTCGGAGCAAGTCCTGGAGTTCAGCCTTGCTTTCAATGATCATCACCGTCTTGCCCTCACCCTCCTTGAGTTGTTCCGGATCGATGACTTCTGCATCCTGCGATTGCCCTGAAGAACTGGCTGGCGCTTCGGGGTTTTGTAGTCGGTGAATAGCCGCTTCGATATCGGAAAGCATCTGACCCGGAGTTTGGTATCGCTTGTCGGGCTGGAACTCCATGGCTTTGTTGCAAATCGCATACACAAAGTCGGGCAGTCCGGGTAAGACGTCTCCTAGAGGGTCAATCTGCAGGAATCGGCTGACGTTCAAACGGTGCAAGCGGTCGCGCGTTTCAACCAATGGTGCCTTGTTGGTAAGGATGTGGTAGAACATGCAACCGACAAAGTACAAGTCGCTGCGCGCATCTCCTTTACGTACCGAGGTACCTCGTTCGAGCGCGGCGTAGTCGATAGCTCGTGCGCTCGGGCAATCCGCAATCGCTTCGGGGGAAGAAACATCGGCTAGAGCTGCCAAACCGAAGTCCACCAACTTGCACCGTCCGCTGCTGTGTACCAACACGTTGGATAGCTTCATGTCGCGGTGCGTGATTCCGCGTTGGAAGGCGAAGTCGAGTCCGGAGCAGATATCCTGAATCACGCGCAACGCATCCAACGGTTCGAACTTGCCCCGTATCTTGAGAATTTCGCGGAGAGTCTCTCCTTCGACAAACTCCATCACAAGATACGGAGCTCGTGGATCGTTGACGATTTCATAGATTGTAACGATGTTGGGGTGACGCAACTCGAGTCCCATCCGCCCTTCGCGAAGGAATTGCTCGATCTGCGCGACTTGGTCTCGGTGACGGCGGCGCAACACTTTGACGGCAACGACTTTGCCCGTATCGCGATGAACCGCGCGAAAGACCCGAGCGAACGTTCCCGCTCCAATCATGTACAAAACACGATACGGTCCGTAGTAATAACCAAGCCGCTCACCCGTCAACATGCGGTCGAGTTGGAAATTGGTCAAAATTCCTTTGCGAAGCAAAAGAGTTTTGAGCTCTTCCATGGTCACTTGTTCCGTGCGCAGTTCCCCCCACAGTCGGTCGATTTGCTGCGACGTTGCCAGCTCCAAATCGATGCATCGCTGCGTTAGAGTACGAGGCGTAAATTCCATGGATACTTTCGGTGGCGGCAAGGACAGTAAGGCTGGAATCCATCCCTGATTCCGACCTCTATCCTACGCAAAGCTCGTTGGAATCGCAAATTGCAGAGTCGATTTCATGGCTCGCGATCATCGAGGGATGATTCGCTCGTAATCACTCCGATTCGGGGGAAGAATCGCCGTTGAAGTCTCCCTCTTCGCCGTTGAGTTCGCGAAGTTGATCCTGGAAACGGTCTCGCTCGCGACGGGTAGCTTCCAAGTCAAAGACCAAATACTTCATGTCCAATCGAAGTTGGCCGATCGATTCCTGGACCAATTGGAGGATCTTTCGGCGACGATTGGTGCTCTCTACAACTCGCTGAAAGGCGGGTTGGATCGCCAACTTGTGTTCCGTTGGCAGGGCTTCGATCACCTTTTGAAGCTCGACCAACTCGACCGGAATATCATTGATCGCATTTTCGGTGGTATGGGCTGCATTGCTCATGATGTCTCCTAAGGGGTCGAAGGCCTGGGTTCTGCGGTTCGTGTCAGCGGCGAAACTGAAATTCAAGAATTGCAGTTCCGGTGCCGAAGATTCGACCCGTGCCGAAACATTCACCGCAAAGTCTTGTCAGTCAAGGACTTAGAAAATACCCCGCGATTGCGAAAGTTTTCCCAGGCCGCATAGACTGTTGCGGAAAGTCAACAGATATCGATCTGGAGCCGAGTTGCAACTCTTGATACAAGCAGGGTTTGCGTAAATTTCCCCGCGGATGCGAAGGATGTTGCGGGCTCTCCACTTACTTTTCGGGTTTTGTTGCAGAAAGTCAACGCCCAGTCCCTTTGGACCGGTTGCGGAAGAGGTTGCGCGCGGGCCCAAGCGTTCTTTATTCGGAATCCGTTCGCTTGCCGCTCTGGTTGTCGCCGTTTTATCCTGCTTCACGACGGCCGAATCCTCCAAGGCCCAATTGATCGAGTCCTTCGATGATGGGCGGTCGAGATTCCAGCTCTGGAAACACGATGCCCGTGCGGTTCTTTCCAGACCTGCTCGAACCGAACCAGGCATCGAGTCGCTCGAGATTCAGTCGGGAAATGGATCCTTTATTTACCTCGCCTATCCGATCGATCCCTGCGGCATCATTCCGGAATTGAACGGATCGATTCGGCTGCGGAGTGCTGAACGTGGCTACCGAATGGGTTTTCGAGTGGTATTCCCCCACGCACGACACCCCGCTACGCATGAACCACTGACCGAGGTGATTCTCGGTACCGCGCATGAGGGGGCGGGGCGATGGTCGACTTCTTCGATCTCCGAGGTCGTTCCCAAACTCGAAGAGCGACAGAGGTTTCTTCGACAACGCGACGGCCCAGATGTCGATCTGCGAGAACCCTACATCGACGCGGTCATATTGAGCGTCTACGGATACCCGGGAGTCAGCCGGATCCAAGTGGACGATCTGGTCGTCGATGGCATGATTGCTCCAGGCATGGTAGTCGATGAAAGCACATCGATGGAATCGATTGCCGAGGTGATCCCGACAAGCGAGAGATTGCGGGTCCTGCAAACAAAAGTGCCTCGCTGGATTCAACATCAAGGGGAAAGCGTCGCGTACCTTCAGTCTCTTGGGTTCAATGCGGTGATTACACAACAGACGCAAGACTCACTCGTGCTCGATCAAGCCGCAGAAACCGAGATGGGAGTCATCATGCCTCCGCCTCTTTCAGCGCCAGCGGGTCGACAAGCAGATCGTTATCGTCCTGTCAGCGCATGGTTGGTCGGACTATCGCTTAACCAAGCTCAAACGGAAACCGCTCGAGCAAGAGTGGCTGGTCTATCCCGCTTGCCTCCATCGCTCGCACGGCCTACGGTTGGGGAAGCGTGGGAACTCTACGGGTCTTATAGCCGACTGAGTGATTGGATCTCTGTTCCAATGCCTTTGTCGACAACCGTTCGATCCACCCAGGAGGCGGCGCAAATCCTGAGATCGGATCTGCGACCCATCGCCGGGAGGCAAACGCCGATCACGTCTTTATGGACGCAAATGCCTGACGAATGGATCGCGCAGCGACAGATGGCTTCGCAGATCCTCGGACATGAGCAGTGGTTGCTTCCCGATCATGATCGTTTGCAAACTCGACTGCAACTGATGCGGAGCATGATGCACGGCGCGAGGGGCTGGATCTTTCGCTCCCCAACACCGCTCGATGCAGGGGATGATACATCGTCAGCGCGCGCAGCATCCTTTACCGGACTCAACCAAGAGATTGAGTTGTTGCTTCCTTGGATCCAAGCCAGTGAATCGAAGTGGCGGTCCATCCCCGTCGATTCGCCGAATCATGCTGCATCGATCTTGGAAACCCCCAACAGTCAATTGGTCCTGATCGTCGCCGCTGGCCCGTGGGATCAGATTTGCAGTCCTGCTCCCATGCCCGATCGAGTAGTCGTCACTCTTCCCGTGAACGGTCAGCCGCGCGAGGTTTACAGGATTACCCACGCCCAACTCGAACGATTGCCGACTCGGCCAACGACAGGTGGTGTTTTGGTTGCCATCGACCGTCCGGGGTTAGTTGAGCAAATCGTTTCGGTGGTCGACACCGCTCCAGTATTCTATCTGCGAGATACCCTCGCTCGTCGAGCCGCGAACCTCGCCGAGAATCGAATCGACATCGCGACGCAAACACTGCAGATAGCGCAAATGACTGCAGTAGCTCGGCAGCTTCCTGAAAATGACTCGTCATGGGAATGGATTCGACAAGCTCAAGCGGATGCGCGTGCGGCGAATAATTTTTTGGTCCGATCGGAATTCCCTCGAGCTTGCCAAGCCGCCGACCGAGCGACGTTGCAGGCTCAGAACGTTATTCGAACCGCGTGGGATGAAGCTCGCTCGCAATTCCTGAATGTTTCCAGTAGCACTCTGATCGCTTCTCCGCTCAGTTTGCCGTTGCATTGGGAACTCGACCGAGCACTCCAAGGAAGAGTGTGGGGGCCTGCAACGATTGATGGCGTGCCATTCAGCACGCTCGACGCCTGGCAAGCATCGGGATGGCGAAGCAATCATCGCCTCGAGGATTCCATCGAAAGCACCGTATCGATCACCAGCGAGGTCGGGCCTACCGGTGCACCGACGATGTTGATCTCTGCTACGAGCCGAAATGGGCAACCTGTACCCTCGGGTTACGCCGGAGCGTCGATGCGGGTTACGAGTCCCAAGATCGTCGTGCCGATGGGATCGCTCGTGCATATCGAAGGATTGGTACAAGTCGAATCGATTCGCGATCAGTCTCAATCGGGGCTTTTGGTTTGCGATAACTTCGGAGGAGAAGCGCTCGGGCCACTGGTCTCCGCATATGACCCGAGCGAGAACCGTTGGCGTCGCATCAGCCTGTTTCGATTTGCAACGCATCCCAACGGTCTAGAAATTTATTTCGAAACGCGGGGCCAAGTACAAGCCGCAATCACGGACCTGAGCGTCCAAATCATCATGCCCGCCCAAAATCAAAACCTACCTGTGGGCACCGTCATCGGTCCCGAGTGAAAGTAGTTGGCCCCAAAGAAATCGAATTTACAACTCTCCTATATAGAGTTTCGGTCGAGCCGATCCATTCGCTCGTCCGAGTCACTCTGCCGCGTCTTCTGCATGTGTGCTTCTACTGAGGACGTGTTGCCAATTGCTGGTACATCTGGTCGATGCCCCGGCGCAGAACCCATGCCTGCTCCGTGGTGCATTGCGTGTGATCCGCTGTTCGCAGGACCGTGGACATGTGCGTTTTCATGGAGTTTGGGAGAGATGTGGACATCAAATCGTTCATCGTCGAACGATAGACCGAAACGCACTCGGAGTGATGGCCGGCATTGAAGAGTGTGGCTCCCTTGGCGACCGCTTCTTCCAGTTTTCGTTTCGCATCGGCACCGCTGGGTGGTGGCAGAATCACGCTATCGATGATATGGATCACGCCGTTGGATGCATCGATGTCGGTCTTAAGAATCTTTGCATCCTGGATTCTCGGACTGCCATCACGAAGCGAAATGGCAGCCGATGCCCCCTGCAAAGTCTTGATCGCTTTGCTGTCGAGTACTTTCTCTGAGTAAACACGGCCCGGGACAACGTGGTACTTCAAGATGTCCACAAGTTGTGCTTTGTTCTCAGGCTTCAAGAGCGTTTCGACGGTCCCCGCAGGTAGTTTGCCGAACGCTTCGTCGGTAGGTGCGAACACCGTGAATGGACCCGTGCTACCCAGGACTTCTGCTAATCCGGCAGCATTCGCTGCGGCGAGTAATGTCTCAAAGGAACCAGCGGCCTTTGCTGTTTCCGGAATCGTCTTGCTACTTGGAAGGATCACCGAATCGATCACGTGGATGACTCCATTGTCGCAAACGATATCGGTCGTCAGCACCTTGGCTCCATCGACCTTCACACCCTCGTCACCAAACTGTACGTCGATACGTTGTCCGTTGACTGCAACCGCGCCACGAAGCTTGATCACATCCTTGGCTTGAACTCTTCCAGGTACCACATGGTAGGTCAGGATATCGGTCAACTGTTTTCGGTTCTCCGGTTTGAGCAACTCGGCGACGGTCTCTGCTGGAAGTTTTGCGAACGCCTCATCGGTCGGAGCGAAAACAGTAAAGGGTCCTGGGCCCTTGAGGGTCCCGACCAAATTCGCGGCCTTCAGTGCGGCAGCAAGGGTATTGAATTGACCTGCCTTCACAGCCGTATCCACAATATCTTCGGCTTTGCTCATTGCAGGAAGAGAACCTACCGCTACCAACGCCAACACCCTAACCATTCCCAGCTTCATCGTCTCTCTCCTAAGATTTCTCTCTTTTCGCCACGACGAGATATTATGGGGGGAGATCAAGTCCCCCCACGGTCAAACATTTCTCGGTCGCATCGATTCCGGGCGCAGGATAGAGGAAGAACTTTAGGGAAGAGGGCAAAGCAGTATCTCAACCAAAACCAGCGGTTGCGGACGAAACAGCAAACGCGATTAAGGAATCCCCTTGGCCTTCGTGGAGATGCGGCACAGGTTCGAGTCTGCGGTAACAAACAAAGTGGTACCATCTTCGCCGAAGCAGCAGTTGCTCGTTCGCCCACCGGTAACGATGCGACCGAGCAACGTTCCCTTGCTGTTGAAAACATAGATGCCTCCAGGTCCGGAAGCCCACAGATTGCCCGCTTGATCGACCGACAACCCGTCAGGAAGCCCCGGATATTTAGCCACTTGATCGGTAGCATCGTAGAATAGCTTGCCCGATCCGAGCGTTCCGTCTTCCTTCACCGGGAAGGACATCCAGATCGCTCGCTTGGGATCGCTTTGAGCAACGTACAGTGTCTTTTCATCGGGAGAAAACCCGATGCCATTGGGCCGTTCCAACTCGGTGGTGAGCAACGTGATTTCGCGGGTCCCATTGGTGATTCGATACACTCCGCAGAAATCCAATTCGCGACGTGGATCGTTCTCACGACGAGGAAGCCCGTAGGGTGGGTCAGTGAAGTAGATATCGCCGTTCGATTTGAGGACCCCATCGTTTGGACTGTTGAATCGCTTCCCTTGGTAGTTGTCGGCCAACGTTCGCTTGCCACCCTCGCGAGTCAACACACTCACGCGACGATCACCATGCTCGCACATGACCAAGTTTCCATCGTGATCTTTCAGTAGGCCGTTGGCCCCAGGCTCCAGTCCATAATAGGTGACCCCGGTGTAACCCGAGGGTTGCATGAATAGGGAGATGCCATGAAATTTTGTCCAGCTGAAAATCGAGTTGCGTGGAATGTCGGTAAACAGGAGGTAGCCGTTTTGAGCATCACCCATCCAAACCGGTCCCTCGGTCCACGTGAATCCGTCTTCGAGAATCTCGAGTGCCGCATCGGCCGGCACAAGGGTATCGAAATCCGGATGGAGTCGTTCGATGGTGCCAAGGGTTCGTTTCGGCGTTGAAGACTGCGCATGGGAAATTCCAGTCATTGTCATCCATCCCAAAATCACTAAAGAAGCGAATCGAAGCAACATGGTGAGAGTTCCATATCAAAGGGAAACCGGGAATTTTGAGAGCGTTAGTGTAGCAAATCCCGGGCTGCGAGGCGTTGGATCCCCGCTACAATGGCCACATGTGAATCTTCAGTAGTTTTTCGGAGCGAGACATCGATGCAGATCCAGGGGCGTAACGCAATGGTCACCGGAGCCAGTTCCGGCTTAGGATCCGCATGTGTCCAGCGGTTGCTTGAGCGGGGAGTACGGGTCGTTGGGCTGGACTTGGCACCGCCACGAGCCGACCTGCCATGGCTCGGCTCAGAAGCCTATACCCACATCCTCACCAACGTGGTCGAGGCCGACTCGGTTCAATCGGCCGTTCAGAAAGCCGTCGAGGGTTTGGGGAGAATCGATATTGCCGTTTGTTGCGCGGGCGTTTTGCATGGCGAGCGGGTCGTTGGTCGCGAGGGACCTGCCAATCTCGATGCCTTTCGCAGAGTATTGGACATCAACGTCTGCGGAACGTTCAATGTCGTCCGGTGCGTCGCGGCCGCGATGATGAAGAACACAATCAGTGACTCCGATGCCGAAGGAGACGGGGCTGAACGCGGGGTGATCATCATGACCTCCTCAATCGCTGCCTACGATGGGCAGATTGGCCAGGCCGCCTACTCCGCCTCCAAAGGCGCCGTTGCCGCAATGACCCTGCCGATGGCTCGCGAATTTGGCCAGCATGGCATCCGCGTTGTCAGCGTTGCTCCTGGGGTTTTTGAGACTCCGATGATGCAAGCTGCCTCGGAAAAAGTGCGCCAGCCCCTCCTGGCGCAGTCGGTCTTCCCAAAACGGTTCGGTTTCCCGAGCGAATTTGCCGATTTTGTCGAGCAGATCATTAAAAACCCTATGCTTAATGGATCCACCCTACGACTCGATGGGGCACTCCACATGTGAAGTTTGGTTATTCGCCCCCCTTGCGTAACAGTCTATTCAATGTACTAATCATCCAGGCCTCAACGGCTTCTATTTTTCCGCTAACTGCACTCAAAGGAGCTAAATATCATGCTTCGATCTCCTGATGCACCGACACAAGATCTGCCGGAAACGGATTCCCCGGCCGGAGGCACGGACGCAATTTCCTTGATCTTGGCACAGGCGGGTAAGAGTGCCGAGGAGATCGCATCGCTATCGACACTCGACGATGCAGACCGACTTGCAGAACGACAGTTCTCCGGCGAAGCCCCAACGCTGGCTACGTTGTTTGGTTCCGGGAGGGTCGCTGAATTAGACGCAGGCCACTTCAATCCCTCGGCAGAAGTTGCCGCAGTGATGGGGAAGAGCATGGAGTTCTTGTTGCAGCGCAAGAAGACCGGAACGCTGCTCGATCATGAGCGAATGCTGTTCCGCCAAGATGTCATTGAAGGCTTGGCGGGGATAGGCTTCTTTGGCCTCGCAATCCCGAAGCAATACGGCGGTAGCGGCGCGAAACTTG
>JAGWWZ010000313.1 GCA_018970165.1 Planctomycetota bacterium | reverse complement strand
ACCGGCCCCGAAGACTTGCTACCGGATCCACTTCCTTCATCATCTCCATGGAAACTGCCTCCGTCGGCGTTGCCAGGCGTATTCCTTCCACCGGAATTGCTCGCTGATGCATTGTTGAGTGTTGGGTTACCCGTGCCAGCTAGAGTGGTTGAAGGCAAGTTTGGGTTGCCGCTGCCGTTTGTTCCAAGCGAGGAGGTGGTACCGATAAAGGAGCCATTGGGTGCCGAAGGAAGCGACTGTGAGAATCCCGGCCCTTTATGCCCGCTGGAACTTGCCGGTGAGAGGGCAACCGAGCCGTTGGATCCGGAGGAAGCAGCCGAATCGCTCGATGTGAATCGCGCATCACCCATCTCTTCGATCATTTTCCAATCACTTGCGACGGCGTTTGTGGAATTCGGCGAAGTGAGTTTTTCTTGGCTTTCTCGGTACGAGTCCGGCGCGAGGGAATCAAAGTCGATATCGTCCATTTCCCGTTCCCGAAGCTGATGTCGAGAGAGCGTAGCGACAAGAGACTGTTGCCTTTTACGCGCTACGTCGATGGTCGATAGCAATTCCTCCTTCAGATTCGGAACGCCGGGCGGGAATACTAGGTCCATCTTTGCATCGATCAGTTCGTAACCGAATTGATCATCCCATCCGGACATGGCGGCGCGAGCCATTGCATATGTATGAATACCGTCTGGGCGAACGACCAAGAGTGGATACGGAGGTATAGTCAATCCGAAGGTTGCGTCTCGTCTTTGGTATGCGCTTCGCAGAACCCGCAACGCCGCATCGATCGGATTTCCGGGGCCGTACGGCGGCCGCAAATCCTCGATGCTGATGCATATGCCCTCGGGCTGAATGATAACCCCTTCCGCTCGACATTCGAGGTATACCGGTCGTCTCGATGTGCCGTTGGGGCCATCGTAAGGGATGATCGAAAACGCGAGTTTACGAGTTTTTGATTTCTCGATCTCCTCGGCAATCTCACGTTTCTTCGCATCGAGTTGCTCTTTCAGCAAGTCGATTTTCTTAGCACGTTCTTCGTTGGCCATTTGATCGCGTGCGCCTGCTGATTCTATTCCTTCGACTTGAGCTCGCAGTTGATCCATTTGCGCCTTGAGCCGAAGGATATGATCCTCGACGTTTGCGAGTTCTTTTCTCCGGCGATCGATTTCCAGTTTGACTTTTTCGCGCCTCGCTGCGAGTTCTGCGGAAATGGTTTTCAAGTAATCGGAACGCTCCTGGGCTTGTTCGACACGATCCTGGATCTCGTTATCCATATCTCGTTTAGCGGATGCATGCGAATGCACGACGGAGATCACGAGAATCAAGACAAGTGCCCCGATCGTGCATAAAAGCACCGCGAGAAAGGGGAACATGGCGGGAGCGCAATCGTCTCCCCTGGGCGATCGGCGGCTCATCCTGCCCGTCTCTTCCAGTTCGTCTTATCGGCAATCGGTGACACGGAGGGATCCATAGCGGGTTCATCAGGTTGGCGCACTTGAAGCGGCGCGGATTCCGACTCATTGCGTTTCGCTTCCGCAGCACGTCTTCTAGCCGTTTGCCTTCCGAGATAGCCATGGCGCTCCATCTGGGAACCCAGGAATGCGACCGCTTCGGTCAGGCATACTGCAGCATCATGAAAACGATCTACATCGGTTAAGCGATTGAGTGTCGCCTCGATCGGTGCCTGCATCGCCCCGACCAACTGCGATGAGTCCAGAAGCTTCTGAAGCAGCTCTGCATGGCGGTTGATTTCCTGTTGCTGACGAAGTGTCGTGCGGGCTTGTTCGGATATCGTGGTTTGCCACTGCTGCAACCGCGAATCGATCTGCTGGGCACCTTCGGATTGTAAACGTACAAGATCCTCCGTCTGTTCTCGCATTGCCTCGCGATGCTCCAGCAAAGAGTCTTGCAGAGCTGGCAACAAACCTGCCTTGGCCGTTTCCGTAACTCCATCAGATAATTGAGCCCAACGTTGGTGTGCATCGCTGATCGTGTCTCGCCAGATCTCCGATTGCTTTTCAACAAGCTGCTGCATCGATTCGAGCATACTTGCCGTAACGGCTCGCAACGATTGTTCGATACCGGTCGTATCCCAGGGAGCGTCCGGTACCGACAAGCATTCATGCATCGAATCGGCTACCGATGAGTCGATTCGAGCCAGCAATCGCATTTCCGCG
>JAGWWZ010000137.1 GCA_018970165.1 Planctomycetota bacterium | reverse complement strand
GGCATTCGTAACACCGCTCCACCAAGATCGGGCGGATCTTCTTTTCGAAAAACTCTACTTGCTCGTTGGTCAGTGCCGCAGGTGTCGCTGCTTCTTGAGCCGAGGCGATGGGGCCCAGAATCAGTCCTAAGAATGTCGCTAGGAATACAACCGACTGCGATAGCCAGCCCTGCGATACTAAGCGCACTTCGGTTGCTGTTCGCGGTGGGTATCGAAGCATGATGGTGCGAACGTTCGGGAGGGAGGGGCGGAGTGCGTTGGCGAGTCCGGATTGGATCGCGACGCGCTCCGGTGCAGGAGGGGGAACTTCTCTATTGTAACGCGCAAAAACCGCCTGTCATATTTCCTCGACAGGCTGTGCCCCACGTTGACGAGATAGTTGGAGAATCGTGCTTTCGGAGTCCGTGTCGGGCATGCGATAGGATACCAAACGCCGGAGATCGACCCCTTTGAGCAACCCGCGATGACGAGCCTCGCCCCGCTCCTCGACCCATTTGGGCCCTTTGATAGCAAGCAGACGCCCGATTTTATGCCAATCTTCCTTGAGCCAACCGCACAGGCGAGCCAACGGGCCGACCGCTCGGGCGACCAAGGAATCGTAGCGGAAATCCTCGAGCACTTTAGTCACGCTCTGCGGATAGACCGGCACCTTCAATCCCAAGTCATCGACCATTTGCTGAGCGACCCGGGCCTTCTTGGCAACGCTGTCGCAGAGTGTCACCTGGATATCCGGTCGCAGGATCGCGAGCAAAATACCAGGAACGCCCCCTCCGGTTCCGATATCGAGGACTTCTTCGTTTTGAGCCAGATAGCTTGCGAGCATGACACTGTCGAGCAAATCCCGTTTTACGAAACGTTCAGGATCGGTATGTCGGGTCAGGTTGATCTTCTCGTTCCAATCCCAGACCATCAGGCAGTATTTCGCCAACTGCGGCCAAGCATCGTCGGGAACATCGGCAATGTTGATCGATTGCGCGATGGACCTCAGTTCGCTGGCAAGCGCTTCGGGAGTGCCGCGGTACGGAACGATAGGGGGCCGGTCATCGGGTGCATCGTGGGATGCTTCGTCCGGGATATTGTCAGTGGGAGGATGAGTCATGCCTTCTAGTGTAACTGGTGCGGCTGTATTTTTCCTAGGAAACGGCATAATGTGTTGTTTGGACGGCGATTGTCTGGCCGTTGGTGTGGAACTTTTTTATTCGCGCTGGAGCTTAAATCCCGGTGACTTTGCCAAACGAGAACCCGACTGAGGGGACGCACAAGAACTTTATCGAAGTCGAGATCGAGAAGGACTTTGCGACCAAGGAATCGCTTCGGGGCCGAAGCTTGATGACCCGATTTCCTCCGGAACCCAACGGTTATCTGCACATCGGCCATGCCAAGAGCATCTGCCTCAATTTCGGATTGGCTCAGCGATATGGCGGGAAATGCAATCTGCGGTTCGACGACACCAACCCAACCAAGGAAGACCAGGAATACGTCGACTCGATCATGCGCGACGTGCAGTGGTTGGGTTTTCAATGGGACGGTTTGTTCTATGCGTCCGATTATTTCGATCAACTGTATGAGTGGGCGGTCCAGTTGATCCGCGAGGGGCATGCCTATGTTTGCGATTTGGACGCGGAAGCGATGCGTCAATACCGAGGGACGTTGACCGAGCCAGGACGAAACAGCCCGTATCGCGATCGATCGGTGGCAGAGAATTTCGATTTATTCGAGCGCATGAAGCGAGGCGAGTTCCCTGACGGAGCTCGAACATTGCGAGCCAAGATCGATATGGCGTCCCCCAATCTGAATCTGCGCGATCCGGTCATGTACCGAATCCTGCATTCGCATCATCATCGAACCGGGGACAAGTGGTGCATCTACGCGATGTATGATTGGGCTCATGGCGAGTCCGACTCGATCGAAGGGATCACCCACTCGATTTGCACGCTCGAGTTTGAGAACCATCGACCGCTGTACGACTGGTTTTGCAAGACGCTGCGCATTTACCATCCTCGCCAGATGGAGTTCGCACGATTGAATCTGTCGTACACCGTGATGAGCAAACGGAAGCTATTGCAGTTGGTCACCGAAGGGCATGTGTCGGGTTGGGATGACCCTCGTATGCCGACCATCAGCGGTCTGCGCCGCCGCGGCTATACCCCGGAGAGCATTCGCAGTTTCTGCGAAACGATCGGTGTTGCGAGATTCAATGGAACGATCGATGTCTTGGTGCTCGAGAATGCAGTGCGCGAGCACCTCAACCAAATCGCCAATCGTTACATGGCGATCCTCGATCCGATCAAGGTGGTG
The DNA here is from genome assembly GCA_018970165.1 of Planctomycetota bacterium. Classification (GTDB taxonomy): domain Bacteria; phylum Planctomycetota; class Planctomycetia; order Pirellulales; family Pirellulaceae; genus JBKCUI01. The sequence goes on along the minus strand of JAGWWZ010000137.1, from coordinate 11,370 downwards.
TTGACCAACTATCCCGAGGGGCAAACGGAAACATTGGAAGCAGTCAACAATCCCGAGGATCCCTCGGCGGGAGCGCGGCAATTGCCCTTTTCGCGAACACTGTTCATCGAGCGCGAGGATTTCATGGAGAATCCGCCATCGAAATACTTCCGATTGAAGCCCGGAGGAGAAGTGCGACTGCGATATGCGTACATCATCCGTTGCGACGAAGTGATCAAGGATGCTTCGGGCAAAGTGGTGGAGCTTCGATGCTCCTACGATCCCGAAACGCGAAGCGGCAGCGGGGCGGCGAGCGAGCGGAAGGTGAAGGGGACCATTCATTGGGTCAGCGCGTCGACGGCGGCCTGTTGCGAAGTCCGTCTGTACGATCGGTTGTTTCAATCCGAGAATCCGGAGGAGGCGGCCGAAGGGAAGACGTTCCTGGACAACATCAATCCCAACAGCGTTACGAATATCGTGGCAGTGGTGGAGCCCGAGCTAGCTCGTCAATCGCCAGGCACCCGCGTTCAATTCGAACGCAACGGTTACTTTGTCGTCGACGAGATCGATTCGCTGCCCGACAAACCCGTCTTCAATCGAATCGTGACCCTGCGAGACTCCTGGGCCAAGATCGCCAGCAAGTGACTAAGGCGAACTGAGCAACGTTGGAATGCGGCTCCGAGGGCAAATTCATGCATCGCGGTTCCGATCGTGATATAGTGCGAATGCGCGGATGCCTCGCGTTACGGAGACGACTCCACGGTTCCGCATCGTACGAATCTCTGTTTTCTTTGATCCCTGAACATGCCCGACCAACCCTCACCGCAGGAACCGTACCCATCGGAGGTAGACGGCCTGAAAGAACCGAGCGATGCTACCGAAACCTCTTCTGAAGCATCCCAGCCTCGAACCACGCACCAGGATTCGATTCGCGAAGCCGCGACTCTCGCTCCGCCCGCGGAGGGGATCACTGCCCCATGGATGATGCCGCAATCGTCAGAGGAGGCCGCTACGCTGTTGCCACCACCCGGCGGTTCATTCAGTCAGACGGATATGCCTGCTGCGAGCACTTGGATAGACGCCGATCATCAAGGAACCAGGTGGGGCTCCTATCACCGAGTCGAATCTGTGGGGAGTTGGCGATTCGGGGAACTGTTTCACGCCGAGCATCTTCAACTTCATCGCAAAGTGTTATTGATTGTTCTCTCGCCGGAGTGGTCTGCGAACCCAGAGATCAGGTCGTGGTTTATTGAGACAGCCAAGTCGGTCGGAAGCATTCAAGACCGCCATCTATCCGCCGCAGTCCTCGAATTCGGCATGCATGAAGAAGCGATTTTCATCGCAACTCCACTCCCTGGCGATTCCGCGGAGGAGTTCTATCGAAGGCGCGCCACACAAGCGATCTTTCCCAAGGAGAGCGATCCGATCTGCAATGCGTTCATCGCGCTGTTGCGAGGTGTGAAGGCGATGCACCAAGCAGGGATTTCCCACGGAGCGATCCAGGGGGGCAATCTCTTCCTCTCGAATTCCGCAGACGGAGTTCGCTTTCTCCCGTTTGCCTATGGCATATCGCAGGCAGCGTGGATCGATTTGGAAAAGAAGATCCCCGTTCAGCCGAAGAATGCGTTCGCATCGGATTATCAAGCCCTGGCGTTGGAATTCATCCGCCTCCTCTTGGGTCACCGCAGTTTGTCGATGCCCGCCAAGCCAAGTTTACGATGGTTGCGACGAACACTCCCTTTCATCTCTCCGAAATTGGCGAAGCTGTTGGTTCAAATGTCGCGCCGTGGTCTGCGGTTCCAAGACGTCGAGCCTACGCTGAAAAAGCTCGATTCGGTACGTCGTGAAATCCTCGTTCCGGTCTCGTGGGGGACTCGGTTTCTACACTTGATTTCCGAGCTGGGTGTTGCGTTTCTTTTGCAGTTCTTTTCGTTAATGGGTATAGGGCTTTTCGTCCTCCTAGCTGCTTCTACGCCCACAAGTCCGGGTGGGCAAACTGCTCCAACCTCGGCATCGTCGTTATTGTTTAGACTCGTTGTTTTGCTACCGTGGCTTAGTCTTCCCGCGATCTACTTGTTCTGGGAACCCATTTTCAACACCACGTTTGCCAGGCACTCGCTTCAGTGCCAACTGATCGATACTTATAACGGAAGACCTGCCATTTGGCGTCGCTTTGTCCGATCATTTTCACGCATGGGGCTTTGGTTCGTTTTCTATTGTTGCATTTTGGTAGTGACATCCATCAATAGCTTGAGCCCGGGAACTTGGGTTTCGTCGTTACTCCTTATTCTAGGTCCATTGATTGCGATGTGCCTTGTCTATACGACCGCACCTTTGTTCGGAGGCGTCCCTTTCCATGATTGGATATCGGGGACACGCTGGGTCCAATTTAGACGAATCGATGATGGCTATTCGATTGCGATTGCTGATGCTCAGAGCCGAAGCCAAACGCTTCTGAGCGAGCGTTCCACCAATACCGCCGAGGGTAATGAGTCGGAAACGATTGGCGATATCCAACTGCAACGCGAACTCGGCCAAGGTGGAATGGGAACCGTATATCTCGGCTACGATCGCGTTCTCAATCGCTCCGTCGCAGTCAAGGTGACGATGGCCGGGGAGCATGAATCGAGGGAAGCCATCGAGCGATTCCGTCGGGAAGCAAAACTCGCAGCCAAGCTCGACCATCCCAACATCACCAAGGTTTACCGGGTAGGAATGTGGAAGAACCAACCCTTCATGGAAATGGAGTATGTCGACGGCGAAACATTCCAGCAGGTCGTCAAACGCGATGGTTCTATCCCCGTCGAACAAGCATGGAACTGGATTCTCCAAGCCGCGATCGGACTGCGTGAAGCTGCCAACCAAGGGGTCATTCACCGAGATATCAAGCCCTCGAACTTGATGGTCTCTAAAGAAGGGTTGGTCAAGGTCATGGACTTCGGCATTTCGAAGTCGATCGACGAGGAGCTGGAATCGGATCAACCCGAATCGCCAAAGATGAGCGAGTCGTCAACCAATGTCGAGCGATGGCTAGCCGATGTACTCGATCTGGATGACCCAAATGCGACATTGAATCCATCGGGAAAACCTATCGCTCCATGGATGAAAACAGCCCTTGAGAACAATCCCTCGCTCACCCGAACCGGTGCCATGCTGGGAACACCGCAGTACATGTCACCGGAGCAGGCGCAGTGCAAACAAGTGGACGCCCGAAGCGATATCTACTCGTTGGGACTGACGCTCTACTACCTGCTCGCGGGTCGTCCGGCGTTTGAGAGCCCCAGCATGTACGATTTGCTGATGCGGCAATGCTCGGAGGCACCGCCACCCTTGGACGATCAATTGCTTGGCGACAAGCAGCGAGAGGTGCTCGAACGCATGATCGCGAAGCGCCCGGAGGTTCGGTTCCAAGATTACCAGCAACTGATCGATGCCTTGCAGGCAACTCAAGCCCCCGAAGACCGTGTTCCAGGTCGGAACCGCCGCACGAATGCATCATTGATTGATGTCGTCGTTCTGTCGACGAGTCACGCTTTGTTCGGGATATTCGATCCGACGTTAGAAAACTGGGCTTGGACAAGGTGGGTATGGATCGCTGTAAATGTCTGCTACCTTTTCGGCATTCCTTGGTTCTTCGGAAGAACAATACCGCAAAGTCTTTACGGTCTCGTGGTTCAAACTAAGCAAGGAGCGATTCCGCACTGGTTCCGCGTGTCGCTTCGCCAGTTTGCAAAGTACGGCCCCTATCTAGGTCTTCTCTATCTCATGAACCAAAGCTGGTCTTCGGAGTACCAACGAACCGGACTGGAACATCAGTCTTTTTTATTCTTCACCTTTCTCATATCGTTGTCGATCGCCTCATCTTATTGGATCGTCTCCTATTTATGGATCAAAAATGACGATAGCAACCGTCGCGCGATACACGATTTTCTCGCGGGAACACGCATTGTGTATCGGCCTTTTGGAAACAAATCGAAATCACGCCGCCCCCTCCGCGGCCGGGAGGAAACATGACTACGAATAGAGCTGGTAGTTTCCAACCGCTTCGAACGCGTTTTCGATGTGACGAAAGATCGGACGACGCGTGAGTTCTTCGAACGTCACCTCGATGACATCTATTCGACCCGAGGTGTCAAGCAGTCCATGCCGCTTGCAGTAAATCAACGCCGTCTGTGTGATCTTGCGCTGCTTCTCGTCATCCACCGCATCCGACGGACCACCCGCGTTTTTCCATGCCGAACCCCAGGTCTTGACCTCGACAAAGACAATGCACCGATCACCCCAAGAGGCAATCACATCGATCTCGCCAACCTTGGTCCGAAACGATCGCTCGAGGATACGGTAACCGCATCGCTCCAAATAGATTGCAGCCAAGCGCTCACCATACTGACCTGTGGTCTCCCCAATCGATTGAATTGGATACGGACGACTCAGTTGCCATTTCGACCACTCCGACCACATACGCCCGCGCGCACGCTCCCATGCACCCCGAAACGATCGGCGATACTGTCGATCGAGCATTCTCGTCCATTGAATAGCTTTTGCCGCCGATCTCATACTACCGTCGCGTGATACCCATCCGTGAAAACGATTCCCGCCAGTAAAGAACTGGTCGTTTAGTATAACGCGCTCGCAGAGACTGCGTTAGCGCGAGCGATCGATGAGTTGCCAGATCTTGATGCTCTCGGCGGGTACACTCACGTCCATCGCTCGATCACTTCGGGTAAAGGATATTGGTTGACTGCGCGAATGCGTGCACGCCCCTCTCGGATTTCCCACAGCCTTCGATAACCTCGCGTTACTAATTCTTTTCTTTGGGCTGCGAAGTCCGGATCGAGGCTGTCGATAGCGAATGCATCCTCAACCGGGGCGATGGCTTCGAATCGTTCATCGGCGATGAATTGAGCGAGGGTCGGAGTGCACCGCAGATGCGACTCGGGGGCCAGATGCAGAACTTCGGGATCGATTTCCCCGATCACATACCGCAAATAGAGTGTGCTCTCGGTGATCTGTTCGACTTCCTCGCCACAGACTCGACACAGATAGCCTTGATCGCAACGCGCCATCAGATCGTGGCCTTGTGTGGGAAAGGATTTGATTTTGGGGACAAGGATTACGTCAACCCGAGGACATTGGCCATCGAGTACAAACCGGGTGGTTTACCGATCAAGTACTTGGCGGCTGAGATTGCTCCGCTCGCGTAGCAATCACGATTGGACGCGGCCACGCGGATCTCGATCGTTTCCCCGAGCATACCGAAAACAATCGTGTGCTGGCCGACATCGTCTCCGACCCGAACCGCGTGGTAGCCGATTTCGTTGTGGGGACGCTTGCCGATCATGCCATGCCGGCCATGAACATGATTTTCAATTCCCATTTCCTTGGCGATGATCTGCCCGAGTTTCAGGGCGGTACCGCTGGGGCTGTCTTCTTTGTATCGATGATGGCGTTCGATGATCTCCACATCGGCACCGTTTGCAACATCTTTGAGCGCACGCGCGGCCTGCTCGACCAGTTTCATGCCGATGTTGACAGCTACGCTGGTATTGGGTGCGTAGCAGATTGGGATGGTCATCGAGCCTTGTTCGATGCGCTCGACCTGTTGGCTACTCAAACCGGTGGTCGCGATCATCAAAGGAATGCGATGCGTGACACAATGTTCAAGTGCTGTCATGCAACCTTCGGGACTCGAGAAGTCGATTACGGCATCGACACCTGCAGGGCATTGATCGGATAGTGGCACACCGATCGGACCGATCCCTGCGACCTCACCGGCATCATGGCCGAGATGTCGCGATGTCGATCCGACCAAAGCTCCGACAATTTCGAGCGATGGGTCGGAATGCCCGAGCGCGATGAGTCGTTTCCCGTTACGCCCGGAGGCACCGAAAATTGCGAGTCGTATCTTGTGCGTCATGAACGGTAGGTTACACCGCTTTGGCGAGTTCCTGCAAGGCCTCGAGCACTTGAGCTTCATGGCCGTCGACTTGAACACGCTTCCAGACCTGGGCGATTTTTCCTTGGCCGTCGATCAGGTAGGTGCTTCGCTGGATCCCCATCGATTTCTTGCCGTACATATTCTTCTCTCGCCAAGCACCATAGGCTTCAGCCACCGCATGCTTTTCGTCGGCCAGGAGGGGGAAGTTGAGCTTGAATTTGTCACGAAATTTCGCGTGGGACTCGACATCGTCCGGGCTGACCCCCAAGACCACTGCTCCATGCTTTTTGAGCTGTGCGGAAGCGTCGCGGAAGGCGCACGCTTCCTTGGTGCATCCGGGTGTATCGTCTTTGGGATAGAAATAGAGGACAACCGGTTTCCCTTTGAAATCCGAGAGCTTTACCGTCTTGCCTTGATCATCTTTGAGCGTGAACGCTGGAGCTTTCTCGCCCGGTTCCAACCAGTCCATCGCAACCTCCGAAAGTTGTGCAGGGTGTGTTTACAAAAATTTCATTGAACGAACTTGTAACGAGCGACACTCAAAGCGTGCCGACAAACGCAGTATGGCAAGCTGGCAAGGGACTGCAGCTAGGGTGCCAAACAAGCCTTGGCCCGGTCGATCAATTCGCGGGCCAGTTGCATGGTCGGTGCCTCGGCAATCAAGCGGACAATCGGTTCGGTATTGCTCCCTCGCAGGAGCAGCCATGCATCCTCCCAATCGAGGCGAACGCCATCGAGCATATCGATCGAATCGGATTGCATCTGCGTTGCCAAGCGATCGATCGATTCCAAGAGACGTTCTTTGGAGAGGGACATTTTGTCTTTGATCATTGCCATCTTCGGAAGGGAATCGACCAATTCGGAAACTGTTTTTCCGGTTGCCGCCATCAAGTCCAAGACTTGGGCCATGCCGACAAAACTGTCGCGGATCAGTCCGACTCTCGGATCGATCGGTCCGCCACTTCCTTCGCCACCGTAGATAGCTCCGTGTGCGAGCATCTCGTCGACCACGTTGGCTTCCCCGACTTTGCTTCGGAAGAAGGGGACTTGATGTTTGGCGGCGAGAAACTTGGTCATGTTGCTCGAGGCGCAGTTAGTGACCAAAGGCCCTCGCCGTTGCATCAGGGCTCGCATCATGCACAGCACGCTGGTGTATTCCTCGCCAATGTATTCCCCTTGTTCATCGAGGATCGCGAGTCGATCGGCATCGGGGTCCTGGCAGAAACCCAGGTCGAGCGAGTTTTTCGTCACGGCCGTTCCTACATGCTGAAGGTTTTCTGCGATCGGTTCAGGCGGATGCTTAAAACGTCCGTCCGGTTCCTCCCCGAGAATCGTCAAGCGACAACCAAGGTGTTCGAGCAATCGCCGGGCGAGAATCGCGCCAGACCCGTGATTGCTGTCGACCAAGACCCGGAAGTGGCGTTTCCGAATTGCCTCGACGTCAACCGTGGCCAGAACGGATTGCAGGTGCGGTTCATGCGGATCGCGGATCGTGGTTCGGTTACCGACCGAGTGGGTCGGCGCCCAAGGTCGTTGGTTGGAGCGATAGGCGTCGAGCACTCGGTTTCCGATCTCCCCCGGAACGACCCGCCCGTCGGCTCCGAGGAGTTTCATGCCGTTGTATTCGGGGGGATTGTGGCTGGCGGAGACCTGGATGCCCCCGACGGCCTGCAGATGCCTCACGGCCACCCCAACAGTCGGAGTGGCGGCGACCCCTAGATCCAGGCATTCTCGCCCGCATCCCACAATCGTCGCGGCGATGGCATCGGCCAGCATTGAGCCGGTGGTACGGCCGTCCCGGGACAAAGCGATCGGCCCGGCCGGGGCTTGGCTGCAGTAGGCTGCGGCATAACGCATCGCGATTTCCGGGGTCAATTCACTCCCAATGATCCCGCGAAGTCCGCTGATGCTGATGATCGGATCTGCCATGCTTTGGCCTCGTTTTCTCGATACAGGCGGGATAACAGGAACAGTCGCTCCGGAGAGTGCACGTTTCCCCGTACCAACCCCGATTTGCTTGACACTCGAATTTAGCCGACTTACCATCGGATTCGTTCGAAAATATTAGTAAACGTCAAGAGTCGCAACTATGCTAGGGGTTAGCGTGAGTGCTTGCCCCATCCTCGGAACATCACATCTCGGCTGAAGTCATGGACTTAATGGGAATTCTTGTCTGGCTGGCGATCTTGATATCGCTGGTCATATTCATCGTGATGTTGGTTAAGTCCGGCAAGAATTGGGGTGCACTGCACATCACGCTTCTTGTGTTCTTGTTTATCGAAGCTTGGTGCTTTCTTATCTTCTCCGCCTGTGTCCTCGACCGCCGAAACCCCGACATGAAGGAACTCTATCAGGACAAGGTAGGATTAATTGCGAAATCAGAAGACCGAATCGTAGCAGAGCAAAAGGCTCGCAACGGGGACCGGATCAATCCGATTCCCGATATGAATGCTTATGTACCGGTGACCAACGAACTGAATCGGTTGTTGGTCGAACGGGGTCGCGTATGGCGCGGTGCCGCAGTCGGCCCCATTGCGGGCAAAGAAGTCTCGTTGGAGCTTACGGCTGGATTGGCTGGATTGCCCGCCGCAGCACCGGGAGCCGAACCAGCAGCCCCGGCAGCAGCGAGCAACCTCGGTCTTTCCCAGGAGAGTATCGTTCAGGTGTTCGGTGAACGAACCGATGAACGTGGGACTATACCTTTCGTCTATTTGGGTGAATTCGTTGTGTCTTCTGCAAACGGTTCTGCGATCAAGATCAAGCCTACTGCAAACTTGACTCCCGAGCAAAACGCAGCAATCGCAAGCGGAAATTTCCCAACTTGGTCAATCTACGAATTGATGCCTCTCGACTCGCACACCGCCTTTGCGGCGGCCGCATCGAAAGAGGAAGAGAACGCTATCTTCGGCCGAATGGACCCCCAGGAAGTCGCAACACTTCTCGGAATCGACTCATCACTCGCGACTGCGGAACCAACATCGCTGAATGTCAGCGACGCGATCAAAGCTCGCGTTCTTCAATCCTATCTCAACGACGGGGGCCGTCCGCCCGAAGGAACTCCTCCGGAACAACTCTACATCCGTGTTGAGTTTCTCAAGGACCATACGATTGAAGTCGATGCTCAGGAACAGCGGGCTGCAACCGAGGGTGGTTTCTATGACCTCAGCGGTCGCTCGGTCGATGCACGTCTCAAACGAGTAGATGAAAAAGGGGAAAGAGAGGCTAAAGTATCCTTCAAAGCCACCGACGTCATCGTGCTCGACACAACTTCAGCCGAAGACTTGATCAAACAGGGAATCGCCAAACAGTTGGCCCCGGTGTTTGTGCGGCAGCTTAACGACTACGAGTATGCGTTCCGTGAAGTACGTCGACAGATCACCGCCGCCCTCCAAGACGCCAAACTGATCGAACGGGAATTGGCGGAAATGCTGAAATCCCAAGGGATCGCCGATACCCAGGTCCGCATGCATCAGCAAGAGCGAGCCAAGCTCGACAAGGACTTCGCGCAGTATTCCAAGGAGAGCGAAGTCATCACCGGGGAAGCAACGCGACTCGAGCGGGAACTGAACAAACAGCGCAGCGAGCTGAGCAGTATGTTCCAAGAAATCCAATCGTTGCGTAATCAGATCGTCGAGAAGCAGCGTGCAGCTACCGCAGCGATCGATGCCGTAGCTCCGGCGCCCGGCCGATAAGACCGACTTCCAGCCGCTTAAGGATTCCTCCGCAGGTCTGGATTGGTGTTCCAGTGTGCCAGGGGTTATCATTGGTCGTTAAGTGTTCCTTCCGACGACAACTCCTGAACAGTAATCCTTGGACCCTTCCCATCGTGGACCGACCGCACCGGGCCGTTTCTATTCCGCGATTTCTGTCTTGGTCGATGCTCCTCGCTGCATCACTGGTCCTTTCTGAAGCAACAACTCTCTGCGCCCAATCCGAGCCTGATTTCGTGTTGGATGTTCGCCCCGTTCTCCGTGCTCGTTGCTATTCATGCCATGCGGAACGAAAGCAGAAGTCCGGCCTGAGACTCGATATCAAGGCGTCCGCGATGCGCGGTGGCGAAGGGGACGGTCCGAGCATCATACCTCACGATCCGGACAACAGTCCGCTATGGAAGCGCATCAGCAGCTCCGACCTCGACGAACGGATGCCTCCCTCTGGGCCTGGCTTGAGCGAAGATGAGCGAACGATCCTTCGCGATTGGATCAACGCGGGAGCATCGTGGCCCGATGGAGTCGATGAAGCATCGCTCGCCGATCCCAAATCGCATTGGTCCTTTCAGCCCCTGCGCTCCTTTGAAGGGAACCACTCGATCGACTCTTGGATCGAGAAGTCCCTGAGCGAACACGGCCTTGACTTCTCACCCCCCGCCTCGCCCGAGCAGTGGCTGCGCCGCGTTACCCTCGATCTTCATGGTCTGCCTCCGTCGACCGATGAACTCGAGTCCTTTCTCGCTGATCCTAGCGAAGCGATGATGGAACATATCGTCGATCGCCTTCTCGACTCCCCTCGATACGGCGAACGCTGGGCCCAGCACTGGCTCGATGTGGTTCGCTATGCAGATACCCACGGCTTCGAAGTCAACACCGAACGACCCCACGCATGGCATTATCGCGACTACGTCATCGATGCCTTGAATCGCGATACATCCTACGACCGTTTCATCAAGGAACAAATCGCTGGAGATGCATTGGGGCAAGACACCGCGACTGGATTTTTGATCACCGCATCGGTACTCCTCCCCGGCCAAATCGGAGCCGATGAACCGAGCAAACGCTTGGCGCGCCAAGACGCGATCGATGAAATCGTCGTCAATATCGGACAAACGTTTCTCGGACTAACCATCGGCTGCGCTCGATGCCACGACCACAAATTCGACCCGATCACTCAGAAAGATTATTACGCAATGCAAGCCTTCGTCGCTGGAGTCGAGTACGGTGATCGCATCGTTTCGACTCCTCGATCGGAATCGCTGAAACAAGAGGTCGAATCTCTGACAGCGAGTCTGCGAAACATCGATGACCAATTGAGTCGCCTCGAACCCATCGCTGATCCCCATCCCCGCGATCCCTCGCCTCCCAACGCAGTACGCAATGAGGTTGCATTTGAACCTGTTACCGCGACATGGATTCGTTTGGAGATCTTTGACGCAAACCTGCATCCTTCTCTCGGTAAGATCGAACCCTGCATTGATGAACTTGAGGTTTGGACCGATGAACCAACACCGCAAAATGTAGCATTGGCTACATTGGGTACCCAGGTCACCGCATCCGGAAGCCGCGAATCAGACCGCCATCGGCTTTCTCATATCAACGATGGACTTTACGGCAACTCGCACAGTTGGATGTCGGATACCGTCGGCCGAGGATGGGTTCTGCTCGAACTCCCCGAACCCAAACGCATTTCCAAAATCGTTTGGGGCCGCGATCGCGAAGGGCAGTTCCAAGATCGGCTCG
>JAGWWZ010000003.1 GCA_018970165.1 Planctomycetota bacterium | reverse complement strand
TCGAATCAACTCGACCCGCCGGTTCAAATCATCGAAGGCTCCCTTGAGAACCATCGCATCGTATTCGGCCAGACTCAAATGCAAGGTGCGGAGAATCATGTGTCAACTCCTGGTTTAAACGGTCAACAACCGGGATTATACTCCGCCGGTCGCATGCTATTGAATCGATCGGTCTGATCGGTCCGATCCGTCGGATCTGAGGATCTCGCCGAGTGAATGTCCCCGCTAAGGGTCTTAAACCTGCTCGACCGCGGGGATCTCAAATCCGGTTCGATTCTTGTCCTTGCGTAATGCGTTAGCCAGTTCCGCGTATTCCCCGACGTGCGTTTCCGTCTTCGGGTCGAAGGTCACCCAGGGACCGACCGTGTATTGGGCTTTGTCGAACGAGACGCCGACGCCTTGGCTCATGATGGCGTGTAACTTCGCAAAATGCTCAACCGCATCTGCGCTGTTGCGCATGGGGCCATCGGCGAAGAGTTTGGAAACTCGATCCGATGGCATAGACTGTCCTAAACGGTAGGAGTTGTTCATGAGATGTCCCAAGACACAGCCGTAATGGGCGTCGAGCGCGTTGCCGTTGGCCATCTGCGGATCACCAGCTCGGCATGCGGCGATGAAGGATCCCCAATTGCCACCCGGTGTCACGTTGCCGTCCGGAACATCGATGGCCACTCCCTCGGAATCTCCCTTGGCGTAGTATCGTTTGCGTATGATCTTTCCGCCGTCTTCGAAGTAATACTCGTTCTCGACTTGCTTTTCGTATCCCTCGTAATTCACGTTGCGGACATTGAAATAGACTTGCTGCCCGTTGGGGTACTCAGCGATCGCGAACATGGTGTTGGGGGTTTCCCCTTGGTCGTCCCATTGGAAGCGACCGCCGACCGCCATCGCTCGCACCGGATGGGTTTGATCGGGATCGATGGCCCAGCGAGCGATGTCTAGTTGATGGGTTCCTTGATTGTTCAAGTCGCCGTTGCCGGTGTTCCAGAACCAGTGCCAACCGTAGTGAACATAGTTCGCATGAAACTGAGGGACGACGGCTGGCCCCTGCCAAAGGTTCCAATCGAGATTCTCCGGTGGCTGCGAAGCGTCCTTGAAGCCGATCGAACCTCGCGGCTTGCAGCAATAACCGTAGGCGATCTTCAAGCGTCCGAACTTGCCCGCGTGGATCGCTTCATGCAGGCCAGCGATTTGGGCGTTGCTTCGATTCTGCGTCCCGTGCTGAACCACGACGCCGTACTTTTGCTGTGCTGCGACTGCGATACGACCTTCATCGATGTCATGGCTCATCGGTTTTTCGACGTAGACATGCTTGCCGGCCTGGGCCGCCCAGATCGTCATCAACGAGTGCCAATGGTTAGGAGTCGCGATGGAGACGGCGTTGACGGTCGGGTCTTCCAAAGCCATCCGAATGTCGGCGGCGACTTTCGGCTTGCTGCGTCCCTCAGAATTTTTCTCGACCATGGCCGCTGCCGAATTCAGCACTCGCGTGTCCGGGTCGATGAGCCATGCGATCTCGACATTTTCTTGCTGAAGCCATCCGCCGATATGGCTCTTACCGCGGCCATTGAGTCCGGCGACCGCGATTCGCAAACGATCGTTTGCTCCGAAGACGCGTCCCGATGCCTTCGTCCCTGCTAGTATCAGTCCGGTCCCGACGGCGGCTGTGTTGGTCAGAAATCGGCGTCGACTCACCGAGGATCGGTTATGGTGGTTCAACATGATTAATGGGAAATCCTCAAGGCGGGAAAGGGGGAATGGAATCGGCATGGATCCGATCTGAGATCTGCAAGGAAGAAATTCTAATCGATTCGAGGGCTCGCTGCATTGAACCTGGCGATGCCCCGCCATAGTCCCCCGATCCGACCGATCGGTCCGATCTGACTGATCCGACCGATCTGACTGATGGATGTTGATCCGGGGACACACACTTCCCTGTCGCTTAGACGGCAATGCATGCATTTGTATCGCTGGACGTGACAGTGAGTGTCCCTGGTGGGGATGGTGATGAAATCATAGCAATCCCTACGCACAACCCCCTCGGCGGACTACACTGCGCTAGGGCAAAAAAGAATTCCACCACCTTGGTTAGCGCATGCGTGGATGATGTGCAAACGAATCGTCGTCATAGCAGTTCTATTGATTAGCTGGGCAAACGCATTGCTTGCCTACCAGCATCCGCACGCCGATTCGAAAAAAAGCCATTCCCAAAAAGTCGACTTCCAGAAAGAAGTCCGGCCGATCCTGGCCAACCACTGCTTCGCTTGCCACGGATTCGACGACAAGAGTCGACAAGCCGACCTCCGACTCGATCTCCCATCCGATCCCACCGATCCCAATCGAGCCGCTCCAACCATCGTCCCAGGGCACCCGGGCTCAAGCGAACTGGTTCGCCGAATCCTCTCGGAGGATCCGGATGAGATCATGCCTCCCCCGTCCACCAAGAAACCTCTCTCGGCAACCCAGAAGGCCGTCCTCGAGCGCTGGATTGCCCAAGGTGCCCACTACGAGAAACACTGGGCATTCGCCCCTCTCACACGACCCACGCCTCCCGAGATCGCTGATCCAAACAACTTCTCCGCTGCAAGTATCGCGAGCAACCCCATCGACCACTGGATCCGGTCGGAACTCGAACGCCGCAAACTGAAACCCGCTCCCCAGTCGGACACCACCACGCTCGTTCGACGACTGTACCTGGACCTGATCGGAACACTGCCAAGCCTTGAAGAAGTCGAAGCGATCCAAGTGGATCCTCAGCCAGACAAGATCGATCGCTTGATCGAACACCTTCTGGCGAGTCCGCAATTCGGGGAACGCTGGGGCCGATTCTGGCTAGATCAAGCCCGTTACGCGGACTCGAACGGATTCACCATCGATGGCCCGCGACCGATGTGGCCCTATCGCGACTGGGTCATCGCAGCGATCAATGCCGACATGCCGTTCGATCGATTCACCATCGAACAACTTGCAGGCGATCTGCTACCGGTTGATTCCAACTCAGCCAAACCGACCAAGAACCAACTCATCGCAAGCGCGTTTCAGCGCAACACGATGATCAATGAAGAAGGAGGTGTCAAAGCGGATCAATACCGACATGAAGCGATCGTCGATCGTGTCAATACGACCGGAGCCGTGTGGCTCGGCCTAACGATCGGATGTGCCCAGTGCCATACCCACAAATACGATCCGATTAGCATCGATGACTACTATCGCCTGTATGCATTCTTCAATGCATGCTCAGACAGCAATGCTGCAGGACCGACGATCGATGTTTTAGAGGGAGAAGTCTTTGGACTCCCCGAGTCCGTCTTGGCCGATCTCTCAAAACTCCAACAGCTCAGCCAACAACTCCAAGAACTCGAGGCTCGAATCAAGAAGGTGAACGAAGCCCCCGAACCCGAACTCGCATGGGAGCCTGTCCCCATCCAACATGCTCTTGGATTCGAAGGAGAGGAATCCTTGGCGTTGATCCCCCTCGACGATGGTTCAGTCCTCGTTCCAGATTCAATTCGAGGGAATGCGACATTAAAGTTCGAATTCGTCCACACGGGCAACGATGCCAAGCCGATCACGGCCTTGCGACTCCGCACCCTAACGCACGATTCGCTCCCTCAAAACGGACCCGGAAGAGCGAGCAACGGGAATTTCGTTCTTACCGAAATCCAAATCCTTACCAACAAGAACAAACATCCGTTTTCCCAAGCTTGGGCAGATCACTCGCAACCCAAGTATCCAGTCGCTCATGCCATCGATGCCGATCCAAAGACCGGTTGGGCGATCAACACCGATGCGGCTCAAGTCCAAGCCAAGCCGGACTTGAAAATGAACACTCCCCACTCAGCAGTCTTAGCGCTTGCGAGTCCCATCGCTCCGGCAAGTGCTCCGATCGAAGTTTTCTTGATGCACGAAATCAACAAGGACTACTTAATCGGTCGATTCGCGTTGGACAAGAGTACCAGTCCACTCCCGGTCCACGATCCAGTCCCAACGCAGCAACTGGAAGAACTCAAGGCGCAGATCGCCGAGCTCAGTCGTCGCCTGCCCAATCAAGGCAGACCTGTAGCACAAATGGTCTCGCAAGATCAGCCGCAACCACCGACAACCTACCGGATGTTGCGAGGTGATTTTCTAAGCCCCGACCAAGAGAGCGGACCCTTAAGCCCATCGATCCCATCGATCTTCCGGGATGGCGAGGATCTCCCGATGACCAATCGACTGGATTTAGCGAAGTGGCTCGTCTCACCCGAAAACCCACTCACGGCTCGAGTCATGGTCAATCGGGTTTGGATGAAGCTGTTCGGCACAGGACTGGTTGAAACCGAAAACGACTTTGGCCTTCAAGGTTCCGCGCCGAGCCATCCGGAACTGCTCGATTGGTTAGCAAGCGATTGGGTTGATTCAGGCTGGTCGCTCAAGCATCTGATTCATCGCATCGTATCTTCGGCAACGTATCAGCAAAGCAGCGATTGGCGAGCCGATCTTGTCGAGATCGACCCAGCCAATCGCTTGTTGGCTCGTCAGTCGCGCATTCGGCTCGATGCCGAAATCCTTCGCGACCGAGCTCTCAGTGCCAGCGGCTCTCTGACAACACGCATCGGTGGTCCAAGTGTCCATCCGCCACAACCCGCCGGCGTCTATAACTTCACGCAAAACGTCAAGAACTGGACGGAAGACACCGGCGCGAATCGATATCGCAAGACGATGTACACGGAGTTTTATCGCAGTGCCCCCTATCCGCTGTTCACCACCTTCGATAGCCCGGACTTCAGCACCGTTTGCACGCGCCGCAGTCGAACGAACACTCCCTTGCAGGCATTGACCCTCGCGAATGATCCTGTCTTTTGGGAGTTATCACTCCAGCTCGCTGATCGTGCGAAACGCGAGCTCAATCAAACACCCTTGGCAATCCATTCCGACCAGACCCTTGTTTCGGCACAGGATCGAATCCGACGCATGGTGTTACTTGCATGGTGTCGTGCTCCAAGCGATTCGGAGTTGGATCGTCTTTGTCAGTTCCGTGCGTCGACTTTAGAATACTATCGGCAGAACACCAAGGAACTGGAAAGCCTTGGCGGGTTAGACGTAGACCGCGCTACCGATGCACAGGTTGCTCGTGTTCTTTTCAATACCGACGAATTTGTCAACCGAGACTGAGCCATGCTCGACGGCCCATCCGATCTTTTGCAACAACATCGACGCAGGGCGTTCCTCAGCGCTGCTGGAGTTGGATTCGGTTCGTTGGCACTCAAGTCGCTGATCGCACAGGAGAGTTCTGCCCAGGAGGCGTCAGCAGCACGTGGTGCAATCGGCCAGTTCCATGTGCCTCCCAAAGTCAAGAATGTGATCTTCCTCTTCATGGCGGGTGGTCCGAGCCAACTGGAACTCTTCGAAGACAAACCGGTCCTGAAGGAGTTCCATGGCAAGCTTCCACCGGAGAGCCTGACCCAAGGTCGACGATTTGCGTTCTTGCCTGCCGATGCGAAGCTGATGGGGACCAATCGCACATACCAGCGCTACGGACAGTGCGGCATGGAACTCAGTTCGCTCCTGCCTTATCACCAGCAGATTGTCGACAAGGTTTGTTGGCTTCGAGGGATGAAGACCGACGTATTCAACCATGGTCCGGCGAAGCTGTTCATGAATTGTGGCTTTCAGGCCCCGGGTCGTCCGAGCATTGGATCGTGGGTTACCTATGGGCTCGGATCCGAATCGGAAAGCTTGCCAGGTTTTGTTGTCTTACAATCGGGCCCGCGTGGACCTCGAGGTGGAAATACCCTCTGGTCTGCAGGATTTCTTCCATCCAAGTTCCAAGGGGTACCGCTCCGCAGTCAGGGGAGTCCCATCCTGCACCTGAGCAATCCAAAGGGAATCTCGAGCAGCTTACAGCAGAGTTTCATCGACACCACCAACGATTTGAATCGCATGCGGTACGAGGAAGTCTCCGATCCGGAGATTCAGACGCGCATCGCGGCGTATGAAACAGCGTTTCGAATGCAAACTTCCGCTCCGGAATTGATGCGGATCGACGATGAGACCCCTGAGACGCTCGATCTTTACGGCGCGCGGCCCGGCACCAGTTCCTTTGCAAACAATTGCCTGCTTGCCCGACGGCTGGTGGAACGCGGGGTCCGATTCGTGCAGTTGTATCACACCGATTGGGACCATCACGGAGGCAAGAACCAAGACATCAACGCGGATCTGGACAAAGTCTGTATGGAGGTCGATCAAGCGTCGGCTGCATTGGTCCTCGATTTGGAGCGACGTGGATTGCTCGATGAAACATTGGTGATTTGGGGTGGCGAGTTTGGTCGCACGCCGATGGGTGAAGTCCGTGAATCCTCCGGTCGCGATCACCATGTCGATGCCTTCACGATGTGGGTCGCCGGGGGCGGGATCAAGCCCGGGATGATTCATGGAGCCACCGACGAATTAGGCTTCTCGGTAACTGAGGGACTGGTGCATGTTCATGATTTGCACGCTACGATCCTTCATCTGCTAGGGATCGACCATCAGCGATTGACGTATCGATTCCAAGGTCGCGACTATCGCCTGACCGACGTCCACGGCCGACTCGTGAGCGAGATTCTTAGCTGAGGTTTGAGCGAACGTTTGGGGACAGTGTAGAGCCGTTGTCCTCAACTGCTCCCGCCCAGCGTTGCCAACAGGAAAGAGATGCGAGCGATTGCACCATGCCAACGAGTCACTGATTTGTTGCGGTGCGGCAAGATTGGAACGTCAAGACAATGAGTAACGCAGCGTGGGAACAGCAGAGGACTGCTGTTCTACAATTTTCAACATAAACCTTACTCCTCGTAAGCATCGATAGATAATGACCTTCGAGAATCGCTCTGGTTGATGCTCAAAAACAGTTCAAGTTCCTCCACGTCTCGAGGCTACTCTTCGCGCACTAACCAGTATCGCAATCATGGCGTCCCCTCTCGCGGGCGTTGGCTGCGGCGCGGTCGTTAAGCCGGCGTTCACCTGAATCCTGGAGAACCTACGACGGTAGCTACTGTTGCTATGCGGTGGCCGTACTTTACCGGTACGATGGACTTCCAGTCCGTCGGCGAGAGTAGCAAGACGGACTGGGAAGTCCGTCTTACGAATTACGGGGGGATCGCCGACGGGCTGACAGAACTCATGCGTTTGATCCCCTGTCGATGAACGGATCACCTCAAAAAGCGACCGAGACACGTTCGTGTTGTTCGGTGCTTTTCCGTGCAGCATCGAGGATCTGCATGGCTTGAAAGGTCTCTTCCAGGTCGCTGACATGGCACACCAACGAAGTAATCGCTCGATGAAATTGGATCAACATCTGCTGGCCGATCGATAGCTCGGTGTCGAGCGACTCTTGATGCCGCCCCGCGTTATCGAACCAGACTAGCGTCGATGGAAGATCAACGAAGGCCAAACCTTTTTCGCAACAGACTTGAACCGCTGCGGGAGGTCGATATGCAATCGCCTCTTGCCATATCGCCGGAATATATGCCCCGCAACTGATTTGGGCCAAGATCGCGCGCGGATCTTTCTCGGGCGAACCAAACCCCAGGCTGAAGATTTGATAGTCGGCATTTTCCGGGCTCGGCAAACTGGCGTGACGAATCGCTTGCACCCAGGTCGGCGATTCTCCGACGATGTATTTGCACCAATCGATCAGCTCCAAAAGCTCGCGCTGGGCCCGCAGTTCGAGCGAACGGCTCAATCGTGGATCGGGAGATTCGCAGGCGAGGCGTCGATGACAAAACAGAAGCCGAGGTCGGCCGAGCCTCGTCGCGATCAGCTCTTTGAGACGCAGGGTTGCAGGAGCGAAACGGCGAGAGAACTCGTTCATGAACGCGATCCCAGAATCGCGAACGCGCTCATGAATGCTCGCGGCAACGGATGGATCGAGATCAACCTCGGAGCCACAGAATACCGACTTGCGATACTCGCATGCGGCCCACAAAGGCATCAATCGATACCAGTCGTCCTCGAGTACCATCACGGCATCCAGGTTGGGCATTTCCATGATAGCGCGATAGCTGTCGAAGCGTTCGGCTTCTAATTCGCGGGCAGCTGTCTCCGCAAGGACGGAGACGCTGTTGTATACACCGACGACTTGAAACCGATCGCGCATCGAGCGCAGAGCCGGAAGGTAACGGGATTGCCAGTCGCGACCCAAACCGATCAATCCCAATCGCAACTTCATGAAGTACCCCACCGCGACAAACTCGGCCTAACAATCGACTCGCAATGAAATGCTTGTTCGATGACCCAGCCAAAATGTGCTGGACCATGAACGATCCAACGTCATCGCGAGAGAGCAGGCCGAGCGAGTGCTGAAGTTAGCGCTTGCGCCGCTTGCACTTGGCGTTTCCCTGACGAACCTTGTAGCGAGGGTTGCTCTTGCAAATCACATAGATCCGGCCACGGCGACGCACAACCTGGCAGTCAGGGTGACGATATTTCAATGCACCAATGGATGAAACGACTTTCATTGTATCAAACTCCTGCTGCGGCATGGGCCTCGGACGCCGCAGCGCTCACCAAGGAATCCTGCTGTTTCAAAAGGATTTGCGATTTGTTTCAGGGAGGGAAAGTATATCCACGCCCCCGGTGGAGGCAACAGCAAAAATCCTGGTGTTCTTTGTCGACAGGCTTCGAACCCAAATGGCAATCTTTGCCATGGCGCTTTTCGAGCTGATCTCCACCCGAAGCGTAAGCGAGGGATGGATTTACGTCGCTTGCGACGCCTTACCTCATTCGTCCCTCGCTCACGCGTCGGGTTGCGAAAAACCTGAGAAATCGTCAATTCACCGGCCTGGTGGAACCAAAAGCGCAACATCAAAACTTACGTTTCGGGTTGAGATTATTCCCAAAAGCCAAACTTCAAAACCCGCCCGTCGGCCGACCGCCAACCGTCCAATTACAATCAGAGGGTCAAGTGGGTTTCCCCGGGGATACCCACTACCATCCCTTGTTCGCACCCCTGGGAAATCGCTCCTTAGCGACCATCCTAATGCAAAGCGTCAATGCCATGCGAATCGCCTACTTGGACTGCTTCAGTGGTATCGCGGGGGACATGTGCCTAGGTGCCCTGGTCGACGCGGGTGCGGATCCAGATCGGATTCTCAGCGGGGTCGCTAGCCTCGATCTTCTCGCCTCAGTAGATTTCGTCTCGGTCACAAAGCAAGGGTTCCGTGGGCTGGCCGTGCGGATCGAGCATCCGGAGCAACATTCCCATCGAACGCTGAGCGATGTCCATGCAGTGATCCAAAACAGCTCGATCGAGGAATCGGCTCAAAGGCTCGCCCTTCGCATCTTCGAACGCTTGGCCAGAGCCGAAGCGAAAGTTCACGGCACGACCATCGATCGAGTTACGTTCCATGAAGTAGGAGCGATCGACTCGATTGTCGATATTGTCGGTACTGCGATCGCATGGACCAGTTTGAAAATCGAACAGGCTTTTGCATCGCCGGTACCCACCGGGACCGGTTGGATCGAGATCGCTCATGGCCGAGTCGCTATTCCAGCCCCTGCGACCGCCGAGTTGCTTCGCGATGTGCCGATCGCTCCGTGTAGCATTCCGAAAGAAATGACGACTCCGACGGGGGCGGCGATTCTAAGGGAACTGGTTCACGAGTATGGCTCACTGCCATCGATGCAAGTTGCACGCATCGGTTATGGGGCTGGCGCGCGCGACCTCGAGGATCGCCCCAATCTGCTTCGGCTTTTGATCGGTGAGTCCGTCGCTCGAACGGCATCGAGAAAACGGACGGCTCGCAAGAATGATGGTTCCACTGTCGTCGTCCTCGAAACCAATCTCGATGACGTTACCGGCGAACAAATAGGCTTTGCCGTCGAGCGACTTTGGAATGCAGGTGCCCTCGATGTTTTCCTGATCCCGATCCAAATGAAGAAAAATCGTCCCGGCACGCTCCTTTCGGTGATCGCCAAGCCTGAAGATCGCGAAACTATGGAATCGGTTTTGTTCCAGCACACGGGGACTCTCGGCGTTCGATGGCGTTATCAATCCCGAACGATTTTGACACGTGCGGCCATCGATGTCGAAACCCCATGGGGCTTGGTTCCCGGCAAGGTATATCAACTTCCTGACGGCCAGGTGCTCTTCTCACCCGAATACGATGCATGCCGCGAGATCGCCTCTGAAGAAGGACTTCGACTATCGGATGTTACCGAAGAAGTGCGAGCTTGCTACGAAACACAATCCGAGGAATCCGAAGAA
This sequence comes from Planctomycetota bacterium, assembly GCA_018970165.1. GTDB lineage: Bacteria > Planctomycetota > Planctomycetia > Pirellulales > Pirellulaceae > JBKCUI01. The sequence goes on along the minus strand of JAGWWZ010000003.1, from coordinate 47,767 downwards.
ACGGAACCCTCGGACGACCTGTCGGATTACCAGCAATCGAAATACGAACAAGTCGATGCACCGAAGTTGTTCGAAGGCTTGATGGATGAGCCTTCGAGCATCCCAGACGAAGTCAAGGACCGGGATGACCAGGACGACCGGGAGGGCGGGGACGATGGCGATGAGACCAACTGGTATCGCTGGGATAGTTCGCCCTGGAGCGATCGCTGAAGATCACATGGCCGTTCGATAGAGGGCTAAATAATCAGTCACCGAAGCGGGACGAGGGTTGAAGGACCCCGTCCACTGCTTGCCGGCCATCTCCGACATCGCATGAAGTTGTTCTTCGATTCGTGAGGAATCTTGGCTGCCATCCCAGGATTCCAGATCGCTCAGTCGCGTTGCTAGACCGGCCATGCGAAGCCAATCGGTAAAGCGATCGGCGACGATCTCTGCTCCTGACCGTCGATCATCGCGCGATACATTCGGAAGAAGATGGGCCAACTCCTCATAACGATGCTCGACCATGGCATGGTTGAATCGGACGACGTGAGGCATCATCAATCCGACGGCTTGTCCATGAGGGACTCCGAGAAATGCCGTGAGCGGGTTTGCCAGCGCGTGTGCGGCTCCGAGCATCGACGCTTCGATAGCCATCCCTCCGAACGCGGCCCCGAGTTGCATTTGGGTACGTGCCGCGATATCGGAACCGTCTTCGATAACGCGTGGAAACCCGCGGGACAACAGCGACCAGGCCTCGCGCGAAAAACATTCCGAGACCGCGTTTCGTTTGGTGGTGACGTAGGTTTCCAGGGCATGAGTCAGAGCGTCGATACCTGTAAGCGCAGTGACCTTTGGGGGTTGTGTGAGGGTCAGGAGAGGGTCGAGGATCGCGATCGCCGCCGCAGCATGAGAGTCCCCGCAGGCCATTTTCACATGGGTGTCCGGGTCGCTGATGAGAGCAAATGACTGCATCTCGCTCCCGGTGCCGGAGGTGGTGGGGATTGCGATGAAGGGGAGCATCGGCTTGCCTGCCTTGCCAACTCCCCAGTAGTCTGCCATCTTTCCGCCGCAGGAATAAAGGAAATTAATTCCTTTGGCGCAGTCCATGCTCGAGCCTCCCCCGAGACCGACGATGAGGTCGGGTTCGAACTGTCGGGCAATTTCCAAGCCGCTGTCGACGTGTGTTGTGGTAGGGTTCTCACTGAGAGCGTGAAATCCTTGAGTCTCTATCCCTGCGGCTGCCAGAGAGCGGGCACCCGAGTCGTAGAGCCCGGCGTCGACGACCCCGGAATCGCTGACAATGACCGCCTTGCCAACTCCAATTTCCTTTGCCAAAGCTCCTAAGCGTTCAATTGCCCCTTCGCCAGCGACGATGCGGGTTCGTAAACGGTAGTCAATCAATCGATACCTCTCGCTTCACGGCCGAACTTTTCTCTTAACCAGTACATTTTACCAGTTTTGGCAAATTCATGGATTCGGATGTGGCTTGGAGTTGAGATTGTCGTGAACTTCATGGAAATCAACCTCCGATACTCAGGGGTGCAGGTCGTTCATGGATGAACCCCTTTCTTGCCGCATATGCCGTCACGGAGGATCGGTTCTCGATTGGAAATGGACGTTCCGCAACACGAATGGCCGTATTTGTTGAAGGCCGCAAACCAAACGTTAAGCGTTGCCGATTTAGTTCAGGATAGGAGTTCCAGAACCATGAAATTTAGCCGACTCGCGCTCAGTGCAATGATTGCCAGCGCTTGCATCTCGGGAACGGCCTTCGGTCAAACCAACCGAACTGCTCCCCGTTACGCTCCCGCCACTTATTACAGCTACTACGACGAAGGGAAAACTGCTGCACCAGCAACGTCCCCAAGCGACGGTGCTGCGGCTCCTGTAGCACCAGCGACTGCGACCGCTGGCTGCGATAAAGGTGCCTGCGATCTGGGTAACGGTTGCGATGGCAACGGTTGCGACAGCCTCTGTGGAGGTGGTGGAGGTCTTCTCGGTGGAGGTCTTCTCGGCGGCGGACTGCTCGACCACAACCGATGCCTGGACAACCCATGGAAACTGTTCCCATGCCCAATCGGTGGTTTCACCATCGGTGGCTGGACTGCTGTTGGTTACCATGCTTATGGGAATGGTACCCCCGCGAATCCCCGTAGCTTCAACGACTACCCTCGGAATGTTCAACTGCAGCAACAATGGTTGTACGCAGAACGGAAAGCGAATGGTGCGAACGGCATCGACATTGGTGGTCGCGTTGACTACCTCTACGGTACTGATGCGCCTGACACTCAAGCGTTCGGCAAGCCAGGCCACTGGGATACCAATTGGGACAACGGTGCTTACTACGGCAACGCTCTCCCACAGCTTTACGGGGAAGTTGCCATGGGTGACTTCAGTGTGAAGGTTGGGAAATTCTTCACGATCATCGGTAATGAAGTGGTCGCCGCAACCGGCAACTTCTTCTACAGCCGTCAGTTCACTTTCTACAACGCTGAGCCTTTCACCCATACCGGTGCGTTGACCACCTACAAGTTGGACGACAATACCGAAGTTTACAATGGTTGGGTGACCGGCTGGGACAGCGGTTTCGACAACAACGGTGATGCGTATCTAGGTGGTTTCAAGAGCACTTTGACCGACACTTGGTCATTCGTTTATGGAACTTGCCAAGGTCGCTTCGGTGAGGGTGCGGCTACCTACGCTCGTGAGCGTGGTCAGATCCATAGTGGTATCCTAACGGGTAAACTGTCAGACAAACTGACCTTTATCTCGCAGACCGACGTTCTCTACACGAAGGATCAGAATCAGAACACCCTTCGCAACACCTTTGGTAACATCAATTATTTGATCTACCAAGTAAACGATCGGTGGGCCTTTGGTCAACGCTTCGAGTGGTTCAACGCCGGTGGCCAGAACTTCTTGACTCAAGGATTTCTGCAAAATGCAGACGTGTACAACTACACTGCAGGTTTCAACTACAGAGCTTCGTCCAACCTTCTTTTCCGTCCGGAATGCCGATGGGTATGGGATAAGCAGGGGATCGGATTCAACGAACCTCAACATCGTTGGAGTCAAGCCGCTCTCGGTGGCGACATGATCTTCACGTTCTAGTCCGAACTAGAAGTCAGACTGGTCTCAGATCGCCGATCGCCAGTCAAATCAAAAAATCTGGAAGATGCCTCGCGGAAACGTGAGGCATCTTTTTTGTTTGCCCAGCGAAGCTGGCAAACCCAGTCGGTGCTTGTCACCGACCTCCCCCAGACAATATGTGCCTGGCACCTATTGCCATGGTGATGGCAATTTGTTATGGTACGCTTTTGAGGAGATTTGCTATGCCGAGACCGAAACGATGTGAGATTTTTTCCCCACTGGAGGTTTCGATCCTCCACGTCGTTCAGCGATGCGTCCGACGCGCTTACCTCAGCGGGTTCGACCAAGTCACCGGAAAAGACTTCTCCTACCGAAAAGAATGGATCCGACAACGGATCGAGAAACTCGCCTCCGTCTTCGGGATCGATGTCCTCTCCTACGCCATTCTTTCCAACCACCTCCATATCGTCCTGCGCAATCGACCCGATGTCGTGGAAACCTGGTCCGATCGACAAGTCGCCCTCCGCTGGCTACAGATCTTCCCCGGTAAACGTATCGATGAACAACTCGGTGACCCCACTACCAACGATGTGGATATCCTCGCCCATGACGCTCAACGAATCGCAATCATCCGCCAACGCTTGTCGGATGTCTCCTGGTTCATGAAAGCCCTCTCGGAACCCATCGCCCGATTGGCCAATCTCCAAGACCAATGCACCGGCGCCTTCTGGCAAGGTCGCTTTCGCGCTCAACGCATCATCGACGAAGCAGCCTTGCTGGCCTGTTGCATGTACGTCGATCTGAACCCGATCCGGGCCGCGATGGCCGAATCGCTCGAGAAATCCAAGTACACATCCGCCTGCGATCGTATCGAGGCTCTCAAAGGCAAGGAAATCGAATCCTCGGCCGCCGCCATGCAAACGATCTCGCAAGCAGAGGCGGCAACCATCCTGAAGACCTCCACGCCTGATCAACTCAAAGAACGCCGCAAGGCCGCAGCAAAACGGAAGGGCCCAAAGATCCCCAGAGATGGATGGCTAGCCCCGATGACGTTGAATCCCCGTGCCCACGGCCCGATGGCACATAAGCAGGGTTTGCGAGCAAGCGACAAAGGTTTCTTGAGTATCTCGCTCGCGGATTACTTGAAACTGCTCGACTGGACCGGTCGCCAAGGACGACCAGACAAACCGGGTAAGATCCCGGATGATCACATGCCGATCCTGGAGCGATTGGGGATCGCAGGAGACATGTGGTGCGATCTGGTGTGGGGCTTCAAGAAGTACTTCGGACGAAGCCGAGGCGCAGGTTCCCCCGACCGCTTGCAAGAGTTAGCGGTGAAAGGCGACCTGTCCTTTCACCCAGGACAGAGACGCGCGCGAGCTTGCTTCGCTTAAACAATCAAGAATCGTGACTAACAACCGTCTTCGATCGCACGGACCGTACCGGATAGAACCGCGTGCGTTCGACCGAACCGATCTTCGATCAACAGCGCCCCTGAGGAATTGATTCCCTTAGCGAGACCAATCAACGAAGATCCACTGGAGACGATCTCAACCCACTTGCCCTCCAGCCAACTCCACTCCGCCCATTCTCTGCCCAGCCACTGTTTATCCATTCTCGATCTGTCAGAGACGTTGCGCCAGTGTTGCAAGACCGATACGAGAATCGATTCGGGTGAAATCGATTCCGCTAAACTCTTAGGCGACGCCTCGTGGAGACTGATAGCCGATGCGCGCAGTTCTTCCGGCGCTCCCGTCCAATCAATGCAACAGTTGATGCCGATGCCAATGATAGAGTACTCTTCTACATTCCCATCCATCCTGCGTGTCGAAGATTCAATCAATATACCGCAGACCTTCCGATCTTCGATGTAGACATCGTTGGGCCATTTCACTTTCGGTTGATCGACCGACCAATCCGCGAGCGATTGAGCTACCGCCAATCCAACCTGGAGGGGAAGCGTCGCTCGCTCCGATTCGGGTATCGACCAAGGCACAGCCATCGAAAACATCAAGCAACCGGACGGGGACCACCAACTGTTCCGTCCTCTACCGACTCCGGCAAGCTGCCGATCGGCGACGAGAAGCGCTGGCAACGAAGGGGGATTATCGGACTTCAATTCTCTCGCTAAACATCGATTGGTGGAATCGATTTCTTCCCACCAACGCACGCTCTGAAAGTAACCAAGTTGATCGATCGCTTGCAGCGCCCTATCGCGATCGAAGCGCTGCTTCATGATCCTACTCGCTGTCGAAGAGTCCTGGCTATGGGTTCAATTCTTGAGTTCGACGAGTTGTTTCGCTTCCTGTTCGCTGGCCATTTTGCGGATATCCTCGGTGATCCGCATTGAGCAGTATTTGGGACCGCACATGCTGCAGAAGTGCGCGCTCTTGAAAGTCTCCTGAGGGAGCGTTTCATCATGATAGGCTTGCGCCGTCTGCGGATCGAGCGACAATCGAAACTGCTCCTTCCAATCGAAGGCGAAGCGAGCCTTGGAGAGGGCATCGTCGCGATCTTGAGCACCGGGCCGTTTGCGGGCGACATCGGCGGCGTGGGCAGCGATCTTGTAGGCGATGACCCCTTGCTTGACATCCTCGCGGTTGGGAAGTCCGAGATGTTCTTTGGGAGTCACATAACAGAGCATCGCCGCTCCGCTCCAACCAGCCAATGCAGCACCGATTGCGCTGGTGATATGATCGTAACCCGGTGCGATATCGGTGACCAAGGGACCGAGTACATAGAAGGGTGCACCGTGGCATACCTCGATCTGCTTTTGGATATTCATAGCGATCTGGTCCATCGGGACGTGACCAGGACCTTCGACCATGACCTGAGTGCCCCGTTCCCAACTCCGTTTGCAGAGCTTGCCGAGAACGTCCAGTTCCGCGAATTGCGCTTCGTCGCTGGCATCCGCGATCGAGCCGGGGCGAAGCCCATCACCGAGGCTCCAGGTCACATCGTATTGCTTCATGATGTCACAAAGATCATCAAATGATTCGTACAGCGGGTTTTGTTTTCGGTGAGCTACCATCCATTTCGCGATCAGTGAGCCGCCGCGCGATACGATGCCGGTAACCCGCTTGGTCGTCAGATGCAGATGCTCGAGCAGGACTCCGCAGTGGATCGTCATGTAATCGACCCCTTGCTTGGCTTGATGTTCGACCATGTCGAGAAAATGCTGAGGTCGCATGTCTTCGATATTGCCGCCGAGTTCTTCGAGCATCTGGTAGATCGGGACGGTACCGATCGGAACGGGCGAAGCATCGATGATCGCACGGCGAATCCGATCGATGTCTTTGCCGGTCGACAGGTCCATGACGGTATCTGCACCGTAGTGGACCGACACATGGAGTTTCTCGAGTTCCTCATCCACATTGCTGGTGACTGCGGAGTTGCCGATATTGGCATTGATCTTGCACTTTGCGGCGATGCCGATGCACATCGGCTCGAGTCGTCCTGCGGCATGGACCTTGTTCGCTGGGATCACCATGCGACCGGCCGCGACTTCGGATCGAATAGATTCCGGGGAGAGTCCTTCGCGCTGTGCGACAAACTCCATCTCACGGGTGATTTCCTGAGATTTTGCTGCAAGGTATTGGGTGGACACGAGAAAAAACTCCGACAGGAGGATGGATGCAAAGCGATGGCTGGGACGAAGGGATTTCGGACGTGCAATAGAGTGTAGCCGTCTCGCGGAAACTGGTCTACGATGGCCGATCCCAATCCTGCTGGAACCACTACAATAACCTCGTTACTTCCCTGGAATATCATCCGGTCTCCACGCTACAGCCGACGGTTTTTCTGATGCGTACTTTGCGATCCATCCTTCGAAGTTCGCTTCACCGTGCGGTTCACCGATTTGGATTTCGGCTGGTTCGCATTCACCCGTTTGAGCGAGCGATACGGAACTGGGAGCTCACGCACGAACCGTTTTACTTTGTTCAGATCGGCGCTCACAACGGGATCACATCCGATCCGTTTCACCGATTTCTGCTCGAAGGGATCGAGTGGCGAGCCATCCTCGTCGAACCGCAGTCTTCATGCATCGACGTACTGCGATCCATCTATGCAGACCGAGAACACATCCATATCGTTCATGCAGCCATCGGACCGGAATCGAAACCTGACGCTCGCGACAGCGATACCGCCCGCACTCTCACGCTCTACAAGGTTCGCGATGATGTCCAAGGACTACCGCACTGGGCCAATCAACTTGCCTCCGCTCGCAGGGAAGTGATTGCCAGCCATCGCGATCGCATTCCCGACATCGAGAACTGGATCGTTTCCGAAACCGTCCCATGCGTCCCGCTCTCAGAAGTAATCCAGCAGCGCGGTTTTCCGAGAGTCGATCTCCTCACCAGCGATACCGAAGGATTCGATTTTGAGATCGTCCGTCAAATCGACAGCTTGCCGAGTTTCCCGCAATTCATCTACTACGAAAACCTTCATCTCCCGGCGGAGGAGTACGCGCGAAGCCTTGAGTTCCTCAAGGAGCGTGGCTATCGAACGTCTGCGGTCAACAACGGTGATACCTTTGCCGAGTTGCGATCCCCGAACCGCAAGTGAATGCCACTATCCCCTGGGGCTTAATTCGTGGAGCTTAATTCATGGCGTTTAACTTGTTCGAAGCCAACGCAATGCCATGGTGGACGATCGCGATCGTGGCGCATGGAGCGGTGACTTGGTTTTTGGTCGGACTGATCTGGATCGTTCAGCGAGTCCATTATCCGAGCATGCATTATGCGGAACCGGATCGATTCATAGCCTTTGAGAAGATGCATTGCGATCGGATCGGGCAGATCGTTGCTCCGATCATGATCCTGGAGGGCGCGATCGCGGCCGGTTTGCTGTTTCTCGCTCCGAACTCGATCACTTTAGGGCTTTCAGTGGTTGGGTCGGTGCTCGCAGCGATCAACTGGTGGAGTACATTTTTTATCCAAGTGCCGCTTCACAACCGTCTGCAGCACGGAAAAAATCCCGATACAATTGATCGCTTGATCGCTACAAACTGGATCCGAACGATCGCTTGGTCCGCGCGTGGAGGAATCGCGGCGGGACTATTCTTCGGCTTGTAGCGGATGAATGGAATGAGGGAACTGAAAATGCATCATGAGTGAAGATCGCGTACGCAAACTGCGTCAGTTGGTCTATTCGATCAAGACCGATGATTCTTTTTCCGTCGCGTGGGCCAAATTGCAATGCCGCGATTTGAGTCCGGCCTATGTGACGCGGGTCTTGAAGCAATTGGCCCAGGCTGGCCATTTGGTGGAGAGCAAAGATAGAAAGGAGACGCTCTATCGCTGGCGTAATGACGCACCCCATCCTGTCGACATGTGGATCGATCGACAAGTTTTTGGCGACCAAGTCAAGCAGTCTCCGGTTTCCGATCGGCCGCGCGAACAGTTGCTCAGCGATGGCGCAGCGCATCTGACCGAAGCTCAGTTGCTGGCGATCCTGATTCGAGTTGGAGTCACCGGCGAGTCGGCGGTTCAAGCCGGACGCCGATTGATGCAGAAGTATGGAGACTCTCGCTTGGGAATGTTGTGCGAAGCAGGACTTGCGGAACTGAAGGCGATTTCCCCTGCGATACGCAAAGACAGTTACTGCCAGATCATGGCTGGGATCGAGTTGGGACGGCGCGTCGCTGCCCTGCGCGATGACAAGCCTGACATCCCGGTACGAATCCGAGGCTCAGACGATGCCGTGAATTATTGCGTGCAAAAATTCGCGCGGCTCGCGACCGATGGCAAACAAGAAGAGTTTCACATCGTCACACTCGATACCCAGCACGGGCCGATCCAATCGCATCGGATCACCGTTGGAACTCTCGACGCGAGCTTGGTTCATCCTCGCGAAGTGTTCAAGCCTGCGATTCGGGATAGCGCCTCTGCGATCCTACTGGTACATAACCATCCTTCGGGCGATCCAACACCCAGCCGCGAGGATCATGCAGTCACCGATCGCTTGACCAAAGTCGGCGAGCTCCTTGGAATTCGAGTTCTCGATCACATCATCGTTTCGAAAGAGCGCGGCCATAGTATCATTGCTGGACGGTAAACCCACATACCCCCTTCACCAATCCAATCCTAAGTTCAATATCATTCGAGGAAACCAGAACATCATGTTTAAGAAAGCCCTGCTCGATCTCTCACTAGCCGGAATGGCATTTCTTCTTATCGCTCCCGCTTCAAGCGTAGTGGCACAAGAGGATCCTTCGGTGGGCCAGGGGTCCCCGAAGATTCAGATCGACACAACGGCCGATGGTTGGGTGGAACTCGGAGCGTCTGATTTCGTGCGGGCCAATTGCGATGAAGCGACATGGACATGGGACGGCCCACGGGTCCATTGCACGGGAAATCCTGTAGGTGTCCTTCGATCAGCTAAGAAATATCGCAACCTGGAATTCGTCGGCTGGTGGAGGCATCTGTCACACGGAGGCAATTCGGGGTTCTTTTTGTGGACCCCCGAGGAAGCGCTCGAGGGACTTCCACCCAATCGTTTGCCCAGCGCCGGGATCGAAGTCCAAGTACTCGATCATGGCTATACCGAACTGTATGAAAAATCCTCCGGCAAGAAGGCCACTTGGTTTACCACCCATGGCGATATTTTTCCTGTTGGAAAATCGAAACTGAAACCCTTTCCTCCTCTTTCGCCCGACGGTTCGCGAAGTTTTCCCAAGGGGCAATTCAGCCTCCCTTCGCCTCAATGGAATTTTTATTACGTTCGAGCCATCGGCGGAGAAGTTCGATTGTGGGTCAACGGCCATGAAGTCTCTGGCGGTTCGGATGCTTCACCCGCCGAGGGTTATCTGTGTTTGGAATCCGAGGGTGCTCCCGTCGAGTTCCGAAACATTCGGATTCGGGAACTCCCTTAATTTCAAATGGTTCGACGAATGCTCTGCGATGGATAGAATGCTGCTGTGAATTCCATCGCGAAACAAGAGAACCGATGACCTCTCCAAAAGCTCCCGACAACGCCACCCCCAATGAACTCGATTTGTACGACTTCGAGTTGCCTCGGGAATTGATTGCCCAGGAGCCACCCCTCCATCGAACCGATGCTCGCATGATGATCATCGATCGGCGCACCGGACGGATCGAACATGCATCGATTCGCGACTTGCCATCGATGTTGCGGGCAGGGGATGCGATCGTTGTGAATGATTCGAAGGTGATCCCTGCTCGCCTGATCGGTTATCGCAAACAAACCGGCGGCCGCTGGGAAGGTTTGTTCCTGCGGGTGGAAAACGGCATCGGAGAGCTCCTCTCCAAAACCCGTGGTCGACTCACGATGGGCGAACGGATCGTTCTTCGCGATGCCGAAGGGCGAGAGATTCAAAACTTGATCGTTGTCGGCCATGCAGATGAGGGGAAACTGCTGGTTCGCCTCGACCCGGAGCTAGATTGGTTTGAGATGCTCGAACGATCGGGGCGAGTACCGTTGCCTCCGTATATCCGCGATGGTCAGATGACCGAGATAGATCGCCAGAGATACCAGACAGTTTATGCACGAAACCCTGGTTCGGTCGCTGCACCGACGGCTGGTTTGCATCTCACCGAAGACCTTCTGCAAAAGGTTCGATCCGCCGGAGTGGCGCTCGCATCGGTGACATTGCATGTTGGGCTGGGAACCTTCCGACCGGTCCAGGTCACTTCGCTCGACGCCCACAAGATGCATAGCGAGTGGGCTCAGATCCAAGGCAATGTTGTCCGCCGATTGTTGAGCTCGCGAGCCGAAGGGGGACGGATATTGGCGGTTGGAACAACTTCGGTTCGCACCCTGGAAACAGCGGCCTTGAAAGGAAACGGACAACTCACCGAATGGACCGGTGAAACCGATCTGTTTATCCGACCGGGCCATCGATTTGCAGCCGTGGATCTCATGCTCACGAATTTTCACTTGCCGCGAAGCACGTTGCTGGTTCTGGTCAGCGCATTTGCGTCACGGGACTTAATGTTGGAAGCTTATCGCAAGGCAGTCGAAGAGAAGTATCGGTTCTTCAGTTATGGCGATTGCATGCTGATTATTTGATCATTGCAACAGCAGGGTGCGGCAATATGAGTTCCAGTTCTTCATCATCGAATCCAACGGATATTGCACCGTGGTTGGGATTGGATATCGGTGGTGCCAATCTCAAGGCCGCACACACTCATGGGTGGACGCGATCGGTTTGCTTTCCGATGTGGCGCGAGGCCAATCAGCTTGCGCTGCAGCTTGCGAAACTGATCGATGACGCACCTGCGTTTGAAGGTATCGCGTTGACCATGACCGGCGAACTAGCCGATTGCTTTGCAACGCGAGCCGAAGGGGTGGCGGTCATCCTTGAGCAGGTAACCAGCATCCTTCCCGCAACCATGGTGCGAGTGTATTGTGTCGATGGTTGCTGGCGCAGCCCGTCACAAGCGGCGCGTGAGCCGTGGTTGGCTGCTGCGTCGAATTGGCACGCGCTGGCCCAGTGGTCGAGTCGATGGATCGCACAATCGCATGGGGTCGTCGTCGATGTCGGTTCCACGACAATCGATGTGATTCCCCTCGGCCCCAACGGAGTAGCGACCGGCTCCAAGACCGATTCCCAGCGACTGCGCCGTCGGGAGCTGATCTATACCGGAGTGGAACGCTCGAATCTGGCGGGAGTGGTCCCGTGGGCGCCCCTTTTCGGGAAACGGTGCCCGGTCATGAACGAGCAATTTGCGACCACGCGAGATGTCTACTTGTGGCTCGGACTGCTGGAGCCCGATCCAAATGACTGCAATACCGCCGATGGGCGGCCTGCTGACTTGTCATCGGCTAGGCATCGTTTGGCGAGGTTGGTGGGCGAGGACAGTTCGACCCTGGCCGACCAGGACGTCACAGCGATCGCCGAGCACGTGTTTCAGCGACAAACATCGTTGCTCGCCCGGGCGATTCGCAAAGTGTCCGGTCGGCTTGATCGCCGATTGATTCAGGAGGGATCTCCGCAAAAATCCATTGTTCTTTGCGGTCATGGAGAGTTTCTCGCACAAGCCGCTCTCGAGCTCGTTGCCCCCTTCTCAGATACCATTGCGGTCGGAGAGATGATCGGTCCGGAACTGTCTCGGTCGGCCCCGGCTTTTGCGGTGGCGGCGCTTGCCGCCAACCCGGTTCCGGCCGTCTAACCGTTACTTCCCGCATCACGACAGGAACTTCCTTCCGTGAAAAAGTAGAAATTTTGTCTACCTGGTCGGGGAATCTTTTCGTCGGACTATCATCGAATGAATAGGTGTTTTCCCAAGGATTTCCATGAGTCAACGGTCACCTCGCCACCTCGATAAACGATTCCGAAAGCTCTCTTTTGAGAGCCTTGAGGCTCGTCGTGTCATGGCTGGACTGCCGTTCGGGGCCAGCACCAACGATCTTGGCGAATTCATGCTCGGTCGCATCGCGGTCACTCCCGTGATGTTGGAGAGCAACGGCACACTCGATCCCAGCACCGAGGACTGGACCCCGTCCCATGTGTCGTTTGTCATGAACAATCTGCAGCGGGGACTGAATTGGTGGAACCAACTCCTCGCGAAAGAGAGTTCCGTCCACACCATCGAATGGGTGATCGATCGCACCTACGTCGACAACCGTTTGGCGACACCCTATGAGCCGATCAATCGCGTATCCAACGCATACGAATCGTGGATTGGCCAATTCCTCAGTGACACCGGCTTTTCGAACAGCTTCGACTTTGAGCAAAACATTCGCTCGTTCAATCAATCGCAGAGAGCCAAGCTACAGACCGACTGGTCCTTTACCGTCTTTATCGTCAATTCCGATCGGGATTTCGACGATTCCTTCGCCGTAGGAGGATCGTTCTCACGAGCCTTCGCGTTTGCAGGCGGTTTGTTCATGGTGATCCCGTCCGGGCGTCCCGACTCAACGTATGCGCATGAGACAGGCCATATTTTCTGGGCTCGCGATGAATACGAGAATAGCGGTTCTTTCTACGATCGCCGAGGTTATTACGATGCGCAAAACAGCAACGCGATCGATAACAATCCGAATCCCACGTTCCAACAAGCTCCGAGCATCATGTCTGCTAGTACATCGCTTCAGCAGGCCTACGAACTGGTGATCTCACCGGATTCGACATTGGCCATGCTCGGGTGGCGAGATTCGGACAGCGATGGCATTTTCGATGTTCTCGATGTGCCGCTCAGTCTAGAAGGTACCGGCCGTTTTGAGCCCACGACTTCATCGTACTTGTTCAGCGGCAAGGCGAGCGTGCAAACGCTGCCCAACCGGAATTCGTCAGGGTTTCAAAACGACATAACGCTCAATCGCGTTGGGCGCATTGAGTATCGAATCGGAGCGGGCCCGTGGACAACCCTGAGCGAACCGAACGCATACACCGTGAACTTGGATCTCAAGATTCAGATTCTTCCATCAGATGTCGGAAAGACCATCGAACTACGAGCTGTTGAACCTCGCATCGGCATCTTCAGCAACATCTTCAACGGACGAATCGGCGACGTTCCAGATACAACTACAAGGCATGCCATCCAGGGATTCGTATGGAAAGACTCAGACCAGAACCGAGCTTGGAACGCTACGGAATCCGGCTTTGAAGGTCTCACAGTCCGATTGATAGACGAACAGAATCAGCCGATTTCTCTTCAGCGAGTCATCGAACCGGACAATTACCCCGTCGGAGCGCTTTCGGGTAACCTTGGAGGTGTCAGGTTAGATGTAGTCGGTAATGATGCCAACGGCACCATTGGCATATTCAACGATACCAGCGCGACGACCGGAAGTCGCATCTTTCGTCCTTTTTCGTTTCGGCTTGGAAGGTACGTCGAGTCGTTCAACGATCAGTCGTATCAGCTTCGAGCTCGATTCGACACGCCGACCTCTTTTGTTTCGCTTGATGCCATCGCTGCCGCAGACAACACCAACATCCGGCTCGATGCCTATGCAGCCGATGGAACCCTGATTGAAAGGTTCGAGCGACGCGGCATGCTGCGGAACCAGCGTGTTACCATGGAGGTCGGAACCGGTGATGCCCGCATATCCTATGTTATCGCCCGAGGATTCCAAAACTCCTTTGTGAAGTTCGATTACCTTCGCTTCGGGCCCAAGAGCGAAACGCGAACCGCTTCCGATGGAAGTTACTTCCTGGAGAATCTCCCCGCCGGCGATTATCGAGTCCAAGTAGTCAACCCAGTAAGCGATACCGTTCATACCAACACGATCGGTGGAATTCTAAACGTCGCCTATGGATCCCAGCCATCGGTAACACATGTTGATTTCGGGGTCTATATTCCGCCCAGCCCATGGCAAAATCCTGGGATACCAGAAGATGTCAGCGGAGATGGCAGCATTATTCCGCTCGATGTGCTCATCCTGATCAACGAAATCAACGAAAGCGGGGCTCGCCCCCTCTCCGGCTCGCCGATCACTCCTCCTCCCTACCTGGATGTTGATGGCGATCGAACTCTTGGGCCACTCGATGTTTTGATGGTCATCAATTACATCAATCAACGGGGTGGTTCTGGAATGGGAGGCGCGGGTGAAGGTGAATTTACCGCCCCTCCCGTTGTGATCGAATCCATCCACAGCAGCGAACAACCTCGCTTGCAATCGTTCGCCTTGGACAAGTCGGAAAACGATCCGACCACATGGATCGTTTATCGATCAGGAACCAGCCCAATCCGACGCGAGGGTCCAGACCGATGCGGATGCCCAGGCTGCACCACATGGGAGCAAATCAACTCCGACTACGATGAAAAGAACAACGGAGTGACCGAGGAACTCGTTCTGATGGGACCGCTGACCGAAATCGACGCAGCATTCGCCACTTGGGAATGATCTCCAAGAACGAAAAAAGCCATGGCATGTCGCTCCATCGTCACACCATGGCCTCATTGTCGGAGGACCATCGTTGACAGACGGTCGCTCACCAATCCATGCCTTGTTCACGATCGGCGAAGGATCGCCTCAATCCACAGTAAGAAAACAACGGCTGTCACAATTGGCGCAGTTGGCACTCTCGGCATGCTCGGCACAAAGCCCATCGCGACACACTACGAGTTGCTTACCGCAATGGCTTTACCGTCAATCCTGCATTGACCGGTTTAGCGACAGGAACCGCAGACAAGCGGGCAGTATTCGCTCGCGGTGCGATTGGCTTATTTTTTCCAAGCACAACCACCGCTGGCTGGGTGTAGATCACAGAAGATGGCTGTGTATATAGTTGGGCCAATCCAGATGCGACTTTCCCATTCACTGCGGACGTCAATGGACCGACCTCCGTTTCGCAACCCTTCCCTTCGCCGGCACCACAACTCGTTCCACAACTTTTTGTGCAGATCGTGGAAGGATGAGCATAGAGATTCCGCTTCGGGTCTTCGCAATTGCAATCATTAACGTGGCGATACAGACAATCTAACCGCTTCGAACGCTCTGCGGGATAAGAAGCCCAAAGATTGGGATGCGTTGGATAGGCGTTCATGTAGGCCGCTACTTGCGACCCAACGCTATTTCCGCAACCACTCATCGATGGCTGTGGGATTTGGTTGGAAGTGCACGTATTGCAGCTTTCCGCTTCAGCACCGGGTGCGGCATCCAAAGTCAGTTCACTTTGAGCCGAGGCAGAAGTGGCCAGCAGAGCCAAAACCAAGAGCGATTGCATCATGCGTCGCATAGTAAATCCTTTTTTCAATTCTCGTCCGTGATCCAAAGCATCCGTTCCGCGTACCAGCAAAGGAATGGCAGTCGAAATGATCCCTATGAGCGTGACAACGTTTAGTCACATTCACCGAGCGCGACACCTCGGCGGGCTTCGCTACCACGACCTTTTTCCAGGCACTGCGAAAGTCTTGCTCTCGATTTCTCGTTCGGCAAATGATTGGATCGATGTTTTTTCTATTCCGCGTCCCTTTTCCACCACGGGTGCGCGTGGGCGAACTTGTAGCATCTGCTAAAACTTTTCTGAAAATCAGCCACTTCGACACTCAGGAAACCTTTAGTTGCTGATTCGCGGCTTTGACACGCTCGCAAAATGGATCAGACTGAATGCGTTCGCCAACCCGCAAACTTGATGTATCCGAGTCATTCATCCTCTAACCAGCACATCAAACATGCCTGCCTACAAATATGTTTTTATCCTAGCTCTCGGATTGTTTTGGTCTTTCCATTCTTCGGATGCTTGGTCTCAGCCTTTCCCGAACAAAAAATACGGCCAAGAGGATAAGTTCCGTCAGCTCGAGGAGATCCTCCCCACCCCGAACAGCTATCGCTCCGCTGCCGGAGAACCTGGTCCGGACTATTGGCAACAGAAGGTCGATTACACCATCGATGTTGTTCTCAATGAAACAGACCAATCGATCACGGGATCGGAAACGATTCGCTACCGAAATCAATCCCCACACGCGATTCGATATCTTTGGGTGCAGGTGGATCCCAACATCTTCTCGCCTCAAAGCGATGCCAACCGAACGCGCAGCGGACGGATGATGACCTCCCCGCGTGTACCCACCTCGGAATTCGAAGCTCAACTCGAACGGCGAACCTTTGACGGCAGTTGCAAAATAGAAGCGGTTACCGATGCTCAGGACCGTCCGCTACCCAACTTCGTTGTCGACACGATGATGCGGATCGATCTGCCGCAAACCCTGCTGAGTGGCGAGGAGTACACGCTCAAGATTCGCTGGTCTTACAAGATCAATAACACGCGATTCATCGGAGGGAGAACCGGCTACGAGTTCTTTGAGAAGGATCAAAACGCGATCTATGAAATTGCGCAGTGGTTTCCTCGATTGGCCGCATACACCGACGTGACCGGTTGGCAACACAAACAGTATCTCGGCCAGGGTGAGTTCACGCTCGAGTTCGGCGACTATTTGGTGCGCATCACCGTCCCATCCGACCACATCGTGGCCTCTACCGGCCAACTGCAAAACCCCAACGAAGTCCTAACGCAGGAGCAGCGCGAACGACTCGAGCAGGCCGCGACAGCCGAGCGCCCGGTCTTCATCGTCACCCCGGAAGAAGCCAAGGCAAACGAGACCGAAAAAACCGACTCCACCAAAACATGGATTTTCTACGCCGAAAACGTACGCGACTTCGCCTTCGCATCGAGCCGAAAATTCATCTGGGATGCGCAGGGTCATCAAGTCAACGACAATCGAGTGATGGCGATGAGTTTCTACCCCAACGAAGGGGAACCGCTATGGAGCAAATACTCCACCCACTCGATCATTCATACGCTCAACGTCTACAGCCGATACACCTTCGATTATCCCTATCCGGTCGCTATCAGCGTCAATGGTCCGGTCGGCGGGATGGAATACCCGATGATCTGCTTCAATGGCCCCAGACCCGGCGAGGACGGAACCTATTCCGCTGCGACCAAGTACGCCCTCATCTCGGTGATCATCCATGAAGTGGGTCACAACTACTTTCCCATGATCGTCAACAGCGACGAACGCCAATGGTCCTGGATGGACGAAGGGATCAACACTTTCCTTCAATATCTTTCCGAACAGGAGTGGGAAGAGAACTATCCTTCCCAGCGCGGCGAGCCCGAACTGATCGTCCCCTACATGCAAAGCACTGAGCAAGTGCCGATCATGACCAACAGCGATTCGATCATGCAGTTCGGCCCCAATGCCTACAGCAAACCTGCCACTGCCCTGAACATCTTGCGGGAAACCATCCTCGGACGAGAACTGTTCGACTTCGCGTTCAAGGAATATGCGAGGCGATGGAAGTTCAAGCGTCCGATGCCCGCCGACTTCTTTCGCACCATGGAAGATGCGACCGGACGAGATTTGGATTGGTTCTGGCGAGGCTGGTTTTACACGACCGACCACTGCGATATCGCAATCGACAAAATCGGTGTCTATCTGGTCGATCCACGCACCCCCGATCAAGCTGCCGAGGATGCCAAGGCAAAAAAAGAATCGCGCCGCAAAACCCTCTCACAACAGCGAAACGAGTCGCTCCCCAAACGAGCCGACCAGTTTCCTGAGCTCAAAGATTTTTACAACGAATACGATCCCGCCGCCGTTACCGATGAACAGCGAAAAGCCTACGAAAAAGCCCTGGCTGAGTTATCCGACAAAGAACGAGCCCTGCTCGAATCCACCGATCGATTCTACCGAGTCTCCTTCAAGAACGTCGGAGGCCTTGTGATGCCGGTGATCCTCATGGTCACCCTCGAAGATGGATCGGAACAAGAGTTTCGAATCCCCGCCGAAATCTGGCGAATCGATTCCAATCGCTGCGAGACGACCATTATCGTCGACCAACCGATCGTCAAGTTCGAGCTTGATCCCTATCGGGAAACCGCCGATATCGATCGTGACAATAACCACTTCCCGCCTGTCATTGAGCCTTCGCGATTCCAACTCTTCAAAGCCCAGCGACGCGGAGGAGGAGACAACCCTATGGCGCGAGCCCGCCGCGACGCACAGAAGAAAGAGGAGGCTCAAAAGAACGAAGCAACGGCCGAAGCCCCTAAGCAACCAGAGGAAGAGAAGAAACCGGACGTGCCGAAGAAGAAAAAGAAGGATCGCAAAGAGACCAATAAGCGCAAGGTGAAAACATGATGCGATTCCTGGCAGATTGGACTGCGATTCTTCTGGTGGTAGCGTGCGCGGCGAATGGCATCGGTGCCCATCCGTTTCATGTTTGCGTCGGGCAAATGGAATGGAATGAAGAGAAACAACACTGGGAGGTTTCCCTTCGCGTGCATCCACAAGACCTCGAACGCGCCGTCGCACAGGCACAACGCAAACCTTGCTCGATTGACGATTCCCATTTCTCGGAACAAGTGATCCCGTTTCTCAACAAGCAATTCGCGATCGTCGATTTGCCCGCATCAAAGTCGGTCTCTGAAGTGATTGCTGCGATGGATAGCATGGATAGCGAGGAGTCGCCGCCGCCGCAATCGGAACTGCGCTGGGTCGGCATGGAATCAGAACGGGGTTGGCTGTGGATCCATCTGGAAATGATTCCTCCGAACAAAATCGCTCCCGACCATCCAGCCTGGTTGGTCCACAGGATCTTTCTGGGAACGATCGATCGCCAAGAAAACTCCGTTCGCATCATTCACGGCACGAACCGATACTCTCTGCAATTCCTGCGAGAAAAAGAGGCGCAGACTATGAAAACGGATACGGTTGCGAGCAAGGACTCCTCTCGAATCCCAGGCGATTCATTGAACCGGTAGCCATCATCGATCTTAGTTGGAGTGGGTGGCACGTCCCTGAGTCTTCGAAGAGGCCATCCGGTAATTAGGGCGTGTTGGTTGGAGCGGACGTCCACCCCCTTCGCAGAGCGATCCTCTAAAGATTGTTAAGAATTAACAAGGGTTATTGTGTGTTTCGTGTTAAGCAATTGGGCGAACAGCCCGGTTCTGTTAAGTCTTGGGGAATTCGCCATCTCAAAGCTATTCATCTTTACCATCGTGGATATTCTTCGAGAGTCTGACGCCGGAAGAGGTTGGGCGTCGTGCGTCGTATTAATCCTTTCGGAGTTTTTGACATGGTGAATGATTTTTCTCGTCGTCAGCGAGCAGGTTTTACGCTCGTTGAACTGCTGGTGGTGATTGCCATCATCGGTATTTTGGTGGGGCTATTGTTGCCTGCCGTACAAGCTGCTCGCGAAGCCGCGAGACGCATGAGCTGCTCGAACAACATGAAGCAGATCGGTTTGGGTGTTTTGAACCATGAGTCGGCTTACAAGCGATTTCCTGGTTCGGGTCAGTGCGGATCTACTGGTAGCAACACAACGGTCTACCAAATCCACTCTACGGCAACTCAAATTCTGCCTTACATCGAGCAGCAGACAGTTTTCCAGATGTTCGACATGACCACATTGCCTACGGTTGCGTACGGCGCAACAACCGATGCAGCGAGCGGCCACTTGTTGGTCTCCGCAACTGGGGCTTTATTGCATCGCAACACCAAGGGTAGAGCGTTCGACGACCCAGCGCATCCATCTGGAGGACTGGCTGCTCAGACCTCGATTCCAAGCTACGTTTGCCCATCAACTCCTCTTGATACTGGAACGCGGGATCCTTTGTATCGACTCGGAGGTTGGGACTATATGTTCATTGACCTGTCCGATATCGATAGTCGTGTAGGTTCGCCTACGTATGGATCCCGAACCTCGTCCAGCGATCCGCAAATCGCACAGATGAGAGTTCAAGGTATGCTCGACTGCGACCAAAGCAAAATGGCGAGCACCACCGACGGAACTTCCAACACTCTTCTCTGCATCGAGGATGCTGGCCGGGCTCACCCGAACGTTTCCCTTTTCGGTGCGCTCTCGGCACGCAACGGTCCAGTTGCCGCACCTGCGTTTCCTGTCGGTACCGCAGCTGCTGCGACAGGGACTACCGGACGCCACATGTGGGCGTGGGCTGATCCAGACTCCGTTACCAACGGTTTTTCTGGTCCGAGCAACGCTATTGCTCCTGGATCACGACTGGCACGATTCAACAATTACCAGTCTCCTACAGGAGGTCCGCCGGAATGCCGTTGGGTGGTCAACAATTGCGGCGTCAATGATGAGCCGTTCTCGTTCCACGGTGCTGGATTGAACGCTACGTTTGGTGACGGTTCGGTTCGTTTCCTCTCCGCGAACACCGATGGTGTAATCGCCAAGTGGATGGTTGGGCGAAACGATGGTACGGTCTATGAAGTTCCTGAGTAAGGATAACAGGATTACGTATGTCTAGATGGATAGCGGTTTTAGCGGGGCTCGCACTCTTGATAGGATGCGGCCCCAAGGTGGAAATGAACCAGGGTCCGGTTTCCGTCTCCGGGAAATTGACTGCGTCCGGCGCGGCTGTTGGAGATGTTCTTCTGACACTTCAGCCTCTGGACACCGGACATGTCGTCCCTATTAGCGTCGGAGCTGACGGTAGTTTTCGCGGCGAAGTGATTCCCGGTAAGTATGCTTACTATGTAACCGCGAACGAAGGCAAGCCCGGTGCCATTGATAAAGTCCCTGCCGACTTCCGACAGGCCAGTATGACCAGAACGGTCACGGTGTCCGCGGGTCAATCGACTCTCGACATCGCGCTGGATTAGATTTTCTATCCGCGAGCCTTAAACGCGGAAGGAAAGTGCTCATCAAGACCACGAAGAACGGCGCATGCTTTTCTTCTATGACGAATAATTGTTCTTCGTGGTTGTTGCGGCGGAAGGGCGTATGTCCTGATTGGGTCGAGCTCGATGCAAAAAGATACCCGCTGCAACGCTCACATTCAGTGAGTCAGTTCCCAATTCCATACTGATCTTCACCCGTTGGCTCACCGAGTCGAGGATGTCTGCAGGCAATCCGTGAGCTTCGTTGCCGAGCAACACTGCGACGCGATTTTGCCGCTGCCACTGAATCAACTCCACGCTGTCATCGCGCAGACATGCAGCGACAGTCTCCGTGTTCATCGCATGCATCGTATCAAGGATCGGGATTGGGTCAGGGGCATCAAACAGATGGATCTTGAAGGCGTTACCCATCGAAACGCGCAATACACGCCGCGCGAATGGATCGACGCACTCAGGACCGATCAACACATCCTGGATTCCAAACGCGGCACATGATCGGAGAATGGACCCCATGTTTTCCGGGTCTTGAACACCGATCAAATAGGCGCCTGTCCAGGAATTATGGCATTCGGCGTGGGGAGCTTCGGAGCCGGTTTCGGGCTCTGGCCATGTTCGCTTGGCTGGCCGGATACCGCAGGCGAGGTAACCACGATGAAAATGGAAGCCGACCAGCTCCGCGATCGCATCGCTGGGAACTACCAAAACCGAGACAGTCTCAGGCACCCAGGACATCGCTTCCTCAAGAAACCTTTCATCGATCAACACCGACTCGACAGCGAGTGGACTGGCAAGAAGTCGCTGCACGAGAGGTCGGCTCTCCGCGATGAATCGTCCGCTGAAGCGTGTGAGGTTGCTGGTCCTCAGATGGCGATAGGGATCGAGCCTTCGATCCTCTAACGATGCAATCCGATGAATCGTCATTTGGGCTTTCGCACCGCAACGCGTCCTGAGCCGACCGCCCAGCGATCATCGCCATAAACGTAGGCAGAGATCACGCAGCGACCCTTCAGATCGTCTGGGACTGCGACTTGCATCTCGAACTCCCCCGGCGCAACGACTTGTTCAAAACGAGCGACGCGCAGATCGTTGGCTGTGTCATAGGTGGTCTGCATCTGTTCGAGTTGTGCCGGGCTTCCGTCATAATTCGATAACGGAACCACTCCCTCGGGAAGCCGGTCCCTGACCAGTGCGAGTTCGACGATCAGCCTGCCGCCGATGGGAGTCGTACCGCGAATCGGTACGGTCGATCCGGGTTCCAAGGTCTCAGCCGCCTCGATTTCAATGATGTCTGGATAGGGAAGTTTCAGTAGTGGATCGCCGAGCAGATTCATCAAGCGAACATGTTCGCGGCGCTCCGCTAAAAGATCATGGTTTCCTGGATTGAGTGCAGTGGCCATATCGGTGACGATACGGCGGTACCGCTGTCGAATATCGATGCGCGATGAATTCTGTTGTGATTCGGTATCCGAAGATTGTGGATCGGTAACTTCATCATCGATCCAAATTTTTTGTTTCGCTTGAAGTACGATTGCCCCTAGCGTTGGGATGCGGTCGCGAAAGCAACCGTTGATCATTTCGCTGGCCAGTTGGCTCAGGCCGTAGGGCATCGTAACTCGAGAGCCAGCAATCACTGCTACAGGTCCAGATTCCTGAGCGAGCAGTCGCTCGGAAAAGGAATCGACGTTTGCATCGTAGGCACCGGTATAGCATGCGAGCATGATAGCGATGGGTGGCCGAGAGCGTATTCGGAATCGTCCTGCATCATCCGCTTCGCCGATCGGCAGCCATGCATTCCCAGCCTGCATGTAATCCAAATGGGTGACCGATCCGTGACCGATATAGACCCAAAACAATCCGCCGCCGTTGATTCGTTCGATGTACGAGTCGCGCAGCTTGAGGGGGCTGGGGCAATAGGTGCTGGTGCAGCTTGCATACGTCATCTGCAATCGAAAATGATCGGGGACCCCTTCGGTCAGGAATCGTCGTGTGACGGTCTCGATGGCTGCATCCGCCAAGACTCCGAAGCCTCCGACGCCAGCAGTGACATGGACGGTATCGTTCCATGGTCCCGGCGCCACCGACTCGTAGAGGATACTGCGTTCGAGCATCCGTTCGAGTTCGGCAGGGGTCTTTGCGGGGAGTCGTCCGACGGCAAGATCGGGACAGCCATCGCCGTCGAGATCGCCGAAGCCCGCATCGGTGCAAAGGGAGGGTGTCGTCGTCGGACCTAGACGTACGGTCGTGTCGAGGACGATGCAGGGGGTCAAGACTTCAAGGCGACGTGTTGCTTTTCTTGGGAAAGCTGCATTGTTGCGACCGGGTTCACTCGCATCGACTTCTCTGGTTACATCGCCACATAACAGGATCGCGACGGCAGGTGGGTTGCACCCTTTGGCTGCTTTGCGGATGGCTTGCACTTGCTGTTCAGCGGTACTCTGCGAGTCGATTTCGATGATCCGATATTCACGGCTGCGATACTCAGTCCAGCGTTCGAGTGCCGACTGCCATCGTGAAGGCCGAACTACGATGACCGAAGCGTGCGGCGATGTCTCGGCCGTTATTCGATTCGAAGTAGGTTGCTGTGCCGACACACCGGTCAACGATCCGAGAGTCGCACCGATCGCGATGCATATCGTTCTTGCTCTCGAGTGGAGACCGCTGCGCACCATAAGCCCTCTTGGTATCAGCCTATTTGCGTCGCTTTTCGACTTGAGACTTCATGAATGCCAGTCCTTCTTGAGCGAGCGTGAGTTCATTATCGAACATGCGGCGCCAGATTTTGGTGGCAGCCGCGAGTTCAGGGAGAGCGAGGCCGAAGGCTTCGATGACCAGCCAACCGTCGTATCCGATTTCCTGAATGGCATCGAAGTTTTCGTCCCATCGGACGTTGCCTGCGCCGGGAGTGCTTCGGTCGTTCTCGCTGATGTGGATATGGCAGACCATGTCCTGGATGTCGTGGATCGCTTTGCGAATACTCTTCTCTTCGATATTGCTATGGAAGGTGTCGTACATCATGCGGCAGGAGGGGTGGCCGACTTGCCGACAGAACTCGGCGGCATCGGCCTGGGCGTTGAGGAAGTAGACTTCGAATCGGTTTAAGGGTTCAATCCCCAACAGCACGCCGACCTTACCAGCATACTCAGCTGTTTCGCGCATGGAGTCGATACCCCATTTCCATTCGTCGTTGGTTCGTCCGCTGCCGGTGAAGTGGCCGAGAGCCGAATGGTAGGGACCGACCACGGTCTGCACACCTGCGGCAGCGCAGCAGTCGAGCATTCGTTTGTTCCCTTCGATCCCTTTGCGTCGCACGGCAGCGTCTGGGCTGATCGGATTATCATCGACGTTTCGAACCGTTACAGCGGTTCGCTCCAGGCCGATTGCATCGAGACGCTTGCCCCATGCCGCGTAATCGAGTTCTGTATTGAAGATCGGGATTTCGACCCCGTCGAAACCAAAGCTCTTGAGTTTTTCCAAGATCGGCATCAAGCCGTCGTTAAGTTCGCCGGTCCAGAGGAGCAGATTCATCCCGTACTTCATAAGGAAACTCCAATCGTTGGTCGAGGATCGAAGGGAAAGGATCGATGTGTTCCGTTGGGTCGATGAAGCCCAATGGGAAGGAAATAGTATATTCCTAAACTTCCCTCGTGGGATGGCTGATTTCCCTACGCTGCTTTTTTGTTGGCCGGATCGGACTGGTTGAGTTTATTGTAGAGGGTTTTGAGACTGATCCCCAATTCCTCGGCGGCTGCTGGCTTGTTGCCGTTGTGTCGATTCACCGCTTCCTGAACGGCCAGAACCTCCAATTCCCGAAGGCTCATGGGGGTCGATACCAGAGGAGCCGGGCTGCTGCCGGATCGAACTTCTTTGCGGAGCCGACGATCGACGAAATGGCGAGGCAGATGGTCGGGCAGGATCGGCGGATGTTCGCACAGTATGGTTGCATGCTCAATCACATTCGCCAGTTCGCGGACGTTGCCGGGCCAAGGGTGTTGCATCAAGGCCGCAACGGTTTCTTCGGAGAAGAGTGTTTGGATCTGCGAATGCTCTGGCCGATGCCGAAGGTACATGTGGCGGGCCAGTGGCATGACATCCTCGAGCCGTTCTCGAAGCGGGGGGACATGAATCTCAAATGTGTTGATTCGGAACAGAAGGTCTTCACGGAAACGACCACCCTCGACCATGGCTTCCAAGTCGCGGTGCGTCGCGCAGATGACTCGCGTATCGACTCGAAGCGTTTCGTTGTCACCAACGCGGCGAATATCGCCACTCTCCAAAACGCGAAGCAGTTTGGCTTGCATCGCGAGGGGCAATTCGCCGATTTCATCGAGGAATATCGTGCCGCCGTTGGCAACTTCGAACAGTCCATTGCGTTGCATATCGGCACCGGTGAAGGCACCTTTCTTGTGACCGAACAGTTCGCTTTCGATCAGGTGCTCTGGAAGGGCACCGCAGTTGATCGCGATGAAAGGTTGATTGCGACGAAGGCTCTGCTCGTGCACCGAACGGGCAACGAGTTCTTTGCCGCATCCCGTTTCGCCTCGGATCAAAACGGTGCTTTGTGTCGGAGCGACCTTAGCAATCAGTTTGGCGACCATTTTCATGGGCTGGGAGGCCCCGACCAGTTGGGGTGCCTTGGGTTCCTTGCTGCGTTCCGCGCGTTCCATGCTCGCCGTTTTGCGTTTGAGCGATCGACGCTGGGCAACGCGGCCGAGAAGCGAATGAAGGTCCGATAGTCGGCATGGCTTGCTCAAGTAATCGACCACCCCGAATCGAAGGGCCGCGATTGCCGACTCCAACGACTGCTTACCCGTCAGGACAATCGCCTCTGTAGAGGGCGATAACGTCAGAGCCCGTTCGATGACTTGAATACCGTTCATGCCCGGCATATCGAGGTCGACGATCAAACAGTCGAAGGATTCCCGTTCGAGTGCAGCGATTGCGGTGTAACCATCGGGGCATACGGTGACACGATATCCCAGAAGCGGTAATTCGATCCGCATCAATTCCTGCAACGATACCTCATCGTCGGCAAACAGAATGGATAATGGTTCATGCTGCGGTGAGCTTTTGGTGGTTGTCATACGATGCGTTATTGGATGGTTGGGAAGGTAATGTGACTTCGAAGGATGAACCCTTTCCAGGTCCATCGCTGCGAGGAGTGATCCGACCGCCATGATCGGTGATGATGCGATTGGTGATCGAGAGGCCCAGTCCGGTCCCGCGGCCATCGCGGCGTTGAGTAAAGAATGGCACGAAAAGGCGCTTGAGCACTTCTTCGCTCATGCCGCAGCCATTGTCCTCGATCGTTAGTCGGACTCCGTTAGGGTGCGGGTGCAGGGCGATTTTCACACACCCATCCCCCGATTCCGGGTCGAGTGATTCGAGCGCATTGGTCAACAAGTTGAGTACGACCTGTTTCATCTCCTGCGGACTGGCCCAGGCGATCATCGGTTCGGAAGGGACTCGAAACTCGATTCTCTGACGCCGATAGGCACTCAAATGCCTGACCATGTCGACTACATCGGAAACGATCTCTGACATGTTGATCGATTGCCGCTGCTGAATGTTTCCTAGTCGCGAAAAATCGAGGAGCCGCTCCGTGATCCCCTTGCAACGAAACGCTTCGTCCTGGATTCGTCGCAGATAGGTTCTCAATGTCCCGACATCAATACCTGCCGAGACGGTATCTTCCGATGCGGAGGTGGAATCCGAGGAATCGTTCGCCGATGGATGGAGGATCATGTGCAATCTGGCCTCGAGAGCCTCGGCACTCCACGCGATGGAAGCAAGCGGATTGTTGATCTCGTGGGCCACTCCGGCTGCCAAAAATCCAACACTGGCCAACTGCTCGTTGCGAATCACTTCTTCGGATCGCTGACGGACTTGCTCCTCAAGATCGCGTTCGATCGCTAGAAAGCTCTGAACTCCGTGGTTGATGGCCCGAGCCAACTCGGCGATTTCGTCCGATTGCGAAGCGGGAATCTGAACGTGGAAATCGCCGTCGGCGACTCGGCGAGCGCCTTCGAGTAACTCCTTGAACGGTCGGACCACGGAAATCCTTGCATAGATGATCAAACCGACCAGCAGGATGCCAGACAATAAAGCGCTGCTCCAGGTCATCACGATCCATGTGCGATAACGCATGCGGACTTCGTCACGAAAGCTGACCATCCGATTGGTCAGAAGGATCGGGAGTTGATGGGCCAGATCCGATAATTCACGCAAGTCCTGCAACTGTTCCGATCTCGCCTTGGGATGAAACGTATCTTCATTCTGTTGCCAGCGCCACGAGACTTCGTTGAGCAACTGACTGATCTGCGATGCCTGTCCTAACTCCTCGCTCCGATCGGATAGAAATTGCTCGGCCGCATGAGTGTTCTCAAGCCGGGATTTGTAGCCAGCGAGAACTTCCCGCACTCGTTGAACATGTTTCAGGAAATTATCCTGCGAGGGATCGCTCGTCGTACCCGCCGATATCTGGAACAATTCCTGAGTCGGTAACGGTTGATTCTCGAAGTCGATCCGGAGTTCATCGATGGCGCGGGTTAACTCCGAAGTGACCGGAATTTCGGCTGCTCGAACGCTCAATGAAGCGGCTAGCTCTTTGTAGGCATAGACACCGCGAAAGCTACTGTAACCCAGCACGGCAATGACCATCCCTAAGACGATCATCGTCATCTGCAGCTTCTTGCGAATGGTCCAGCGCGCAAACATGGATCGGTCCAAATGATGGAATCTTTCTCATCGAGCCCGGAGCAGATCGATGCACACGCATGTTTCGTCGCGCGTTCACTTCGATTGCTTCGTTGGCTTCGACACTTTGTCCGAGACTGTACTCGGGTACGGCATCTAAAATCAACATCGATCGAAATGCATTCAAAACCGAGATCTAGCGAAACAGCGGACCTTCCCAAGGAACGCCGCGATAAGCGGTATTCGGCGGAGTGTTACCGGGAGCGACCTGAACCGGTGTGACGGCTTGCGGCAACCCTTGACTGTACTGAACCAAGTTAATGATCTGATAACCAGCGCTGTGAGGAAGATCGTAGCCCGTAACTTGATTGGGATCGAGGGAATTGACGGCATACTTGCCGACAGTGATGTCGATCTCGGTCGGGGGGTCCAGCGCCGGAACCAGTTGGATCACCACGCGATGCGGAAGGGACATCCCAATCGAGGGATAGTACTCGTGATCAAGTTGATTCGCGGTCGCCACCAAGCGTCCCGATGGATCTCGTAAAACCAATTGGCGCGTGTAACCGAACTTGGGATCGACGACGACGGTGCGGGTATAGGTTCCAGTCGGAGAGGGAGCCAGAGTACTGATTTCCATCATCCCATCGGGTCGTTCGATCGGGGCTCCCATCAACTGCTGGGGATCGACCGAGATCACTCCCAGAGCTTCCACGATCCAGAGGGGGGAAACGGGGAGTATGCGGCGTTGGGCCTGGGCATCGAACTCGCTGTGGCGAGCGACATACAGCTGCGGATTCATCCCATCGCGGACCGCCATCCAGAACCATTCATCGTTGCTGCCGACATCGAAGTTGTTTCCCATCATTCGGGAAATCCCACCCGAAACGCGGAATCGTCTTTCCCGTTGCCAAACCAATGTTGCATCGAGGTTTCGAATCTTGTTCGGATTCACTGTCACGAAATTCGACTGCAGCGATTGGATGTTTCGTGAGCGATTCAAGACCTCGAGAATCTGATCGGCTGATGGCGTGCTGGTGAAAATGGGTTTCGGTTGGAATTCAGGTATGTTTCGTTTGGGCACACACGTTGCACCCGAGGTCGCGAAAAAGAGCGTCAGGATCGCAAGCCACCCAACGCTTTGTCGGGCCATGGGGTAGTTATGAATCTTTGGGTTCTGGTCAGGATCTACGTTCTTCACAGGCCCCTCAATCTTCGCAGAACAGGAGCTGGGTCAATTGATCTTGATAGGTGTCGCAGTCTTCGAGCGGAGGTTCGCATAGCGGGATGTGGAACTCCCGATCGGTGGGGACATGAACCAAGTGGAGCATGCTTTCGGCGGGAATGACTTCAGTGAATTCGG
Organism: Planctomycetota bacterium; assembly: GCA_018970165.1. Taxonomy (GTDB): domain Bacteria; phylum Planctomycetota; class Planctomycetia; order Pirellulales; family Pirellulaceae; genus JBKCUI01. The sequence goes on along the minus strand of JAGWWZ010000003.1, from coordinate 18,577 downwards.
ACTCGTGGAGCTGGAGTGGCTTGGCAGCCTCGGAGAGTGGCATGGCGGGTTCACTCAAGATTCGGCGACGAACCAGCAGGAGGGCTAGCATCGTCGCCAAGACAGGCTGTGTCCCTTCCATCAAGAGTGTTTCCAACGTGGAGAGTAGGACATGGGTCGGAGCGGGTTTTGCAGGGCTCCTGCGTTCCTCGGGGGCCCGGCTCTGCCACCAGCCAATCGCTCCCTCGGGAGGCCCGTTCCAAGCATCCGCACACAGATCGATTCGGCGCAGCTCGCCACTGCGAACCATCACGGCCGAGTAATAAGATTCACCCGGAAGGAATGGTCGATCGGTCTGTTGGCAACGACGTTGACTTCGTTGGATGCTATATTCTTGCATCGTTTATCCATACAAAATCCTCCCTATCAGCGGAATAGCATTCCCTCAACGATCGATGTCCGAACCTGTTTACGACAACCCCCTGATCTCCCGGTACGCGTCTCGGGAAATGGCACAACTCTTCGCAACCGAGCACCGAATCCGGCTGTGGCGCCAACTATGGATCGTCCTGGCCGAAACGGAACAGGAACTCGGTTTGCCGATCACCGATTCCCAAATCGATCAATTGAAAGCATTTCGGAACGACTTGAATCTCGATGTAGCCAACGCCTATGAGCGGGAACTGCGGCATGATGTGATGGCTCAGGTGCATGCCTATGGCGATCAGTGTCCGGACGCTCGCGGGATCATTCATTTGGGTGCGACCAGTTGCTATGTGACCGACAACTCCGACCTGATGGTGATGCGAGACGCACTTCGGATGGTCCATCGGCGATTGTTGAACTGTCTGAGAACGATGGGGGAATTTGCGCGTCGGCATGCCCAACTGCCCTGTTTGGCTTACACGCATTTACAACCTGCCCAGCCGACCACGGTGGGGAAACGGATGACGCTTTGGATGTACGACCTGGTGTTGGACGCGCACGAAGTCGAGCATCGCTTGCAATCCCTGAAAGCCCGAAGTGCCAAGGGTACGACAGGCACGCAGGCCAGTTTTCTGCAGTTGTTCAATGGTGATCATGAGCGAGTTCGCGAATTGGAACGCCGTGTAGCGCGCAAGATCGGATTCGGCGAGTCCTATGCCGTGACCGGACAAACCTATTCGCGAAAAGTCGATGCATTCCTGCTGGACACCTTGGCGGGTATCGCGGTCACGGTTCACAAGCTAGCCACCGATCTTCGGATCCTGGCCCACAAAAAAGAAATCGAAGAACCCTTCGAAGCACAGCAGATTGGATCTTCCGCGATGGCTTACAAGCGGAACCCGATGCGATGCGAGCGAATCTGTTCTCTGGCTCGATTCGTGATGAGTTTGCAATCGAGTCCGTCGATGACTGCGGCGACTCAGTGGATGGAACGGACTCTCGATGATAGTGCCAATCGCCGATTGGTCATCCCGCAAGCATTTCTCGCAATCGACGCATGTTTGGTGTTACTGCAGAATGTCACGCAAGGCTTGGTGGTCTATCCCAAGACCATCGAGAAGAATTTGCGCGAGGAGTTGCCATTCATGGCGACCGAGTCGCTGCTGATGGCCGGTGTGGCTGCCGGGGGAGACCGACAACATCTGCACGAAGTGATTCGGGTTCACAGCCAAGCAGCCGCCAATCGTGTCAAACAGGAAGGGTTGCCCAACGACCTGCTCGAGCGATTGGCTGATGATCCAGCGTTTGCCAACGTCTCGGTATCCGACGTCTTGGCTCCCGAGCAATACGTAGGCCGAGCACCGGAACAGGTCCGAGAGTTTCTCGATGAAGTTGTCTCGCCGCTTCTGTTAAAGAGCATGCAAGGCCAATCGGATACCGAACTCTCAGCCGATGTTCGCGTCTGAGTTTGGTGGCTCGATGATCTACTCGCTATCTGCGTGCGACTTGACCATGGTTTGCCACGAACTCCTCCCCTGACATGTTTTTTATGTCGCGGCTGTTGGAAAGGGATTCGATGCGGATTTTTTGGTCTAGGTAGTTCATGATGGCGACTCGCACATCGACCGGCAGAATCGATAGTTTGTAGGTTGGATACGAAACGCCGGGTTGATGCATGATGATTTCCAACCAATTGGATGGAAGTTCCGGTTCATAAATATCGAGCTTGGCTCCGAGTTTGTGAAAGGGTGTGGGGAACGCGCGATGTTTGATCTCCCATGCATGGGTATCGACCATCGTCAGAAGATTGCCATGTTGCTTGCGATAATTCAACGCGGCTCGAGCAGCAACTTCGTCGCGCTCTTGATAGACCGCGACGACGAAACGTTGGCTGGATAGTACTACGGAACGTCGCGACTTGGGATGTTCGTAACCGACTGCTTCCATAGTGACATCGAGCAGATCCGCGCGCCAAGCTTCGGGGACTTCGAAGATGATGCGGAAGGTTCGCGCCCCCTCGAGTGTTGACTGCGAAGATTGTCGTTGCTTGAAGTAGACCCCTTGCTGTCGTTGCAATGTGCCTGCGGTGGTCACCATTTCGAGCGCGGGTTTCTGAGCGAAATGAACCGTCTGTTGTCCGCTCTCCATCTGATAGGCGAATCCGGAAACCGATCCCACTCCTGGGTAGCCACCAAGTCCCTGGACTCCCCCTTCGCGAAGTCGTTCCGAATCGACAGCGACCTGCATCGGGCCAAAGACATCGGTCTGCATTTCGGTCCGAGGATAATAATCTGCGACCCGCACATCGTCATGCCGACTGATCGCGCTGACCGTGATCTCTTGGATAGCGTTGGCCCATGCAGGCTGAAACAGGGCGGAAGTTTCCAATCGGACTTCGACAAACCGGGATTGCGGCATACGAGCCATGATTCCAATCGAATCGGCACTACGCGCCGGGACAACGGAATTCACGTCAAAGACGACCTGAGAATAGGCCGTGCCCAGGCTAGCAATCGACCAACCGAGGACCAGTGATCCTAAAATGAATTTAACGCATCGCTTGAAAACATAAGGTAGTGGCATGATTGTAGTTGGAACTCCTTGTCGCTGACATCATGAACGAGCGGGGTTAGTTCCTTGCATCGTCGATGGAGGTGACACCTGAGGTCTTGCGATTCAAGTCCCTCACGTCGCCATTGTGTGATTGCAAACTCACACTGCAACCATCGTTCCATCCTGGATAAAGATTCCTAAAACTCGGAAAATCCGCGTTATGCCGACGGAGCCCACGCGATGCAGGCCGTCAGCTTTGTAAGGGCTTCCGTTGCGTTTGTAATCCTAACCAACCACTGCACCGAGGCAAGAGCAGCGACACATGCTAGCAATTGCGATGCTTTCTGAGAGGTTCCTCAGCGGCCTCGTGCCGCTGCAAGCCACGCTTCATCGCTAGCAAGGTACGGTCACCCAAAACGCCGGATCCTTATCCGTACGACGGACTTCCTAGTCGGTCGTCTATCACCACCACGGACTGGGAAGTCCGTGTTACAACCGCATGTCGGGAAGCGAGATCTCGAGCTGATCGAAGCTGGCGAGCGTTGTCCCCTGGTAGGATTCCGGCAAGGGCGCGTTGTTCGGTCGGATACATGCGATTGCCTGCATGCCAGCCTCGTTTGCTGCGATCAGCTCAGCGGCGACATCGGAGAGAAAAAGAATCTCGTGTGGTTCGAGTTTGCAGTCTTCGGCGATTCGGCGATAGCTGATGGATTCTTTCTTGTTGCCGATAGTGGTGTCGTAATGGGCGGCGAACATGGTCGTCAGGTTTCCTTGCGTCGTGTGTCCGAAGAACATTTGCTGTGCGAGGATGCTGCCGGAGGAATAGATTCGTAGTTCGAGTCCAACCTCTTGCCATCTGCGAAGGGCAGGTACGACATCGTCAAAGAGTTCGGATCTCAGGGTGCCGGAGCGGAAGCCCGACTCCCAGATTCTGCCCTGCAGAGCCTTGAGACCGGTGGTCTTGCTGTCGCTATCCATCAGTCGGTTGACAGCATCGACCGCGTTATCGATCGCGTGGTTGCGATCAACTTCCGATTGACGCCACGGGTCTGCGGTGGTGCTCAGGCCACTTTCAGCGGCGATGAGGAGCAGAGGTTCCTTGAGGGAATCATCCTCCCAATGGCTTGCGAGAAAGGCAGCCACTTCCCGGCGCACGAAAGGGAACATGACATCGTAGACGAATCGCACATCGGCAACAGTCCCTTCGATATCGAGAAGCACGCATCGTGCGGTGCGATGAATCATTCCGGTTTCCGCGGAATCATGAACCATCGAGCACTAGGTCTTGATCAAGGGTTTGGCGTCGGAGTTGGAACCCGAAACGTAGGATGTTCCAAAGCACATGGGGCTGTAGTCGCTGTGCACTCCTTGTTCGATGTAATGAGGTGTCCATCCAGCTTGATCTTCGAAGAAACGGATACAACGGATTCGGCGATCATCGCACAGGTTGAACCAATGCTTCATACCGCAGGGAACATTGATCATGTCTCCGCTTTCGACAGTGACACTGAAGACAGGTCCATTTTCAGGATGAAGATGAAATACTCCACGGCCTTCAACGGTGAATCGAACTTCGTCTTCGGAGTGTGTGTGCTCTTTGTTGAATTTCTGGAGCATGGCATCGAGGTTGGGTGTCCCTGCATGGACATTGATCACATCTGCGGTGACGTATCCGCCGGAGGCTTTTACCTTCTCAATTTCCGGTGCGTATTCTTGGAGGATATCGGTATCGGTTGCATTTTCGGCGAGTCGGCCAGCGACTTGCCAACGCTCAAACCAAATTCCGAACGGTTTGAGGAAATCGATGATCTGATCGTGTTCGGTCAGGTTGCGATTTTGCTCGGGTATATGGACGGTCGCCATGGGATGCTCCGCAGAGTATTGGTTAATGGTTACTTCTGACTTGGGTTCGGTTCGGAGTTCTCTCCACCCTCCGCAGGGTTTCCAACTTGCTGAGGCGGCGTTCCCGCGAAAGGATTCGATAAGCCCGGTGGAGGTTTCAGATCGGTCCGTGTTCCGACGATCACTGGATTTTCGTCGCGCTTGGCTTCCTCTTCTTGGTAGTAGATGCCTTGAAGGATCTGGGGGACCACTACGACCGAGAGTCCGGATAGGGCGAATAAAACAGCCAGGACAATCAGAGATTTGTTGGACGATTTTCCTCTTGCTGGCGAGGGACTTTGGGCCGATGCGGCTTGCGAAGGGGATGCTTGAGGTTCTGCGTCGGACACGATCGAAAGACCCGTCAAAATAGTTGTTGAAAACGGGGAAAAGCCAAAGGAAAACAACTGAACGAACCGCATCACGATATCGTCGCATGATCGGCATTGCAAGAATCGATCGATCGGGAAGGGTTCAATTTCCAGGAGCCAATTTCGGTATTGTGAGTTATCCTAATAGGCGATATGTCGCACAAATCGCTTACTGTTCCAACTTCGATTCCATTCCCCGCACGTTCGCTGGGAAGTGTCCTGCAAAATTTACTGGGGATTCCGGCTAGCCACAGCCAGTGGCTGATAGAAAACGGATGCGTTGGAATCAACCAGCGTATTTGCCGGCGAGTGCGGGAACGTGTCGAGCCAGGGGATGTGCTGGACATCGATTGGGTCCCCATGCCGGTCGCTTCCCCACGCGTGTCTAAACGCCAGGCGAATCGTTCGGCGATCGAGTTCCTATACGATGATGCGGACCTGTGCGTGGTGGTCAAGCCCGCAGGCTTGTTGACGGTCCCTACTCAATACGGCGAGGCGCGGACACTGATCTCTTCGGTGGAAAGGCGTCTCAAAAGTTCCGACCCGAAGGCCAAGGTCTACTGCGTACATCGCTTGGATCGAGATGTTTCAGGTGTTCTGGTCTTCGCAAAGAGTTTGCAAGCAGCCGAAGCGATCCGCGATCAGTTTGCGGCCCGCAAACCGGAGCGCAAGTACATTGCTTTGATCGCGGGGGCGATGGAGCCTCCTAGCGGTACCATCACCAGCTACCTCGCAACCGATGCAGACTTGAATCGCTTCTCGGTCCAGGATCCCGCCCAGGGAGAACTGGCGATCACGCACTATGTGACCAAGGTTGTCTGGAACGACGCTTCCTTGGTCGAAGTTCGCTTGGAGACAGGTCGCCGCAATCAGATCCGTGTCCACTTGGCGGAAGCCAACCATCCGATCCTAGGTGATCCGCGATATCGCAAGGAGACAGCAATGCACAACGCATGGCCGCATCGACGCATCGCTCTGCACGCGGAGACACTGTCGCTAATGCATCCAACTTCGGGCGAAGTTCTCTCCTTTCAAGCTCCCTGGCCTCAGGAGTTCCGCGACTTCCAGCGGGCCGTATCGCGGGAAAAGGGACGGCAATCGACTCATCAGGAAGACTCTAAACGAACCGATGGGAGAAGGAATAAAAGGAGCAAAGATGAGTGAACCGGCGCCGATCGTCGGCTACTGTACCAATGTCCATGCAGGAGTGAATGTCGATGCGATCCTCAGCAATCTGAGGACTCACGCGTATTCCGTTCGGCAGTCGCTGGCACTGAGAGCCCTGCCGGTCGGTCTTTGGTTTTCCGAGAACGCGGTCCGCGAGGCGATTGAGACTCCGAACTTGGATCGCATCCGTCATTCTTTGCGAGAGATGGGATTGGTTCCCTACACTTTCAATGGCTTTCCTCAAGGAGATTTCCACAGCGCGGTGGTCAAGCATCGAGTCTATCGGCCCACATGGTGGGAGCCTTCACGCTTGAAGTACACCCAAGACCTGATCCGTTTGCTCGATCAACTGTTGGAGCCGGGTCGCTTCGGTTCGATTTCGACTCTGCCGATCGCGTGGGGTTCACCTCAACCGACATCGGATCAATGGCGCTCGGCGGCGGATCAACTGATGACGATCGCGGAACAACTCTCCCACCTGTATGAATCCACCGGTCGAAGGATCGTATTGGCCCTCGAACCAGAGCCCGGTTGCGCGATCACCGATACTGCATCGTTGCGACGTTTTTACATCGACCATCTTTCCGAGCGGACGCTGGGTGCTTCGCGAGCCGAGCTCGCGCGAACCTACATCACCATGTGCCATGATGTCTGCCACGCGGCGGTGATGGCCGAAGATCAACAAGCGGAATTCGTCGCGTGTCGCAGCGAAGGGATCCGCATCGGCAAGGTGCAGATCTCCTCGGCAATCCGCGTTGCATGGAACAAACTCGATTCGGAGGGCCGAGTCGCCGCGCTGCAAGAAATCGGTCAATTCGCTGAGGATCGCTATCTGCACCAAACACTCGTCCGCTATTCGGACGGAACAAGCCAACTCGTAGAAGACCTGCCGGGGTTGCTCGCAGATATCTCGGGGCCGGAAGACAAGCGGTTGCTCAACGAATGGCGGATCCATTTTCACGTCCCCATCGACATTGCGTCCTGGGGAAGAATCGAATCGACCCAAGACGAGATCGATCGGTTCTTGGACTTGATGATGGTGCAGAAAGACTTCGGTTCCCCGGAAATGCATCTCGAAGTCGAAACCTATGCATGGGGAGTCCTTCCAGAATCGTTGCGTGAACCACATCTGCACCAAGGGATCGCTCGCGAGTTACAATGGCTGCACGGCAGACTAAAGGCCAAAGTTCAACCAACCGGATTCGAACATCATGCTTGATCTCAATCGCATCCTCGCATTGTGTCTGATTCTCTCGAGCTCGATCGCTTGGGGACAAGACGACAATGCTTTTCAGCCGGAGCAGTCGGTGCTTCCGGTCCCTCCTCCCGAAAACGCCGTCGTCTTGTTCGATGGCACTACGGCTCGATTCCGAAGCATGCAGGGTGGCCCTATCAATTGGCCTATCGAAGACGGATGCCTGGTCTCCACTCGCAGCGAAGGGCGGGTCAATCACATTGTCTCCGAATGGCATTTCCGGGACGCTGATGTGCATGTCGAGTTCATGGTCTCCGAAATCGCCGAAGGGAATAGCGGCGTGTACCTCCATGGAAACTACGAACTACAAATCTTCAATTCCTATGGAGTCGCATCCCCCACCGAGCAAGATGAGGGTGCCTTGTACGGCTTCGCTCCGCCGCTGGTCAACGCTTCGCGAAAACCTGGAGAGTGGCAGGTGTACGATATTCGCTATCGAGCTCCGCGCAGAGACGAAACAGGCAAGATCGTGACTCCTGGGTCGGTGACTGCATGGCTCAACGGACAGTGCGTGCAGCGCAACACTCAGTTCGAAGAACCTCGTTCGGTCTATCATCCATTCCGCTACGGAAACACCCCCTATCTCGATAAGATCAAGGTTGAGATGCGCGCTAAACAGATCGGACCGGTCTTTCTCCAAGATCACGGGAGCCCCACCCGCTTCCGCAACGTCTGGATCAAGCCGTTGGACGATGTCGGGTACATGGTCAGCAAGTAAGGGACTTCCATGGATTGGTACTGGCAAGTCGATGGCTGGATGGTGCTTGCTGGAGCGCTGTGCGCGATGTCGTGCGCCCTGGTCGGTAACTTTCTGGTCCTGCGTCGTTTGAGTTTGATTGGGGATGCGATCAGTCATGCGGTATTGCCAGGTATCGCCGCAGCTTATCTGTGGACCGGGTCGCGCAGCACATGGATTGCGATGGTGGGAGCCGCAATTGTCGGTGTACTCACCGTTTGGCTCACCGAGTTCATTCGGCGCTACGGACGAGTTGAGGAAAGCGCTGCGATCGGCGTCGTGTTTACGGCGATGTTCGCCCTCGGATTGATGATGATCGCCCGGACCGATCATGTCGATCTCGATCCTTCCTGCGTCTTGTATGGCAATCTCGAAACCATCGTTCTCGATACCGTGGCGACGCCGCTAGGTGCCGTTCCGCGTGTCGTGTTGGAACTCGGGTGCATCTTCTTGTTAAACTCTGTGTTGATCGTAGTGCTCTACAAGGAATGGACCCTCAGCACCTTTGATGCCGGTTTGGCTGCTGCGCAGGGAATCTCGCCAGCCTTTTTTCATTACTTGCTCGCCGCGATGGTAGCGGTCACCTGCATTGTTGCTTTTCGTGCAGTGGGAAACATTCTGGTAATCGCGATGCTCATCGTCCCACCTTCGATCGCTTATTTGTGTTGTTCGCGACTGTCGAACATGATCCTATTCAGTCTGGTTGCGGCAATCGCAGTCGCTCTTTTTGGACATATCGCGGCCATCACGATTCCCCATATGTTTGGCTTCAAAAGTGCAAACTCTGCAGCGATGATGGCTCTCGTTTCAGGAGTGCTCCTCGTCATGGCGATTTTCGGGAGCGGCAAAGGGGGCATCGTGGTTCAGTGGCTTGCCAGACAGCGATTGGCTCGCCGTATCCTGAGCGAAGATATCTTGGCTCTGCTGTATCGCCAAACCGAATCGCAAACCCATCCTCCGCAAGGATTGACCCAACCGCAAGGATTGACCCAAAGTGAAATCGCTAAGAAGCTGAAATCCCATCCATCGAAAATCGCTGCAGCGGTTCGGGATATGGTCCAGCGAGGCTACGTCGCTTCGTGGGATGGTGCATGCCTACTGACCGACGAGGGACTGCGGTATGCACAAAACCTGATCCGATCCCACCGCCAGTGGGAGCAGTATCTAAGCCTCGAGGTCGGAGTCAGCGATCCGCGTCTGCACGCTCAAGCTGAGTCATTCGAGCATTACACCGATAGCAAGATGCGAGATGAGCTAGATCGAGTGATCGGCGCCGCACCCACCGACCCCCACGGCAAGCATATTCCACCCGAAAGTTCGTGATCCCGTCTATGTTTCTGCGAGTCTATGCGCACGAAGGAAAACGGCTATCAACATCGTTCGAGTCGTTTGTCGATATCCTGAGCCTATGGCATGGAATGTACATTGAACTCGATGGATCCTTTGTGTGGGCGTTTGTTTCCGATGGTCGCCGGTACCAACTCGACGGCATGGTATACGATCGAGACGGAGCGATTGAATACCTGGAGCTCAAAGGAGACCTGATCCCGGAGATGTGGAACCGGTTGATGACGGCATTGACTGATGATGCACCCGAATCGGGAGCATACGATTCCGCATTGCGAGTTCATGACGTCGCGAACGAAAACTGGACAACACCTACAGCGATCTATGGTGCGATCCGCGATCCATCGCTGCATCCGCCGGGAGGGAGCGATGCCGATTAGCGCTTGGTGGAACTGGTGGGGGAGGCGACCATCGTCGGACAACGTCGAACCACAAGACCTGGAAGAGTTGGACCGGTATGTCTGGCAAGCATGCTGGTTGGATGATTCGAAACGTCGCTCGATGGTCCTATGGGCCAAGCGATTCATCGCCAGCAAGCACTGGGAGGGCTGCAACGGATTTCGCATCAACGACGAGGTCAAAAAAACCATCGCCTTGAACGCGTCACTCTTGGTTCTGGCTTATCCCGAATGGACCTTTCCGTCTACACGTACGATCCTGGTTTATCCGAGACCTTACAAAGCGCGCTCCAAAGGGGGCGATCTGCATCATGGTTTGGGGGGCGAGTACTATCGCTCCGGCGAAACCGTTGCCCGCGGTCCCATCGCTCTCAATTGGCACGATATCCAAAGAGCAATCCATCGCGACAACGATGGCGACCACATCGTTCTTCACGAGTTCGCGCACCAGCTCGATATGTGCGACGATCCCAAGGCGGATGGTATCCCACCGTTGCCTCCTGGCTTGGATGCAGAGCAGTGGCGGGAAGACTTCGAGACAGAATTTCACCTAGCTCGCGAAATGGTCGAGCAAGGGGAGGAGATCGTCATCGATGATTATGGGTTGACCCATCCAAGCGAATTTTTTGCGGTAGCCTCCGAGTGCTATTTTCAGATCCCTTGGGATCTGCGAGAGTACCATCCCGAGCTGTACGAACTGCTCCAAGATTTTTATGTCACCGACCTCGCGCACGCGATGGATAGATCATGACGATACGTACCCGTTTCGCTCCAAGTCCCACCGGTTACCTCCATATCGGCGGGGTCAGAACCGCATTGTTCAACTATCTGTTAGCCAAACAGTCCGGGGGCCAGTTCCTGCTGCGCATCGACGACACCGACCAAGTTCGAAACGTCGAAGCCGCCCTCCAGCCAATCCTCGAAGGCTTCAAATGGCTCGGACTCCAGTGGGACGAGGGGCCCGAAGTCGGTGGCCCCTATCAACCCTATTTCCAATCGCAGCGATCTGCACGCTATCAAGAAGCGGTAGAACAACTTTTGCGTTCAGGATTCGCCTACCGAGATTTCGCCAGGCCGGAGGAAATCGCTGCCGCAAAGGCGAAAGCCGAACAGGAAGGAAAAGCCTTTATCTACGATCGCTCCTTCATGGCTAGCGATCCCGATCAAGAGGCTCAATTCATCGCCGAGGGACGGACGAGCGTTGTGCGTCTCAAGATACCGCGCGAGGGGCAATGCGTTTTCCAAGATAAAATTCGTGGTGAATGCAGCTTTGAATGGACCGATGAACAGGACCATGTCATTCAGCGCGCCGACGGTAACTGCCTATATCATCTAGCGAGTGTGGTCGATGACTACGATTTCGCCATCACGCACGTCGTCCGGGCAGTAGAGCATCTTCCCAATACCCCTCGCCAGATTTTCATCGCGCAAAGCCTCGGCTATCCAATCCCTATTTACGCGCACCTTCCGTATGTTGCCGAGCCGGGTGGGACTGCGAAACTGAGCAAACGAAAACTCGATAAGTATCTCAAGCAGAAGGATTTCGCCACCCTTTTTCAGCTCGGCGATACCATCGCCAAGAAAGCCAATCTGCAGACGACACCCGAAACCTTCAATCCTGTCGTGGTCGACTTCTATCGCGAGACGGGATTTCTTCCTGGGGCGATTTTGAACTATCTGCTCTTGCTCGGATGGTCGCTCGATGACAGCACCGAACACTTTACCCTCGAGGATGCGATCAAGCACTTTTCGCTCGAACGAGTGAACAAGGCGCCCGCATCCTTCGACCCACAGAAACTGCTGGCGTTCCAAGCCCGATGGATGAGCCAGTTGGAAATCAAGAAGAAGGTCGCTATGGTCCTTCCTTTCCTGCAACAAGCAGGTTGGATCGAAACGCCTCCTCCATGTTCGTCGTCGGAGTACCTGACGCGCGTGGTCGCGGCGGCTGGCGATCGGATCAAAGTGGCGGGCGATATCTTGCAGTTCGATGAACTCTTCTGCGACGATAATCAATTGGCGATCGACCCAGATCTTTTAAACAAACGGATCAAGAATGAGCCCGGCGCGATCGATGCGCTCCGGGGGATTCGCGCGTTGATCGAAAAGAGCGCGGTCTTAGATCAAGCCACTCTGGAACCTCTCATCAAAGACTACGCAACAGAGAAAGGGCTCAAGCTCGGCGTGTGTATCAATGCACTTCGCGTAGCCCTGACCGGCAAGAGCACCGGGCTGGGAGTCTTCGATTATGTGGGCTTGCTCGGTCGCGATCGTTGCTTGGCTCGCATCGACCGCGTATCGAGAGTCGATTCGTAGCAAGCGATGTAGTCCTTGAGCGACACTTGCTTGATCGCCTTGCCAACCACTTCGAGTGGCAAATCCTCCAAGCGTTTGAAGCGTACGCAACTGGCCCCCATGTCGAGTTTCTTGCCGGTAGCTCGATAGGCGGACTCGAAGGCGTCCTTCCAATCCGAACGCATGTACAGGCACATCAAGTACAGGGACATGTAGTTCTTTTGCGATGCGAGGGCGATGTAGGGCACAGGTTGCGAGGGATCGCAATGATAACCACTGGGATAAACGCTGTGCGGAATGTAATAACCGATCATCCCGTATTGGATCCCCTCCTCGATCTTTTTCGGAATCGATTTGAGGATGACTTTACGAACGGCTTCCAAAGCGCTTCGACGATCATCATGCAAGGCCGCTAAATACTCGTCGACCGATGCCGGTCCTTTTTTGGCCATGATGCGTTCCTAGTGGATGGCAGATGCGTCGAGTTCGCTCCACATCGACTCGATCGCGATTCGGAGCGGGTCGGGTGTGTTGTTCCAGTCGATCTCGGTTGTGGGATGAATCGCGTGACCGATCGTCCGCCATGCATCATCGCAAACCATGGAAGACTCCCGTCCTTCGGGAGGTGAAACGATGATCAAGCGATCGATGCGGGGCACGGGGCACGCTTGGTCGGCAAGCGATTTTAACTCGCAAGCAACTCCCATAGCATCGAGATGCGGATGCGACAGAAGGGATTGAACGCGGCTGGGAATGGCGGCTTCGGGAAGAGGGATCCACTCGGATCCGACTTGTATGCCATCGGCGCCGACCGAACCTGCGGTCGCATGCGTTGCACTGGTTTGCTCGTGCCACTCAGCCAATCGACCAAGTGCGGCAGGGAGCTGGGGAGCAACAATACATGTGATCGGGATGCGGGCTTGGCGACCTGCGGGAAAAAGCATGTCGATGATGGCTCGACCCACCGGCCGCGGTTCGCCAAACAGGGGGGCTACGTGCGGGGAAAGAGAGGGCCCCGCATTCACCTCGACAACCGCACCCCGCTGCTGTGCTAACGGCCGCGAGATATCTTCCGCAAGAACATCGAGTCCAGCGATGTCTAATCCGACCACGCGCGCGGCCAAGACTGCTTGTCGAGCGGTTTCAGAATGGACAACTTCGGTGCAGTCAGTTGTTAAATCGCCAGTCCTTTGGACTAGCACGACTCTTCCTTCTTCGGGAATCGAATCGGCCGTTAGGCCTTGTTTGGCTAGTTCGATATGGGTGGCGGCAATTATTTTGACAACCCCGAGGGGGTCAGTGTAGGCTTCGCCACGCCGCGGATCCTGATTCAACCGATGGACCAGTTGTTCGACGGTGTGGATACCATCCCCGGTGACAGTTTCTACGTGACCGCGACTGGCTGCGACCAGGGAGTCGCCGACCACCAACAGTCGATGATGTTGGCCCCTTGCAAATTGCTCGACCATAACATCTTGAGTTTGGCCATCTTCGATCGCCCAGTGATAGGCGCGAAGGATCTCCTCTTGTTCGGTCAGCTCGATGGAAATACCGCGTTGATGATTGGCGTTGCGAGGTTTGACTACTACAGGGAATCCGACTTCTTGAGCGGCTGCCCATGCATCCTCGGGACTAGTGACCATGCGTCCCAAAGGAATCGGTACTCCGACGTTGCGCAGCAATCGTTTGGTGAGATCTTTATCGCTGGCGATCGATTCGGCGATCGCGCTGGTAGCATCGGTCTCCGCAGTCCATATTCTGCGTTGCCATCGCCCCTCGCCGAGCTGACACAATGACCCGGAAGTCATCCGATAATAGGGGATGCCTCGCTCTGTCGCCGCCTCGAGGATCGCGCGCGAACTGGGACCCAATCGGACATCGTCTGCGTAATCGAATAACTCACGGAATTTGACAGCGATCGGGAATTCGGTACGCGATTCCAACGCCTCGATCATCTGGCGAGCCATATCGAATGCGCGATGACTGAGGAGTTCCTCTTCCATTTCCAAAGCGGCGATCGGGGAAAAGGACGAAGAGGACGGAAAGGACGGAAGGGACGAAGAGGACAGAAGGGACGAAGCGGACTTGAAGGAGGGAGGGGAGAGGAAACGGGAGGGGACACCGGCCATGGCGGTCATCCAATGCGCGAGGGCCCCCCAGAGTTCACTGCGGGTCGATGCGCTGCGGATTTCATCGAGAACGCGTGTCGCTACGTTGATACTCTGGGGATGAGTCGTTGTGTAGTTCCCAGAGTCCAGAAAATCCTTTAGTACGTCCGCTGCGTTGCGAGAAAGGGCCGCAGGTGCGGGCTGGCAAGCGAGATCCGGTACAACATGAAGCTCCAAAACGCTTCGGGAAGACCAGCGATTGGGACCATGCAACGCGAGAGTGGTCCAAGTCTTCATGCCATTACCGCTACAGGATCCCGCGAAGTGACCGGAATTGAATGCCTATACAGTAACGCAGAAACTCGTTGAAGTCGATGCTACGGTTTCGCCGCTATCCCCCTTCGACGGAGGAAGGAGCTTCGGGTTCCATCTCGGCTTGGCATCCAAATCGCTCGGTGCTTTCAGTGGCTGGAGCGTATTGCTGGGAGATAATCCGTTGGGGGATATGTTCGAAGGAATGCTCACGCGGGCTCGCGATTCCTCTTGCATGCTTGTTGCCGGACGATCGAACTCAGCCACTGGCACTCGTTTGAGTGGAAAGGTCGACGCAGAACTTCCCAGCGAGGGTTGGCGAGTCGCTTCCGGATCGGAACTGCTCGTCGGAGGCATGATCGGCCTAATGTCACCGGCGTTTGGAAGAATGGGAACCACAGACGTTGCACCCGGGATCGAAGGCACACTACCTGGTGCGCACACCCCATTGGGACATGGGCTCATTGTGTTTGCTGGTACGAGCGAGGACGTCGGTGCAGTTGCAGGTGCGGTGTAGGCAGGTGCGGTGTAGATCGGAGTGCCCGTACCCGGGATAGCCGATGTGATCGGAACTTGAGAGATCGGCGCTGCGGTCGCGGGCATCCAAGCGGTTGCAGGACTTGCAGCATACTGGCTTGTTCCGAAGGGCACCGAACCCATAGGAACCGAACCCATAGGTGCCATGTGATTGGCGGTAACAACACCGCCGACGGGGGACGGCATCGTGGCTAATGGCAGAGTCGATGCAGGTCCAGAACTGGTCCCGGTCGATGAATAGCCCATCATGCCTGAAGTTACCGGAGTACCAACCGCGGGCAGTTGTTGCATGGTTGGATAAGTGACACCACCGGGAACGGCGCCAACAGGGACCGTACCTGCAGGAACAACGTTGTTGGGGTAGTAACCTGGAGTGGCAGCGATTGGCCAACGATTTGCTGAGTAAGAATAGTCGCCGATCGTTCGCGGGGAAACCAATGGGACACGTGCGGCTTGATATTGATACGAAGTACACGGCTGGAGCGATGTCACCGTGGTTCCATAATTCGGATCGAACTGCGTCACGGGGCGGTAGTACGTTACGGGGGTTTGCATCCAGCGAGTGTCGTAGGCAGCGGTCGGAAAGAACGCAGCGGTGGACTGAGGCAAGCCTGCAGGGAGCAACGTACCAGGCGAAGGAGGCAGCGTCCCATAGCTACCGTAATAACTATTCATCGCAGTTCCTGCCGGTGCCGTTGGATTGATCGGGACGGGTGGTCCGACGGGATATGCAGGTGGACGTTGCGAGCCAAAGCAGCAACCCTGAGCATTCGCCTGCTCCGATCCGACCCATAGGCTGATTGCGGTTCCACCTAGAAAAAAGGCAAACACAGGGATCAGGTGGAGGAATCGCTTCATGAGGTGCTTCCGATGATTTGGGGCGGCGATGATGCCAAGGCCGGACAAAGCCGAACCATGGTCTCGCACTAATGAGATGCCACGCTGGTATCCGGGGTCAATCGAAACATGAAACAAAACGACCGACCTCGATAAGAATCCTCTCGAGACAGTCCGGTTGTATCGATCGCAACGATTGCACCGAGGAAAAAATAGTCAACCCCTCGGTCAACGTCTCAGTTCAAAGACCCCGCCTAACGACTTTTACCGACGAGTGTTGCCAACTCTTTTGCTATCTCTCCTGCTTGAGCCTGCGCCACATCGATCGGCAGTCCCTCGGGTATCCCAGGCCGAACATGTTTGGTCTTGGTCAGCCACGCATGCTTCAAGATCTCCTGACGTTTGGCGATGAGAGCCAAGATCTTCTTTCCCTCAGCGTGATCAGGGGAACCGTCATCCTTGATGCGCAGGCCCCACGCTTTGGCAAGCGGTCCTGCGATGATCACTTGGCCAGCGGCGTTGGGATGCACACCGTCGCTGGCGAACGTAAAGGTCGGATCGGTTTTTCGCGCCTCGAGCACCGCTTGCTTCATCGCACCATGAACATCGTATACCTGCCAACCTCGATCGCGTTGGTCGAGCAGCCACTTGGCATAGGCCTCGAGGACATCGTCGTAACCTTCGTACGGTTGACGGTATTCATCGCGGCCCGCTGGGAGCAACCGATCGCGGATGGGCAGGGCATCAAAGTATGCGGGAGTCAAATGAATGATTTTGCCGCCTCGCTTGACCACTGCGTCATGCAGTCGTTCTCGACCGGAGCGGAACGCTTGGAATCTCTCTTCGCCGAGCGGATAGTAAATTCCATCATTCATGCCGTAGCATGCGATGACCAAATCCGGTTGGGTTTGATCGAGCACCCGTTCCAGTCGTTCATGGAGGTCCGGTCGCGGGAACGCACCGCCGGCATGGCCGGGTTCCGATAACCCCGAAACCGTTTCACTCGGAAGCCCTAGGTTCAGGAACTCCGTGTTCCGATCCGGGTACTGCGCGATCCACGCAGCCTCGAGGCTGGCGATGTAGCCACCCGAATAGGTAATGCTGTCGCCAAGAAAGAGGATGCGTTTGGCTTTGGGAGGCTCTTGAGCCATGCTGGGAGCGCATGAAGCAATGGCGGTCAAGAAGAGCAGTACTCGTATCCACATAATGAATTTCCCTGTTGCAGCGAACCGGCGAGACCTGTTCGATGTTACCATGCTGATGGGAGGGTTGCCATGATGATTCGTCGGGTCGGAATTGGTTCGCTGAGTGGTTGGTCCGTTTTGTTCTTGGTGGCGTGGATGACGCTACCGTGCATCCAGGCCCAGGAAGCGAAGTCTGCGGGGGCATCGAAGCCTGCAGGTTCAGGAAAACCTGCTGTAGGGGATCCTGCGGAGGGAGGACTCGGAACACACGGCTTCGCCGATTCAGGCGGGACCAAGATCCATTACGTGACCAAGGGGACTGGGCCGCTGGTGGTGATGATCCACGGTTTTCCGGACTACTGGTACACGTGGCGAAAACAAATGCCAGCCCTGGCGGAGAATCATCAGGTCGTTGCGATCGATCAGCGCGGTTACAACTGGAGCGACCAACCCGAAGGGGTCGAAGCCTACGCGATGAGTCACCTAGTCGATGATGTGCTCGCGGTGGTCAAGCATTTCGAGCGCGATCAAGCCATCATCGTTGGGCACGACTGGGGCGGGATGGTGGCATGGCAATTCGCGATGCGTTATCCGGAGGCGACCAGCAAGTTGATCATTCTCAATCTACCGCATCCCAATGGTCTTTCGCGTGAATTGGCGAGCAACCCGGAGCAGCAGAAGAACAGCGCCTATGCACGATTCTTTCAAACCGCCGAGGCGTCCAAGCTGGTAAAGGTCGACACGCTGGTCGGATGGGTCAAGGATCCAGATGCGAAAGAAAAGTATCTCGAGGCGCTGAAGCGATCGAGCATGGAAGGGATGCTCAATTACTACAAAGCCAACTATCCTCGCGAGCCGTACACGGCACCCACCGATCCGGGGCCGCGAGTGAAATGTTCGGTGCTGATGTTTCACGGACTCAAGGACAAGGCGCTCTTGTCCGACGCGCTCGACGGTACGTGGCAATGGCTCGATCGGGATCTGACTTTAGTAACGATCCCCGACGCCGATCACTTCGTTCAGCAGGACGCCGCCGACCAAGTCACCAAGACCATGGTCCGCTGGTTGGAGCCGTAGGATTGTAGGAATTTCGGATACTCAGTTCGGCTTGCGCGGCGGGGCGAACTTGATACGTTCGACCAAGCGTTCGATCTGGTCTCCCTGGCGTTGGCCGGTAACAGCGGTGATCGCTTC
>JAGWWZ010000136.1 GCA_018970165.1 Planctomycetota bacterium | reverse complement strand
GCTAACCCAAAGTCGGTCACCTTTGGTTCGTCGTTGCGATCCAACAAGATGTTGGCTGGCTTCAGATCGCGATGGATCACCCCTTTGCTATGCGCATACGCGATCGCTTCGGCAACTTTCTTGGTATACGAAGCGGCTTCCTTGGATGGGAGCGGTCCTTCTTTGATCTTGTCCGCGAGGCTACCGCCATCGACGAAGCCCATCGAGAAGAAATGCTGGTCGTTGTGTTGGCCGATTTCAAAGATCGGAACGATACCGGGATGTTCGAGTGCCGCGGCCGCTTCAGCTTCGGTGTAGAAGCGTTTGACATCTTCGTCGGAAGCCAACTGCCCAGCCAGAATCATCTTCAGGGCGACGAGGCGATTGAGGTTTTTTTGCCGGGCCTTGTAGACGACCCCCATGCCACCTCGCGCGATCTCGCTGAGGAGTTCGTAGTCGCCGAAGTACTTGACTGACGTAGGCGAGGATCCTCCTAGGGAAGCTTGGCCCATGGCCGACCGAGGGAGGGTCGGAATTTTTTCGCAAACTCCTGCTCTAGCCCCAAATATTTTTTCCCGGTCGCCTCGCTCGGCGGTGCAATGCCACGTTCGGGTCGATGAGGAATCAATGAACCGCAAGGCGTGCAACGGGACTTACAGTCCATTGCCGTTCACGACGACCGACTGGGAAGTCCGTCGTACGGGGAATGCCGCAGAGCGGCAAACGACTGTGCGATGCTCGCCAAAATGCGAGGCTACACCGATGCGGTGGACAGGGCGGAACCTAGGGTGATACCGGGGGCGGGCAAGGTGCTGTGGCCGCGCAGGTAAATATCGATCGCGCGAGCCGCGCCGCGACCTTCGTTGATCGCCCACACCACCAACGATTGACCGCGACGACAATCACCCGCAGCAAATACGCCAGGAACGCTCGTAGCAAACTGACCATGCTCCGCTTTGTAGTTGCTCCTCGGATCGGTTTCGATCCCCAGAATCTCCGACACATAATGCTCGGGGCCTAAGAATCCCATCGCTAACAAAACGAGATCCGCCTCGATCACTTCTTCACTTCCAGGAATCTCGCTCATATTCATCTTGCCGTTCTCAAACGACCACTGAACACGCACGGTTCGGATCCCGGCTACATTTCCCTTTCCATCATCGACGAACTCTTTGCTCAGAATGTTGAACGCGCGCGGATCGGAACCGAATTTCGCTTCGGCTTCTTCATGACCATAGTCGGATCGGAAAATTCGCGGCCACTGCGGCCATGGATTGTTCGGGGCTCGCGATTCTGGGGGACGATCGAGCAACTCGAAATTCACCAGCTTCGTACAACCATGTCGCATACTGGTCCCGATACAGTCGCAACCGGTATCCCCACCGCCGATGACAACTACACGTTTTCCTTTCGCGGAGATGTACTTCTTATCTTCGAGATGACTGTCGAGCAGACTCGACGTATTCGCAGTGAGAAACTCCATTGCGAAATGAACACCCTTCAATGGACGCCCAGGAATCGGTAGATCGCGAGGCTTAGTCGCACCTGTCGCGAGAAGCACCGCGTGATTCTCTGCCATCAGTTGCTTGGGATCGACGTTCTTGCCAACGTCGGCATTGGTGACAAACTTGACTCCTTCAGCTGCCATCAGATCCAGTCGGCGCTGTACAACGTCCTTGTCGAGCTTCATGTTGGGGATGCCGTACGTCAACAAACCGCCGATGCGATTGGCTCGCTCGTATACCGTAACGGTGTGTCCGACTTTGTTGAGCTGAGCCGCCGCGGCCAACCCTGCAGGTCCGCTGCCGATGATGGCAACGCTTTTTCCTGAACGGGATGCTGGCGGTTCGGGACGCACCCACCCTTCCTGAAATCCTCGATCGATGATCGCGCATTCGATGTTCTTGATGGTGACTGGAGGATTGGTAATTCCCAGAACACAGGCACCTTCACAGGGAGCGGGACAGACGCGCCCTGTGAACTCCGGAAAGTTATTGGTCTTGTGCAGTCTCTCCAACGCCTCGCGCCATCGACCGTTGTATACCAAATCGTTCCACTCGGGGATCAGGTTCTCGATCGGGCATCCCGTTGCTGACTGACAAAAAGGTACCCCGCAGTCCATGCAGCGTGCCCCTTGCTTGCGGAGATGCTCTTCGGTCGGCTCAGTATAGATCTCTTCAAAGTCGTTGACTCGCACAATCGGCAATCGCCAATCGACTTTCTTGCGAGGATACTCTTTGAAACCTGTTGGTTTACCCATCGTCTTCTTTCCGTCAAATTGCGCAAAACGTTTTTTCGTGCTGTTGTGTTCAAAAAACTGGTGTTAACCCACCCCAGCTGATTTTGGGTTTTAGGTATGAGCCATCGCTGGCGAGGCCTGTGCAGCTTGCTTGCTCTCCATGAGCACTCGCTTGTAATCGGTCGGCATTACCTTCACGAAACGGCCGATGCTCTTCTGCCAGTCGACCAATAACTTTTTGGCCACCGTGGAACCTGTAAGTTCGGCATGTTTGAGGACCAAGTGGTGGACCTCTTGGATATCCTCTTCGTCGGCGAGATGCTCCAGTTCCACGGTCCCGAGATTGGTGCGGATGCGCAAGCTATCGATATCGTCGACAACATAAGCGATGCCGCCGCTCATGCCTGCGGCAAAGTTGCGACCGGTCTTGCCGAGGATCACGACTCGCCCACCCGTCATGTACTCGCATCCGTGATCGCCGACTCCTTCGATCACCGCGCTGCAACCCGAGTTTCGAACAGCGAATCGCTCGGCCGCTTGACCGCGGACGAAGAGTTCACCCATCGTGGCTCCATACAGGCAAACGTTCCCGATAATGATGTTTTCTTCGGGCTTGAAGGCAAAGCGATGATCGGGATAGATGATCAATCGTCCACCCGACAACCCCTTGCCGACGTAGTCGTTAGCGTCTCCCTCGAGTTCGAGGGTGACCCCATGCGCCAGAAAAGCGCCGAAGCTCTGGCCTGCCGAGCCGGTGAAGCGAATGTGAATGGTATCGGTTGGAAGCCCTTCCTGGCCGTAACGTTTGGCAACGTTGTGACTCAGGATGGTTCCAACAGTGCGATTCGTGTTGATGATCGGAAGATCGATACGAATCGGTTGCCGAGTTTCCAAGGTCTTTTGGCATCGCGGAACCAACTCTCGCAGATCGAGCGACTCCTCGAGCTCGTGGTCTTGCGGGATCGTGCAATGCATCACAGTATCAGGATTGGGGCCTTTGGCTGGCCGCAGAATCGGTGTTAGGTCGAGACCGTCCGACTTCCAATGCGCGATTGCCCGGTCGACCTTGAGGCAATCGGAACGCCCCACCATTTCATCGATGGTTCGGAACCCGAGCGAGGCCATGATCTCGCGAGCATCTTCTGCCACCATGAACAAGTAATTGACGACATGTTCAGGCTTGCCCGCGAACTTGGCTCGCAATTCCGGATCCTGTGTGGCGATGCCGACCGGACATGTGTTGAGGTGGCACTTGCGCATCATGATGCAACCGAGCGTGATCAACGGCGCGGTTGCAAATCCGAACTCTTCGGCACCGAGCAGAGCCGCGATCACCACATCGCGCCCGGTCTTGAGTCCACCGTCGGTTTGGAGAGTGACGCGGCTGCGCAAATTGTTTAACACGAGCGTTTGGTGTGTTTCTGCAATGCCGAGTTCCCAGGGCAATCCCGCATGCTTGATGCTGGTCAACGGACTAGCGCCGGTACCCCCTGTATCGCCGCTGATTAGGATGTGATCGGCATGGGCCTTTGCAACACCCGAGGCGACGACACCGACTCCGACCTCGCTGACCAACTTGACGCTCACCCGAGCGCTCGGATTGGCGTTCTTCAAATCATAGATCAGTTGGGCGAGGTCTTCGATGGAGTAGATGTCATGGTGCGGCGGTGGGCTGATCAGTCCAACACCAGGTGTACTGTATCGAATACGCGCGATGTACTTGTCGACTTTCCGACCAGGCAACTCGCCACCCTCTCCCGGCTTGGCTCCTTGGGAGATCTTGATCTGCAGTTCGTCTGCGTTGGTCAGGTATTCGATGGTGACTCCGAAGCGTCCGGAAGCAACCTGTTTGATCGCGGATCGCTTGCTGTCACCATTGGGTAACGGCTTGAATCGGACCGGATCTTCTCCTCCTTCGCCCGTGTTGCTCTTGCCTCCCAAACGATTCATCGCGATCGCCAGGGTCTCATGCGCTTCGGCGCTGATCGAGCCAAGGCTCATGGCACCGGTGCAGAATCGTTTGACGATTTCTTTCGCCGGTTGAACTTGATCGAGAGGGATCGGATCGCGTGCGGGTTCAAACTCGAGCAATCCACGCAGAGCATATCGCATACGCGCATCGCGATTGATGTGATCCGCGAAACGACGGTAGGCATTCTTGTCCCCATTTCGCGCGGCTACTTGGATGTCAGCGATGGCTGCTGGGTCCCAACCATGCCGTTCCCCTTCCGCTCGCCAATGAAACTCGCCCGCGTTCGGGAGCATCGACCAAGCGTCCGTTTGATTCATCGGGAAACCGAGGCTGTGACGACGCATGGTCTCTTCAGCCAAGACATCCCAGGAACAGCCTTGGATGCGGCTGCTGGTCCCCTTGAAGCAGCGTTCGATGACTTCGTCTTGCAAGCCGAGTGCTTCAAAGATCTGGGCACCCTTGTAACTGGCCAGGGTGCTGATCCCCATCTTGGCCATGACTTTGAGCATCCCTTTGGCGACCGCTTTGCGATACAGTAAGACGATCTTCTCATCGTCTTTTTCCGCCAGCATGCCATCTCGCGAAGCTTGCCAAAGAGCTTCGAAGGCCAAGTACGGATTGATCGCATCGGCTCCAAAGCCAATGAGCAGGCAGTGGTGATGCACCTCGCGGGCTTCGCCAGTCTCTACCACGATGCCGATCGCCGTTCGCTTGGCGACGCGGACCAAATGCTGATGGACCGCGCCGACGGCAAGCAAGCTACTGACAGCAACTCGCTCCTTCGTGATTTGCCGGTCGCTGAGGACGACCATCGTGTAGCCTTCGTCGATCGCTTTTTCCGCTTCTGCACATATGCGATCGAGTGTTGATACCAAGCCGGTCTTTCCTTCGCTACGATCAAAGGTGATGTCGATCGTCTTGGTTTTCCAGCCGCGGTTGCTCATGTGCTTGATCGCCTCCAACTCCTCGTTGGTGAGGATGGGATGCGGGATCAACAGCCGATGGCAATGCTCAGGGGTAACTTCTAGAAGGTTTCGTTCAGGTCCGACGTAACATTCGAGCGACATGATCACATCCTCGCGAATCGAATCGATCGCAGGATTGGTGACCTGGGCAAAGAGTTGTTTGAAGTAATCGTAGATGAGTCGCGGTTTGTCGCTTAAGCAGGCCAACGCGGAGTCGTTCCCCATCGAGCCGATCGGATCCACCTGGCTTTCGATCATCGGAACCAGCATGAAGTGCATGGTCTCGATGGTATATCCGAAGGCCTGCATGCGAGGCAAAAGAGTCTTGGGGTTGAATCCGTGCCACTCGGGCGCCTTGGGTAGTTCGTCGAGCGTGATGCGGCTCTGCTGCAGCCACTTTTGGTAGGGGCGTTTCGCGGCGAAGCTGTTCTTCAATTCGTCATCGGGGATCAGACGCCCTTGGTCGAAGTCGATCAGGAACATGCGACCGGGTTGAAGACGTCCCTTTTCCTTCACGAGCGCTGGATCGACCGGCAGAACTCCGACTTCGCTGGCCATGATCACGCGGTCGTCGGTGGTCAAGTAATAGCGGCTTGGTCGCAGGCCGTTCCGATCAAGCGTTGCACCGATGTAGTGGCCGTCCGTAAAAACGATCGATGCCGGGCCATCCCACGGCTCCATCATGCAACTGAAGTATTCGTAGAACGCACGCTTCTCCTGGGACATCGTGTCGTGTTTTTGCCACGCTTCGGGGACCATCATCATGATGGCTTCCTGGAGCGTGCGGCCGGTCATCAGCAGAAACTCCAGCACGTTGTCGAATGTTCCCGAGTCGGAACACATCGGCTCGACCACAGGGAACAGCTTTTTGATCTCTTCGCCAAACAACTCGCTGCGAGCCATCCCCTCGCGTGCATGCATCCAGTTGATGTTTCCACGCAATGTGTTGATCTCGCCATTGTGGCTCATGAATCGCAGAGGCTGCGCACGATCCCAACTCGGAAAGGTGTTCGTCGAGAACCGCGAGTGCACCATCGCCAAATGCGTTTCGAAATCAGGATCCGATAGATCCGAGTAGTACGGAACGACCTGCGCGGGGGTCAGCATCCCTTTGTAGATCAATGTCTTGGTCGATAGGGAGCACACGTAGAATAAGGACGCTTGCTCGAGATCCGCATTGCCGCGCAGAGCGTGACTCGCCTGCTTGCGTATCGCGTATAGTTTGCGTTCGAATTCCTCCGAAGTGATTCCGGGAGCCGCCGAGATGAAGACTTGTTCGATCCATGGTTCAGCGAGTCGCGCGGTGGGGCCGATATCCGCGGCATCGGTGTTCTGCGGCACATCGCGCCATCCGATCAACGTCTGCCCTTCTGCCGCAATCAAATGATTGAAATGTCGACGACAGAAATCTCTCTCAGCTCGATCCTTTGGGAAGAAAATGTTGCCAACGGAGTAAAGGCCTTTCGCTGGAAGCTCGGCACCGAATGATTCGCGAGCAACTCGGCGAAGGAACTTGTCAGGGATCCCAACCAGAATTCCTGCTCCATCGCCTGTGTTCTCTTCGCAACCACAGGCACCGCGATGATCCATGTTCTTTAGGATCGTATCGGCATCCACCACAATTTGGTGGCTAGCGATCCCTTTAACATGCGCTACAAAACCAACGCCACACGAATCCTTTTCCAATTCAGGATCGTAGAGCCCTTGTTTTTCCGGGAATCCGTAAGGGGCATTCATTCGTTTGGGTACTCTCCCTGCAACATATCAAGCAAAAAAGTTTTTTCAGCTACTGCGATTCACGTCGCGAGAGTGTTGGTCTCTGCGTGGGCAACACCGCCACCCTGACCAGCATCACGATTGAAAAAACGAGTCGTATCGCCTTCCCAAACTCGGTGCCTCATGACGATCTCCATGAACGCGCGAGCCGCGCGGGTCATCGATACATCCCGCCGCTGGATAATTCCCAGGGGCCGAGTCAGTTCGAGTTGCTCACAATGGATCATCTTCAGAGAGCCAGCCGCCAACTCGTTCTGTACCGTGAGCTTCGGAAGGATCGCTACGCCGCTGTTGACAATCGCAGCATGCTTTACCGAGTCGATGTTGTCCAACTCGACAACGATTCGCATTGTGATCCCTAAACTACGCAACTCCTTGTCGATCTCCTGTCGAATCCGCAAGTTGGAAGCGAAAGCCACCAGTCCGACCTGCGACAAATCACTCGGCTTGATTCGATCACCCAACGTCGAAAGACGATGGCGCGGAGATGCGACCAAGACCATCGGCTCGTCACGCCACTTCGTCGCTTGGATCGTATGAGTCGTCTCAGGATAGCTCACCATCCCGAAATCGACCGTTCCCTGCTCCACCATCCGATAGACTTCATGAGGATGGGCCAACTGATAGTTCAACGATGCCCCCGAATGCTGCCGCACAAACTCCTCTTCGAGAGTCGGCAAGTAACTTAGCCCCATCGAATAAATCGAAGCGATCACAACATGGCCGCTGACCCCCGGCGAAGGAGCGTTCTCAATCCTGACTTCATCCACCAACGCATCGAACTGCCGAAGTATTCCACCCAGGCCATCGTAGAACTTCTGCCCTTCGGGGGTCAGGATGAAGGGCCGTTTGGTGCGATCGATCAATTTCACCCCGAGAAACTCCTCCAGATGCTGCACGCTCTGGCTGGCCGCGCTCTGGGTCATCCCATGCTCGGTCGCCGCGTGCGAGAAGCTTCTCTTACGAACCACGTCGTAAAAAACCTTCAGAGATCGAATATGTACTGCCTGCGACACGCTCTTGTTATTAGCTACGTTAATTCCGACCGCTCCTTTATTAAAGAATGCAATTCGAAGGATAGCGTGGGTCTTAGGGGACGTCAAGCGACTGCCGATGGGAATTCACCAAGCGGTGAGGGGGGGCTCCGGACTTGGGGTGACTGAATCACAGTACCGACGGCACAACTGTTACCAACGGAAAACTCTCTCGAGAGGCATAGAGATTGGTTCTGGAGAGCACCGTCCCAACGCGAAACGTAAGTGAGGCATAGATTTACGTCGCTCGCGACATTTTCCCTCGTGCGTCCCTCGCTCACGTGTCGGGTTGTGATAATCGTCGGCGATGGACAGGCATGAAAAGTGGGGTTATTTCTTGTGGTGTGTACCGGATTGGCAGGCTCCCGTGACCTATCGTTGGACAGAAAGCGTTTCAACAACCGATGGTTTAGCCATGCCAGCATTCAATTCCCCCCTATCCGACGCCTCGCTTGCGGGTTTCCGTTCTCCCCACCCCGTCATCCTGCAGCCGTCCCCTCGCGGGTCGGACTCCAGCGGAGTGACTGGTCCTCTCGGGTTTTCGGGAACCGTGGAGGAACGTTCCCGGTTCTTGGGGAAGGCAATCGCACGAAGATGCGGTGTCGATACACGGCATCCGTTTTTCGCTGGGCAATCTACACGTGGCAAAGGCGACGACCCCGAGCTGTCAACAGCAAGCAGTGGGGTGCAGTCGGATCCTCGATGCATCGCAGGACTGGAGCAGCTCATCAATAAAGCATGCTTCTCTCAGAGCGAATCGACTACTTCCCCTTCCCCAGTCGCCAAGGCATTCACATTTTGGTTGGGTTCCGTACTTGAATGGGCATGGGGTTGCACGAGTTCATGGGATTCGACGATTCGGCAAGCGTCTCTTCTCAAACCACTGATGCCACTTTACCAAGCATGTGTATTTGCGAATCCCTCCGATGAATCGATTCGGGCAAATGCACTAGCGAAGACGCGGCACTTGGCGATGGAATTGGTCGGCCTGGTCGACTTGCATCGTTCGCTGGAATCGGTCGGCTTTGCCGATTGGCTGAACCAGCGTGCGGAAGACTTGACTCGGTCTGTTCAAGAGACGTTTCAGATCAACCTGTTCTTGATCACACGGGCAGTTCAAGAGCAACCGACCGGCACTTGTGAAACCGTACAGAGACCTCGTTTCTCAGAGCATCCGATTTCCGATTCGGGGCACGCATTATGGTGGTCGCTAGCGCTCCAGTGGAGTCGTGCCAAGACTTCTTTCCTTGTGCCGCGCGACTGGTCGGACGCTGAGATCACGTGGGAGCCTTGGCTTCTGCACTGGAAGGAAATCTCTAGCTCGTTTGAAGGTCAAAGCCTGGATTCACAGCGTCGATTTGTTGAACTTCGTTCGTTCAGCGACAACACCTACGCTGCTTGTTTGAATCGCTTGCTCGACAATGTCCGATCCGAACAGGGGACACTGACATTAGTGACACTGAGATATTTAGGGGACATATCTTCTCATCCATCCGCCACGGAAGCGATCGCATGGTGGCAAACGGTGTACCTGCAGTCCTTGGAATTCGCGATACATGCCGCTGCACCGGAGGGCTTTGTGCGTGATTCCAGTGAACTTGGTCTATTCTTTCGTGACAGTGATCGGACCGAGATGTCTCAAATGGTTCGCGATGCGCTAGCAAACATGCAACGAACCCTGGTCAACCAAGGGGTTGTTGAAGATGGTTTACCGGTGCCGATGATCGCGGGAATCGCATCCGTAGACGGACCCGCTCGATCATTTCGGATCAGCCAGTTACTCGATGCCGCGGACCGCTGTTTGGCGAACGCCGCTTCTCAGGGACCGGGGACGGTCAAATCGATTGAAGTCTTTTAGGGTTTCACCCAGTTGTACATCTGCAGCGACTTTTGCGTACGGATAACAACTGAGGATCCTGCAACAGCAACATGGGCCCAGGCTTCTTCCTCGGTCACCTTCCGTTCGGAAAGGAGTTTGAACTCTGTCGGATCATGAGCGATTAGCCGAAGCTTGCCTGCTTGATCGAGGGCCAGGATCTCCTTGCCATTGGTGACCATGCTCCAATATTCGCCATAGGGTCGGGTGATCCACATCTCTTTACCGGTTTGCAGGTCGATACACGCGAATCGTTTATTTCGCAGGTGCATGTAGACGTAATGATCGATCACGACTGGCGAGGACATGTAACCCTCGAGTTTATTGTCCCAACGCGTTTGCGTAGATCCTTCAGAAACATCCAGCAGAAGAGATTTGCCACCGTAGCTACTGGTGAAGATTCCGTTGTCCCATACCGTGGGGGTGAGGATGTTCATACCGCGAAAGGCTGCTACTTCGTGCTTCCATAGTGGCGAGCCACTCTCCAGATCAACACCAGCTAAGTAAGTCCTTGTTTGAACAAGTAATTGTCGCTTGCCGTGCAGCGTCGCGATAACCGGTGAGGAGAACGCACCGCTGCTCATGATGTCTCCCTTATCTCCGAGGGAGCTCCATACGATTTCGCCGTTCTTTTTGTTGATCTTGTGGAGTCCTTTTCCGGCTTGCACGTAGAGGAACTCGCCGTCGATCAACGGGGAGCAGACCATTCCGAAGTCGGGTACCTTTCCAAATTTCTCGGCAAAGTCGAGTCGCCACAGTTCTTCTCCCGACTTGCAGTTCAGGGCAACGAGCACATCGCGAATACCTCCGACGAAGAGGGTTTCACCATCAGTCGCGGGGGTGGCTCGGATCCAGCTTCCGTTCCGGGCCGCGAAAAACGGAACACTCATGGATCCTTTCCAATCCTTGGACCATTTGACCTGTCCGGAAACACGATCCAAGCATGTGACCCGTTCTGACCCGTCGATGGTCTCTGTGGTGAAGACGAACACCTGGGTCACCAGAGGACCTGAGTAGCTGTCGGAAAACGGTTGCGACCAAACCAGTTTTAGGTGGTTTTCATCTAGATTATCCGGCCAGGCCTCGTCTTGGATAATGCTGTCTCGGTTCGGCCCTCTCCAGTTCAGCCATACGTCCCGATCGGCGGCTAGCCCAGGGGAAACAACTGCGAGCAGACCGGCCCAGAGGAGGCTAGAACGTAAGGAAAATGAAAAGAGTGTACGCATGGTTTGCTCCAGAGTTTCCGCGTGACGCGCGGGAGGCCAATTCTTCGAGTAAGAGTATAGAAACGGGGCAAGCCTCACAATCGGCACTATTGGAATCCTTTTACGGAACCGAAATGAAAATACCGTCCGAGAGCTCGCTCCTCACGTGTGGAGTCGACCTAGGCTTTCTCAAAGAGGGTCTCCCAATGGGTATTTCCACGAACCATGTCCGACAATCCTATCCGGACACATTGAAAATGTCAGAGGTTTCTGTGCCCGCATCCAAACGCTTGATCCGTCGACGCGTTCGAAGCCGACGAGCAGCGGCGGTCGTCGAGTTCGCAGTCATATTTCCTGTGTTTGTCGCAATCCTGATAGGAACCATCGAGGCTTGCGGGATGGTGTTTCTGCGCCAGTCCGTGGAGATGGCAGCCTACGAGGCGGCGCGGGTAGCGATCGTCAATCAAACCAAGGCAGATCAAGTGCAACAGGCGGCGAAGGTTGTCCTCGATAGTCGCAAAGTAAGAGACTACACGATCAAGATCACGCCGACGAATTTCCAAGCAGCCCCCTACGGTTCGTTTATTCAAATCGAGGTTTCAGCTCCCTGTTCCAGCAACAGCCTGATTCCCATTCTGTACTACGGAGGTCGGAACATGGTCGGACAGGTAGAGATGATGAAGGAATTTTAGGAAACGCAACGAGTCCTCCGCGGTTGCATTGGATTTGATTCATTCCAAACGAGACATCACACCATGAACAAACATCGCAGACCAAACCGATCCTCGAAACACCGATCCTCGAAACACCGTCGCGGAAGCATCATGCCGATGATGGCAATCATGCTTCCGGTCACCCTGGGGATGTCGGCGTTCGCGATCAATATCGCATACATCGAACTCAATCGCACCGAAATGTATGTAGCGGCCGATGCCGCGGCTCGCGCTTCGGGACGTGAATTCGCTCTCAACTGGGATCAGAAGAAGGCCATCGAGGTCGGGAAATCTGCGGGGCAACGCAACCCCGTTGGAGGCAAGCCATTCGTTCTGGTCGATTCCGACTTTGTTTTTGGCGAAGCGACACGTTCAGGAATCAACACAAGATACTCCTTCACCAAAGGAGGCTCCAACCCCAACGCGGTCCAGGTCGACGTCCGGCGTGTCAAGGGATCCGCCAACGGGTCCATCGGTTCATTGATGGCTTATGGCAACATGACTGCGGATGTGGATGCAACGATCACATCTCGGGCAAATCAAGCCGAGGCGGATATCTGCCTCGTCATCGATCGATCGGGCTCGATGGCTTTTGCGTCGGACGAGAAAGCAACAGCCGCAAAAAACCCAAAGAGTGCTTCGCCGGATTGGTGGTGGGGAAAAGCAGCTCCGCCGCAATGCCGATGGCGTGACTTGACAGGCTCTGTCGATCTGTTCGTCAATGAGATGAGAAAAACTCCGATGAAGGAGAATGTCGCCTTGGTGACCTACTCGAGCAGTTCCGGGGCCGATGTCGGGCTGGTCGACGATTACACCAAGATCAACGCAGGACTCGATAAGTACACCAAGGCTTTTCCAGGCGGCAGCACTGCGATTGCCAGCGGTATCAAGACCGGACAAAACGTACTTTCAGGATCAGGTGCGCGTCCCTACTCGATGAAAATCATGGTTCTCATGACCGATGGAATCAACAACGCGGGTAGCAGTGTTGTCGACGCCGCGAAAGAAGCCGCGAAAAACAACATCATGATCTTCTCCGTTACGTTTTCGGACGAAGCCGACCAGAAGAGCATGCAGGATGTCGCGACAACAGCGCTAGGAAGGCATTTTCATGCGAAGAATGCATCGGACTTGCAAAACATTTTCCGCGAAATATCCCGACAGATACCTGTGTTGATCAGCAAGTAAACGCACCCAGAGCCGCATCCCTTGATTTGTTTTGAATGAGGTGACAACGATGAACAAGCACAACCGACCTCGATCCTCTCGCGGTGCAGTTACCGTCGAAATGGCGGTCGTCTTGCCGTTAGTATTCTTGGTGTTCCTCGGGGGCATTGAGATGGCACGTCTGCAGATGGTTCGTCATCTTGCCGACAACGCGTCCTACGAAGCCGCTCGCCATGTCATGGTCCCCGGAGCAACTGTCGCCGAGGCAGAGAAAATTGCCAACGACATCATGAGGGTAGCCGGTATCAGTGGCGTGAAAATCACCGTGAACCCATCGCCGATCACCGAAGAGACCAAACTCGTCAATGTCAAGCTGCAGATTCCCGCGAAGAGCAACATGTGGACTGCGGCAACGTTCACCGAATATGTCAATGTCGGTGCGGAAATGACGCTGATGACCGAACGAGGGCCGTTGACTCAAGTCACCGCGGTTGTCGTTCCACCACCACCGCCACCTCCACCGCCTCCACCACCGCCACCGCCACCGCCACCACCTCCTCCGCCGCCACCTCCGCCGCCACCGCCGCCGCCACCGCCGCCACCTAAGGTGTCGCCACCTCCACCACCTCCGCCGCCACCACCTCCACCACCCCCGCCGCCGTCGCCTCCTAAGCCACCAACGACGACGTCGGGAGGGTCGAGTGGAGGTCCACCGACGCCACCAGCACCACCACCAACTCCACCTCCTCCGCCTCCTCCTCCACCACCTCCTCCGCCACCACCTCCACCACCTCCTCCGCCACCACCACCGCCACCTCCTCCACCGCCGAAAGTATCACCTCCACCTCCACCACCTCCACCACCTCCTCCACCACCACCTCCTCCGCCACCACCACCACCGCCTCCGCCTCCTCACCCAGGCCTCTAGCGG
>JAGWWZ010000312.1 GCA_018970165.1 Planctomycetota bacterium | reverse complement strand
GCCCACATCACTCGGCGACCATCCGGGGTCAGCATGCTTTCGGGAGCAAAAAAATCGGTTCGTTGAAATAAACCGAACATCGGCTGACCATCGCGCCGCCAATTCAATCGACCGTGACGCTCGGGGACAAACTGCTCTTTCTGGGTATCCCAACTCCCGATGTAATAACGGCAACCCAACGGGTGGCTGATGCACAACAACACCCACTTGTCTCCAAGCTTAAAAAAATTCGGACAGGAGACATCTTCTCCCTTGGCCACATCGGGCATGTCGTGAGACATGAAGTCTCCGACCAGCGTCCAGTTCTTGAGATCCTTTGATTTCATCAACGGTGGATTCTCGCCCCCCGAGATCGCATAGTAGGTATCTCCGATCACGAAACAATCGGGATCCCAGTAAGGGATCTTTGCGTCGGTGCCATCGGCGAGCTTGGCTTGGATCGGATACGGTTTCTCCCATTCGTTGAGTTGATTGTCCTTCGCGATCGCGATCTGGTTCTTGCCCGATGCCTGTCCATGGTAGATGGCTGCCGGTCGGCCATCGCGCGTCATAAAGCCTGTGCCGCTGAACATGCCGTGTCCGGTGAACGCAGGCTGCAGCTTCGTGGTCTGCCAACTCCAATGCAGCATATCGGGACTGGTGACATGCACGAAGCTGAACGATGTATTGCCTCGAAAAGGATGGGCGAGGATGTAATGAAGATGATATTGACCGTCGAGGGCGTAGGCAGGGTTGGGATCCCCGGGGAGACTGTCGCCACCCGGATGCATCAGATGGATCAGGAGTTGCATATCCTTGGACGGCGGAACGCTCCAACCTTCGTTGGTTTGTTGCCGGATAGCTCGTTGAAGAATCTTTTCGTTCGCCGAGGCGAACAAGGCTCCTTGACCGTCCAAGTACAGTTTTCCGTTCGCGATGTGGGCTCCTTCAGTCAGGCGTTGATGCTGGAAGCGGCCCGTTCGCTCCGATCCTTGCTCGTCATCAAAAGTCCACCAAGCCCAGGGGGGGATGGTCCCTTCCACATTAGGGCGCAGCGATGAAAGCTCCTCGGGAGTCAGCGCCTGGGAATAGATCCGGGCATCCTCGATTTTGCCTGCGAAGATATCGTTTCTCCCAAGATGCCGCGGTCCGAAGAGGATCAAACTATCGGGTCCGAAATCGCGTAGCCCACTGATCTCATGCGAGCCGTAGGGTTTGGCATAGCGATAAAGGGTGATGCGATCGGCGGCATACACAATTGCGATCTGGACGAATTGATCTTTCGAGGCGGTTTCTTCGGGATAGGACGATTGATCCCGCGCGGTGCGACGAAACATTTCGCTACCAGCCATCCATGATTTGGGTTTCAGTTCCCCAAAGACAACCCCATCGAAATTCGCGTCGGTATCTTCGATCGTCAGCGCGCTGCCTGCTCGCTGCTCGAGGTTGCCGGGAGCTACCCAAACCACCAAAGTCTTCTCGCGCAACAGGGACTTCTCGCGCAGCGTTTGATCCTGGGAATGGGCTTGAGAGACTCCCGTTCCTAGTCCCAGCAATACGAAGCCAATCATGAGACAATCTATGTAGCGCATAACTCTAGGCCCAACGTTAGGGAAAGGGATAAAACGGTTTTTCGCTGCGCCAACGTCGCATGGTTTCGAGGTTGGCTCGATATTCAGGGGATCGATTCCCCTTGCCACCTTCGATGTGCTCGGCCGCAGCTTCCAGTTCGTAAATCGTTTCGCTCTCAGGTTCTTTCGCGTCCCTCGTTTCGGTTCGCCATCGCACCAATCTGGCGCGCATTTCCTCGAGCGGTTCTTTCCATTCGGGCCGATCGGCGAGATTGCGGAGTTCATCGGGATCGTTTTCGAGATCGTAGAGCTCTTCCAACGGTCGAGTATCCGCCATGATCAGCGATTGTTCTGGGGTCAGCTTCCCTGTTGTGTGTAACCGACGCATGGCCTGAACAATCGCCTTGCTATCTTTGTATGCGTTGGGTTGCAGGTAGGGACGGCTTGGAAAGCCGTTGCGAATGTATTTTAGTTTCTTGGTCCTGACCGAACGAATCATATCGACCGTTTCGTCCGCTCGGTCGCGAGCCGCGAAGACTGCTTCCCGTTCAGGGGACTGAGCACCGCCCAAGAGCGATCGCCCCTGCATCCGCTCCGGGCGAGCGATGCTAGCGATCGACAACGAGGTCGCTGCCAAATCGATATGCTCGACCAAGTCATCTCGCACT
>JAGWWZ010000135.1 GCA_018970165.1 Planctomycetota bacterium | reverse complement strand
CTCACCAGTCTCCCGATTATCGAAACTCTCGAAGGGGAAGTTTCCGCATACATTCCCACCAATGTGATCTCAATCACCGACGGTCAGATTTATCTGCAACCTGACTTGTTCTTCGCCGGTATTCGCCCTGCGATGAACGTAGGTATCTCGGTGTCTCGCGTCGGTGGCAACGCACAGATCAAAGCCATGAAGAAAGTGGCCGGTGGTCTGCGTCTCGACTTGGCTGCGTTCCGTGAACTCGAAGCGTTCGCACAACTCGGTACCGAACTCGACCCTGCCACCCAGGCCAAGCTCGATCGCGGTTATCGGATGGTGGAGTTGCTTAAGCAATCACAGTATCAGCCGATGGACGTAGCCGAACAAATCGTCAGCTTGTATGCCGGTACACGCGGTTACTTGGACGACATTCCCGTTGCCAAGGTTCGCGAATTCGAAAACGGACTCCTCACGTTCCTCCGCGATCGCAAGCCCGAAGTCAGCCAGAAGATTCGTGACGTCGCCGACTTGACTTCCGAAGTCGAGGAGATGATCAAGTCGACTATCACCGCGTTCAAGGCAACCTTCCGCTAGTCGGTCATCCTCAGGATCCTCCAGCATGGCCAACATTCGGCAACTCGACAAACGTCGCAAAAGCGTACGAAACATTCGCAAGATCACGCGGACCATGGAATTGATTGCCACCGCGCGATTCAAGAAAGCCATGGACCGCGCGGCGGCCGCGACCGATTACACCAAGGCCATTACCAAGATCGTTCAAGACTTGGCTAAGAGTGGCACCGATGTAACGCATCCCCTGTTGATGCCACACGAGTCGGTCAAGGCAGTGGACATGCTCGTCCTGACGGCGAATCGCGGTTTGTGCGGCGGTTACAACGGGTCGGTGGTGCGTGCTGCTCTGCAAAAGCGTGCGGAAATCAAGGAGCAAGCCGATTCAGGCTGCACTTCAGTCAGCGGCAAACGCGGAATCTCGGCCTTCCGTTTCGCGAATGTGCCGGTCGAAAAAACCTACACCGAATTTGATGATCAACCCAGCTTCGATGCGGTTGCGAAGATCGCCGACGAGTTGATTAGTCGCTACATCACCGGTCGCATCGACCGAGTGGACGTAGCCTACACGCGATTCGTTAGTAGCTCAAAGCAGATCCCCGTCGTCGAAACGTTGTTACCCTTCTCGGGCATCGAAGTTCCTCAAGACGATTCTGCGAAAGGATCGAAGATCCGAGATGACTATGAGTTTCTTCCCTCCGCGGCAGGGATTCTCGAAGAGGTCGTCCCCGCTAGCTTCCGTGCTCGACTCTTCAAGTGCTTCCTGGATGCTGCGGTGAGCGAACAGATCGCCCGAATGGTTGCGATGAAGAGCGCTACGGAAAACGCAGGGGACTTGATCAAGTCGTTGTCCCGCACATTCAATCGTGCTCGCCAGAGCAAGATCACCCAAGAGATCATGGAAATCATCGGAGGTGTCGAAGCCTTGGGCTAGAGCCTGCGTTTCGTTCACTCTCCTTGAAGTTTTAATTCAGCAAACACCCTTCATTCATTCAAACTTGTTCAGTCCGAACTAACCAGAGAAAATCATGAGTGCTTCCACCAAGCAAGGGGTCGGTAAAATCAGCCAGGTGATCGGTTCGACCTTCGATGCCGAGTTCCCTGAGTCCCAGCTTCCGCCCATCTATAATGCGGTCAAAGTCGTCAGCGACAAGAAGGGTGTCCAGATCAATCTCACCGGCGAAGTGCAACAGCACTTGGGTGGCGGACGCGTTCGTTGTGTCGCGCTCGGTAGCACCGATGGTTTGATGCGGGGACTAGATTGCGTCGATACCGGCAAGCCGGTTTCGGTTCCAGTGGGTGAAGGAACCTTGGGCCGCGTGTTCAACGTTCTCGGCGAGCCGATCGATCAGCGTGGCGAAGTCAAGTCATCGGATCGTTGGCCGATTCACCGATTCGCTCCCGCTGTTTCCGAATTGTCCACCAACACCGAAGTGTTTGAAACCGGGATCAAGGTTATCGACTTGCTCACTCCGTTCGTCCGCGGTGGTAAGGCAGGTTTGTTCGGTGGTGCAGGTCTCGGCAAGACGGTTATTTTGCAGGAACTCATCGCCCGCGTTGCAAGCTCCCACGGTGGTTACTCGGTGTTTGCGGGTGTCGGTGAGCGAACTCGCGAAGGAACGGACCTTTGGCTCGAAATGCAAGAAGCCGAGATCGGCAAGACCGGTCGCAAGGTTATCGAACAGACATGCATGGTGTTCGGCCAGATGAACGAGCCACCAGGATCGCGTCTTCGAGTTGCTCTGTCGGCACTGACGATGGCCGAATACTTCCGCGATACAACCGGTAAAGATACGTTGTTGTTTGTTGACAATATCTTCCGCTTCTCGCAGGCGGGTTCTGAAGTATCGGCGCTTCTGGGCCGTATGCCTTCTGCGGTGGGTTACCAGCCAACGCTGGCAACCGAGATGGGTGCGTTGCAAGAGCGGATCACTTCGACCAAGCGGGGTGCTATCACCTCGGTACAAGCGGTTTACGTTCCTGCGGACGATCCGACTGACCCAGCACCGGCAACCGCGTTCGGTCAGCTTGACGCATTTATTTATCTCGAGCGTTCAATCTCGGAAAAGGGGATCTATCCTGCGATCGATCCACTCGCTTCCAACTCCCGTATTCTCGACCCGGCGATCGTCGGCGACCGGCATTACAACATTGCTCGTCGTGTGCAGCGAACGTTGCAGCGGTATCGTGAACTGCAAGACATCATCGCTATCCTGGGTGTCGACGAATTAAGTGAAGAAGACAAGACAGTCGTCAGGCGTGCTCGACGCATCGAGCGATTCCTGTCGCAACCGTTCTTGGTCGCAGAAGTGTTTACTGGTAAGCCTGGTGAAATCACCACGTTGCCTGACACGATCCGCAGCTTCGAGGAAATCTGTGACGGCAAGTGGGATCATCTCCCAGAATCCGCGTTCATGTACGTGGGGCCAATCGAACAAGTTGAAGAACAGGCCAAGAAAATGGCTGCTCAAGGTAAGAAATAATCATGAGCGATGGAGCTGTACATTGCGTAGTCGTGACTCCGGAAAAAACGGAACTCGATGTACGTTGCGATTCTTTGATTTTGCCGATGTACGACGGCGAGTTGGGAGTCTACCCCGGGCGTGCCCCGATGGTAGGTCGCCTGGGCTTCGGTCTGCTGAAGATTAAATCAGCGGGCAAGGAAGACGTATGGTTCGTCGACGGAGGATTCGTTCAGGTAACCCGCGAAGCGGTACAGGTCCTAACCGACCGTGTTATGAGGCGAGATCAAATCGATCGAACGGCGGCGGAGGCCGACCTTCAAAAGGCCCTCGAAATCAAACCCACTTCGCCGGAAGCCTCCGCACTTCGGGACCGATCGCTCGCTGCCGCACGAGCCAAGATTCGTCTCAGTAGCAGGTAATGCCATGGAAAAACGCAAGGGGAGCAGCTTCGCAGGAGTCGGTGTTGCAATCGTCACTCCGTTCAAGGATGGAGTATTGGACGTTGCGAAGCTCAAGGAGCAGATCGAATTCCAGATCGCTGCAGGGGTTACCTTCTTGGTTCCTGTAGGTACCACGGGTGAATCGCCGACCTTGACCCATGAAGAACATGAACGAGTCATCAGCGAAGTCGTCCAACTCGCGGCCGGCCGATGCAAAGTCATGGCGGGCACGGGTAGCAACTGCACGGCAGAAGCTCTCAGGCTCACCCGATGGGCTGCCAAAGCTGGTGCTGATGCCTCGTTGCAGGTAGCACCCTACTACAACAAGCCCACGCAGCGAGGATTTTACGAACACTTCAAAGCCATTGCCGAAGATGTCGGTATCCCGCACTGTGTTTACAACATTCCTGGGCGATCTGCAAAGAACATCGAACCGGAAACCATCGCGAGGCTTGCTGAGTTGACCAACATCACCATGGTCAAAGAAGCGACGGGATCGCTCGACCAATGTTCGCAGATCCTCAATACGACCAACCTGACGGTTCTCAGCGGTGATGATTCGTTGACCTTGCCGATGATGAGCATCGGAGCCGAGGGAGTGATCTCGGTGGCGGGTAATATTGTCCCGACGGATTTGTTAGCAATGGTTCGAGCCGCTCTCGCTGGGGAGTTTGCCGAGGCTGCACGCTTGCATCACAAACTCTTTCCCTTGTGCCGCGACATGCTATCGTTGGCCACCAACCCGATCCCGGTCAAGGGTGCGATGAAGTTGCTGGGGCGGGACACGGGCGAGTTGCGGTTGCCGATGACGGAATTGGAGCCGAAAGAATTCGATGCTCTGCGCCGTACGCTGCAAAAGTATGGGATCCTCGCTTAGCGGCGGTTTTGCGTGCTGCTAGTTCGTCATACAAGCAATGGCACAAATTTGGCATGGACATGAGTCGCGTGGCAATCGTCGCAAGCCTTGGGACGACTTTGGTTTCTTTGTTGCCGCCAATGATTCGTGAGAGATTCGATGGCAGTGGCGTTTGTCAAGGTGTCGATATCAACCCCGAGTGGGTCGGGCGTGAAACTGCAGGGGCTTGCGAGTCCGAATTCGTCAACGAAAAGAAAACTTGCGGCTGGTCTGCAATCATCGATCGGGATCCCGACTCTAGCCGCAATACAAACAACCGAGGGAGCAATGGGTATTAACGCGAACCACGACAACGAAGGGTTCTTCGCTGTCAGCGGTTGCGATTACCAACGGTATCGACCTGCCATCTTGCGAACGGAGCCAGCGGTATATCCAGGGTTTTGCGAAAGAGCCATCAAGGTTGCTTCATCCGAATTGCGAGCCGTGACAACGACCGAAATGGGATAGGCCATGACACCTGGTGGAGGATACAGATAGACTTCCCACATGCTGGTGACCCCAGCAGCAATCGCATTCATTTGAAGTTGCAATCGAGACAACTCCAACATCTGTTGTTGGTATTGTTGCGTGGCGTTCGCATCGGACTGCATATAGAGCGAGTGTTGCCTCATTTCTTCGGCGGCTTTCTCTTGATCCTTTGCCTTTTCGGCAGCGATCCATTGGTTCCAGTAGGGTTCGAGATCTTTGAGTTCTTCGGGTTTGAAGAAGAAGAAGGGTATTCCGTACTCTTCGCCGTTGGGCAATTCAAACAGCACTCCTTCGCACTTAAAGGTTCGTGCCTCGGCTCGTTGGGCTAGGACCCATTCATTAAATTGGGCATCATTTTCGAAAGTTCGGTTTTCAAACTGGGCGACAATTTTAGGAATCATCTTTCGATAGATCTCAGGCAGGCTATCGAAGGGACGATCGTTCACATAAAGAGTGCCACGTCGACGTTGGAGGGTCACATCGCGACGGGCAAAATCGACAACCCGGCCGAATACTTCCATACCATTTCGCAATTTCCAAGATTGCTTGCCGTTTGCATTTGCTAGTTCACGCTGACGTTCCTCGGAGGCAACCCATTTCTTGTCTTCTTCGGAGAGATCCTCGATACGAATCGCGAGCAGTTCACGGCCTTTGATAGCTCCATCCAACTTCAGAACAATCTCCTTATCGTCGATGGCGATGAGGGTGCCCTCGAACTTTAGCTGGCCTGTCTTGTCGGTAAATTCGCGTCCCGAAGCGTTTACCCCACCGAGGCACAGCAGGGTAGTGGCGGCAATGGAGAGGATGGTACGGATGCTCATGTGGAAAACCCTCGAGTAAGGAATCTCAATCTGTATCTAAAGGATGCTCGTTGACCGATAACTTTGTCAAGTGTTTTTCGCCGATCCTCAGTTAAGATAGGGACCCGGCAACAACGGATCACATGGACACCTACGGAAGCTTACCCGAATTTCCTCATGATTCAGAAAAATAACGATTCCGCGACAAATCTTCGCAGGCTGCGAATCGGGCTGATGTCGACCGGTTTGGTCCTTGGCCTAACGGGGGCGGTTTGCATCCTTGCCCCGCTGTATTTTACGACACCCGTGGAATGGATCGTGGGAGGTGCGATGTGCCTCAGTGGATTGACTGGGGCAATGCATCTCCTCTTAGGTTATCTCGCATCGTTGGGCTTTTGGCGGAGACAACGTTCTCCAAAAGATCCCCAGGCAGGGAGTTCTACGTCTTCATCTTCATCGAGTTCGACGGAACGGGGTTCGGTTTGGACGCTCGTTGTGATGCAGTTGGGGCTTGGCGCGGCGATGATTTGGTGGCCGGGAGAGATTGGTCCTTATCTGTTTTTCTTGCTCTTGTTAGCCGTCGCAGCGGAGGGTGGGATCATCCTGTGGGCGAGCCTCCACTTTCATTCGCTGACAACCAAGATATGGATGTGGATTACCGGGGCACTTTCTGTGGCTGTGGCGGGCGTTTCTTTGTATTTCTGGAAGAGTCCAGAGGCGGATCATTTGATCGGGTTATTGATCGGAGCCAAGCTATTCCTGATCGGCCTGATTTTCTTTCGGATTGGATGGGGCGCGAGCGAATCGGATCTTCGAGGAGCGTATGTTGGGCTGGCGAGCTTTCAAGATGAGCCAACCGTCGGATCGATCTATGCGGTTTACTATGGCCCTGCATTTCACTGCGGGATCAGTATCGGCGATGGTCACGTCGTCGATTATTTGACCGATGGAATCGTGCGATGCATTACCTGGGAAGAGTTTCTGCTGGGCCGACGCGCGATGGAATGGAATTATCCCGATGTAGAAGCGGGCAACATGCACGACATCAGCTCCTTTGCGAGATCTCTCGTCGGTAAACACAACCCCTATGATGCATTGAAGTTCAATTGCGAAAACTTAGCGATCTATTGCCGCAGCGTAGGCAAGACGACGTACTCTGGTTTTTCTCAGGCTTCGGTCGGGGTGGAGTTTGTGCGGCGAAAACCGCTCCTCGGTTCGATGGTCCAGTTGCTCAATCGCGGCGCGTCGTGGTTTCTTTATGGGGCAGGAGGCCCGTTCGGCAAGAAAGTGGGGTTCTCCCTGATTCGTGTTTCGCGAGCGTTAACCGATTGGGTCGTTGCCAGGCCGCTCCGTGAGTCTGAGACTTCTCATGCTCCCGAAACGATCTACATGCCTCAGTTTCAAGACCCGCAAGGAACGCCCTCGTGAAGACTCACGAAATGATTCGCAGCGTTCGGCTTCGAGCAAGTCTCAAGAAGCAGCGACTCGGCCGACATCCTTGGATTTTGGCCACCTCGATCGAAGAGCCCAAGGATACTCCCGCAGTTGGCGAGCTTGTAGAACTGACGCACCACGATGGTCGTTGGGTAGGACGAGGGTTGTACAATCCCCACAGCCGCATTCGTATCCGAATGTTGTCGTGGTCACCGAATGAGCAGATCGATGCAGCATGGCTTGATACACGACTCGATCGAGCATTGGATCTGCGACGCACGATGCCCGGCAGTTCGCAACTCGATGCGGTTCGATTGGTCTTCAGCGAAGCGGACTTTCTCAGCGGGTTGATCGTCGATCGTTTTCAATCGCATCTCGTGGTTCAGGTCACTGCAGCAGCGATCCTTCCATGGCTTGATCAAATCGCGCAGCGACTCAAGGATCAGTACAACCCCGAGAGCATCTCCCTGCAAATCGACGAACGAACCGCGCGTAGCGAAGGGATCGAACCTCGCTCCGAAGTCATCCAGGGAGTGTTGCCGGACTCACCGATTGAAATCCGCGAAAATGATTTGCGATGGATCATCGATCTGCGTCAGGGACAAAAGACCGGATACTACCTTGACCAACGCGACAATCGCATGGCAGCAGCCCGATGGACTCCGCCCGATGCCAAGGTGCTCGACGTTTGCACCTATGTCGGCGGATTTGCACTGACCATCGCGAGACATGCGAATCCCTCGCAGATCATCGCCGTCGATAGCAGTGCCAAAGCTCTTGAGTGGGCCCAGAGCAACGCTCAACGCAATGAACTCGGGGATCGAGTAGTATGGGAGCAAAACGATTTCTATGCGTCGCTAGCGCAGCGATTAGAGAAGCGAGAGCAGTTCGACATGATCGTGCTCGATCCACCTCGATTGGCAGGGTCGCGTGACCAAGTCGCGCGGGCTCTGGCCGCCTATCATCGCTTGAACTATCTGGCTGTCCGAATTTTGAAGCCGGGAGGAATCTTGGTCACCTGCAGTTGCTCGGGGAGGGTCTCCCGGTCCGACTTTGTGTCGATGCTCTACGGGGTCGCGACCCGAGTTGGGAGAGATATGCAGATTCTCGAAAATCGAGGTGCTGCTCCGGACCACCCGGTGTCGATCCATTGCCCAGAAACCGACTACCTGAAATGCGTGATTGCCCGGGTTCTGTGACCCTCAGAGAGGGCAGTCCAGGTGATTT
The DNA here is from genome assembly GCA_018970165.1 of Planctomycetota bacterium. GTDB lineage: Bacteria > Planctomycetota > Planctomycetia > Pirellulales > Pirellulaceae > JBKCUI01. The sequence continues at coordinate 5,621 of JAGWWZ010000135.1, read as the reverse complement.
CTGCTTCCACCCTGCAGGAAGACAAGGAGTTTTTCGGGGAAATCGCCTTTGATGGACTTGCTGGAGTTTGGGGGTGCCCGGTAAGATTTCGTCCCTCATTTTTATTCGCAGATGGCGTCGAAATGAAGCCAAAGTGGCGGAATGGCAGACGCGCTGGACTCAAAATCCAGTGTCCGCAAGGACGTGTGGGTTCGACTCCCACCTTTGGTATTTACACTCCTTTCGAAAGATTTTTTAGCCGCAAACGTATGCCAACTATCAATCAACTGGTCCGCCGCAACCGCGTCGTACAACGCAAAAGCACGAAGAGCCCGGTCCTCGAACGTTGCCCGCAAAAACAAGGGGTATGTTTGATCGTTCGAACCATGACCCCCAAGAAGCCCAACTCGGCTCTTCGCAAAATCACCCGCGTCCGATTGAGCAACAGCAAGGAAGTTACGGTGTACATCCCCGGCGAAGGTCACAACCTTCAGGAACACTCCATTGTTTTGATCCGCGGTGGTCGTGTTCGCGACCTCCCCGGTGTTCGATACCAAGTTGTTCGCGGATGCCGAGACACCTTGGGCGTCAACGGCCGCAAACAATCGCGCAGTCGCTACGGTGCTAAGAAGGCCTAGTTCCATCAAGTAAGTTTGAAACCCATCTCTCATTCCTCACTGACTCTACGCTGACATCGATCGAATCCTATGGGCAAAATCACCGCTTCCCGAACCACACTGCGTCCCGATCCTCGACACAATTCGTTGTTGGTTGCGAAGTTCGTCAATTGCTTGATGCACGACGGCAAGAAGACCGTCGCATACAACGTCTTCTACGATGCCCTGGATGAAATCGCTGAGAAGATCAAGGATCGACCAGCGGTGGAAGTTTTCGAACAAGCAATCGAAAACGTGAAACCATACATCGAGGTTCGTTCGAAGCGAGTCGGTGGTGCGTCGTACCAGGTTCCAATGCAAGTCAACAAGAACCGACAGCAATCGCTCGCGTTCCGTTGGATCCTAGGGGCAGTTCGCGAAAAGAAGGGGCGAGCAACCGCTGTGAAGCTGGCCGATGAATTGATGGCAGCCTACCGCAAGGAAGGTGCCGCGATCACCAAACGCGAGAACACGCACCGCATGGCCGATGCGAACAAGGCCTTCGCGCACTTCGCTTGGTAGTCCTCTCGTCCGTCAGGCCGACTCATCCTCGACATTCTCGCGAAAGATCTCGTCGCGAGAATGTAGTTGGAAAAAGAGCGCTCGCTTCTGCTCCGGGAGCGAGTAATCGAATCCGAGCTTTCTCAGAAAAGCATCCGATGCGCTGATCGCCATCACCTCCAGGATTCCCTTATCCTTGGCTCGATCCAAACACGCTCGAACCAAATCGCTTCCGATGCCTCGCCCCTGATACCCTTCGGCAACTGCCAAGCACTGGATCTCGCCGAGTTTGCGAGAGTAGATCTCCACCGCGGCGAAACCGACAATGTGCGTTTTGCCCTGAGCATCGGTCACCTCGGCCACATACCCGTTGGCCATCAGCAAAATCAGCTCGGATCGCATCCGACGTAGCAGTTTTCGTTGATCAACGAACGGCTGCAGGAGTGCTTGAATCGGCTCCAAGTCATCGAAATGAGCGCGGCGAACGATATGTTCGGAAGGGATGGGTTCCGAGGGGATGGGTTCCGAGGATTCAGCCACTGTGGAGCACCGTAGGTAAGGGTTTGCGAAAAGGATGGCGGTGAAACATAGGAAATCGGATGGAAGCGTATGCTTTGCCAGCATTGCATGCAAGGAGTTAGGGGGATTGGTTTGGACGAGTCTTGGGTGAGGTCGCCTTGCCTTGCTTCCCCATTTTCGCATATACCCAGTGCATGGGAATGCGACTTTTCTTTTCCGCTGGCGACCCGAGTGGTGATCTGCATGCATCGAATTTGATTCGAAGCCTGAAGCAGATGGCTCCTGAATGCGTCGCGCGCGGATTTGGGGGCCCACGCATGGCTCAAGCAGGTCTCGATCAGGACTTTGATTTAACGCAGTTGGCTGTGGTTGGGATCACGGAAGTGCTGCCCAAGCTTCGGGACTTCTTTCGCTTGGCTGACGATGCCGAGGCCTGTTTTGCGCGAGGGGATGTGGATGCGGTGGTCTTAGTGGATTTTCCCGGGTTCAATTGGCACATCGCCAAAAGAGCCAAGAAGTATGGCTTACCGGTCTACTATTACTTGCCCCCGCAGATCTGGGCGTGGGGAAGTTGGCGCGTCGAAAAAATGAGACGCTGGGTCGATCATGTGTTGTGCAATCTGCCTTTTGAGGAGGAATGGTTCACATCTCATGGCGTGTCCGCAACGTTCGTCGGGCATCCATTCTTCGATGTCGTAGCCGACAGTTCGCTGGATCAACGATTCATGAAACGTTGGGGAACGGATGAACGATTGCAGGTGGCTGTCCTACCCGGTTCCCGAAATCATGAAGTCCATCGTTTATGGCCCCTGCAGTTGCAGATCGTACGACAGTTGGCTGTACGATTTCCCGATGTGGAGTTTTTAGTCGCAGCGCTCAAGGATTCGCACGCTCAATGGTGCCGAGAACAAATGAGCTCCGAGGATCAACATTTGCCAATCCAAATCTTCACAGGGAAGACCAGCGAAATTATTGAGTTAGCCGACTGCGCGCTCATGAAGAGCGGGTCGGTTTCCTTGGAGATGATGGCTCGGCACACACCAGCCGCAGTCATGTACCATGTCAATCAAGTCACCTATTTCTTGGCCAAGATGCTGGTGCGATGCAAGAGTGCCTCGCTCCCCAATTTGATCGCTGATGAGACAATCATGCCGGAGTTCCTCTCGCACGGATCTCTGCGTTCCCGATCGGCTCGCAACAGTGTGCTGCAAGCGACCGAAGAGATGTCTCGCCTGATCGGTGACCCTGTTTATCGAAAACAGCAGGAGTCGCGTTTGGTGCGATTGGCGAGCGAAGTCGCTCAGCCAGGAGCCAGCCATCGGGCTGCGTCCTGGATCGCGTCGCAGTTCTCCGTTGTGCCGATGCGAAAGGCAGCCTAGGAAAGTTTGAGGCGATAATCGCGTTTGCGGGCTAGCTCGACGATCGGATCTCGTACAGCTCGGGGTCGACGTTGGGAGCTTCAAGCATTCGACGAAGGCGTTTGATGGATTTGTCGCTCGACTTCACAAACGGGTCTCCTTCGCCATCGAGTGCCTCCCCCATTTCTTCGTCGATCTGATCGGGATCTTCGCCTGCTTCCATGCGCCGCATCGCTTCGATCATCGCATCGTTGGGTTCTGCGCCGGTCATCTCAAACATTTTCTTCATCAGGTGAGCCATCTGCCTGGGGTCTTCGGGACCGTTTTCGTCCAGATGCGGAGCCATTTCTTCCATCAACCGTTCCATTTTCGACTCATCGATATTCTCGAACGGATCGGAACCATCACCGGTCGGTTCGGCTAACCCCTTGGAAATCGCGAATCGCGAAACTTTCTTTTCCAATTTCTTGCGACCGCACTTGGGGCATGCCGGAGGTGCCGGTATCTGCATGCTTCTCGCGAGAAAGCTAAAAACGGTATGGCATGGTGGGCAGTAGTATTCGTAGATTGGCATCTTCACACTCCTTCGGTCGGGGGAATCCTCAGTTTACGGATTATTGACCCATCGGGACTCGGGATTATCATTTCAGCATGTTTTTCGCGATTTGCCAGGGATGTATCGAGTCGGTGCGGGGAGCTTTATGAACACCGGCCCCAATATTCGCGAAACCCGCGAACCGCTGGTCCCCACCCCTGAGTTGCTAGAGGAATTGGCTGCGATCAGCCAAAGCCTGGAATCGGCCGAACCCGAGGCGATTCTGGAATGGGCTTGGTCCACATATGGCGCGCGATTCACGATGGCGACCGCCTTTGGTCCCGAAGGGATGGTCATTCTCGAAATGCTTTCCCGCGTCGCTCCCAAGGCGCACGTCTTCAATCTCGATACCGGCTACCAATTCCCTGAAACCCTCGCGCTCCGGGATCAAGTCGCTGCCAAGTATGGGATCGAGGTCGAGTTGATGCGTCCCGAACTAACCGTCATCGAATACGAGACTCTTCACGGCGGCCCCCTCTACAAGTCCGATCCCAATCGCTGCTGCGGCGATCGGAAACTGGCGGTGTTGCAACGCGCGGCGCAAGGCAAGCATGCTTGGGCCAGCGCTATTCGACGCGATCAAAGCCCCGACAGAGCTATAGCACCCATCGTTGGTTGGGATCGCAAGTTTCACCTCGTCAAGGTAAGTCCGTTGGCTAATTGGACCAAGAAAATGGTTTGGGCTCGGATCATCGAAAAGAATATCCCGTACAACCCGCTGCACGACCAAGGATACACCAGCATCGGATGTTGGCCGTGCACTCGCGCGGTCATGATGGGAGAAGATGAACGAGCAGGCCGATGGAGCGGTACAGGCAAGACCGAGTGCGGACTCCACACACAAGACTGATCGGACCGATCAAGCCGGCATGCTTTTGTGCTCGAGCACTTCGGCGCACCTATTTGTTTATTTTTTCTTTGTTCATATTTTCCGGATCAACAGAGTTGACTGAGAAACTTAGGTCGATTTTTCCGGATGCGGTAAGAATATCGCACAGCTCAGCTATGGTCGTCCATTGCCGAATCGCTCGATCCGTTTCTCGTTCTTGAGATCGAAGCCATCGGCTGTAGGAACCCGGGTCTGGCATGCCCTTGACTCGTGGACGTTGCGGTCCGGCTTGCAATGCATCCAGCGATTCAATCAACCAAGACGAATGCGCGCGAAGCCTGTTGATGATCACCATCGCCTCTCCGGGTGCGATACTCACAGGCTCCGCCCCAAAATTCGTTCGAGCTCCCACCTGGATCATCCACAGCCATTTCGGAGCGGGTTTACTGAATACTCGAACAACCAACTCACCCTCCTCATCCTCTTTGGCAATCCTCCACTCGCACATACCGTTACCCGTGATTGTCTGAATCTCCTCTTGAAGGATCACTATATCCTTGATGTTGTCTGCATTGAGCTTGAAAGTAGCGGAGCACAAACCGTTCTTGGAATTCACCCCTCGACCAAAACGCACCTCGCGGCGTGTACCCCAGGAATCTATATCCAAATGCTCTTCTACGACTCGGTTGGCAGGCGTCTGACCGTCGACCGGCGCTTCGATGTTGTCGGCGATGTCGACCGCATCATCGGTCGGCTCCCCTGCAATATCGACAGGCAACGCAGGATCCTCGGTGGAAGTTTCATCCGACGGTTGAGGCAACATCAATGTCTGGACCATGGGTTTGACATCGGCCAAAGTATTTGCCAACGAGTGCCCATCGATCGCATCCAACGTCGGCAGTTCCATTTCCTGTTCCGAGACCGGTGCGATCTCGGTCGCCTCAAGCGCGATGTTATCCGACTGATCCGACTGATCTGTCCGATCTGTCCGATCTGTCCGATCTGTCCGATCCGACCGATCCGACCGATCCGACCGATCCGACCGATCCGACCGATCCGTCCCACCAGCCACGAGCCAGAACGTCAGGAACCCGACGCACAGCGCAGCGGTCGCTGCGCTGATCCACAAACGCGAATAGTGTTTTGGCTTCCCGGAACTGCGTCGTGTGGCGGGTTTGCGAGGA
>JAGWWZ010000134.1 GCA_018970165.1 Planctomycetota bacterium | reverse complement strand
TGGCAACGGAATATTAACCGTTCATCCATCGTCTACGCCTTTCGGCCTCGACTAAGGTACCGGCTAACCCTGGGCGGATTTACCTTGCCCAGGAAACCTTAGGTATTCGGCGAGCAGGATTCTCACCTGCTTAATCGTTACTCATTCCGGCATAATCACCTGAACAGGCCGACAACGCTCCTTCCGGTACGTCTTGTATCTCCTGTTCAGCGCTCTCCTACCGATGCATTGCTGCATCCCGCGGCTTCGGTGTTCTATTTACTCCCGTTCATTATCGGCGCAGAACCTCTCGACCAGTAAGCTGTTACGCACTTTTTAAATGGTGGCTGCTTCTAAGCCAACATCCTGGCTGTCACAGAGATTCAACTTCCTTAGTGACTGAATAGAACTTTGGGACCTTAGCCGACGATCTGGGTTGTTTCCCTCTTGACCATGGAGCTTATCCCCCACAGACTGACTCCCGAGATAGTTACAACGGTATTCGGAGTTTGGTTCGGTGAGGTACCCAAGGAAGGGCCCCCATCCGATTCAGTCTCTCTACCCCCGCTGCATAGTGGCTCGAGGCTATCCCTCAAAATATTTCGGAGAGAACGAGCTATCTCTGCGTTTGATTAGACTTTCACTCCTCCCCACAGATCATCCCACCGGTTTTCAACCCAGATGAGTTCGGTCCTCCACGCAGTTTAACCCGCGCTTCAACCTGTCCATGGGTAGATCACGCAGTTTCGCGCCTAGCGCCCGCAACTAAATCGCCCTATTCAGACTCGGTTTCCCTTTGGCTACGGCCCGTAAAGCCTTAACCTGCTGCAAACGCTAACTCGCCGGATCATTTTGCAAAAGGCACGCCGTCACACTTTCGATAGTGCTCCGACCGCTTGTAAGCACACGGTTTCAGGTTCACATTCCTCCCCTAGCAGGGGTTCTTCTCACCTTTCCATCGCTGTACTGAGTTTACTATCGGTCATTGAGGAGTATTTAGCCTTGCGGGATGGTCCCCGCAGATTCAGACCACGTTTCACGTGCATGGTCCTACTCAGGTACCATTCGGGAGGCGCTCAACTTTCATCTACCGGACTGTCACCGTCTATGGTTCACCTTTCCAAGTGATTCGATTAGCTGCCGCTTTGTAACTCCCATATGAATGGCCCTACAACCCCGGAGAGGAAACCTCTCCGGTTTGGGCTCTTCCGCTTTCGCTCGCCGCTACTGACGGAATCGATTTTTCTTTCTTTTCCACCAGGTACTAAGATGTTTCAATTCCCTGGGTTGGCCACATGCAACTATGAATTCATTGCATGTCAATTCGAGCATCTCGGGATCATCACCTGTTTGTCGGCTCCCCCAAGCTTTTCGCAGACTTCCACGCTCTTCATCGCCTCTCAATGCCGAGGCATCCCCCGTGCGCCCTTAGTAACTTGACCATCGGAATCTCATCCTCAACCCTTCACCGCCTCCCCCACGACAGTTAACAATATCAACTACTGCAAACCACCCCGAGTTCGTCGCATCCGGCTTGAGTCGGATCCCCGCTTCATTTCTCTATTGCGCTCGTTTGAAACAGTTTAGAAACCCCCTCGTGAATCATTACAACGACGCTTGCCGCCGAGCATAAACTCGACACCAAACATCCATCGCAAACAACTCTCGAAGGAATCACAGAACCGGTTTCAAACATACTTGTAGTTGCATGCTCACCTCGCTTTCGCAAGGCAACATGCTTCTAGATGCCATCTACCAATCCAACCAAATTGCCAAAGATCAAACCTCAAAATTCACTTCGCAGCGTTTCGTGAGGGGTTCCCATTCTAGCGACCGCACTCTGGTGTGTCAACAGCCAGAATTGTCTTTCATGGGTCCCCTTGCGTCGGACGATCGCGTTTCCGCGAGTCCCGCTCAAGGGTCCGAGAATGATCCAGATTTCTTCTCGGGACGCAAGTCCTTTTTTGAAGATTTCCGATTCGCTTCTCGAAGTGGAGGTGAAGGGACTTGAACCCATGACCCTCTGCTTGCAAAGCAGATGCTCTCCCAACTGAGCTACACCCCCGAACTTTTATCACCAACTCGATTTGGATGACCAAACCAGGTTGACGAATCAACTCGATGCGCACGCGTGGATTCGAACCACGGACCTCCACCTTATCAGGGTGGCGCTCTAACCAACTGAGCTACGTGCGCGATTCCTCAATCCCTGAGCCACGTGCGGATCCATGCGCCGCTTTCGCGTCCATTTCTTTCTCTCACAAATGGACGGGCCAGTGTATCGCAAGGTTCCCTCCTGTCAACGGAAAAACCTCGCCACGCACGCACTCCTCCACAGCCCGCCGTTGATCGACTCGCAACCTCCCAACACTTGAGAAAATCCGAAAAAATCCCACCCGTTACAGCGACTTGGCAACCGGAGTCCGGTAGGCAGCCACCGCCGGAATCACCCCCGCGAGCGTTCCGACCAACACCAGTCCCGGAATAATGAACGGCTCTAACGACGAGTTGAAACTCAACCAGTCGATTCGCACCCCGGTTGCGGGCATCGTCCAAGGGTTGCTCAACGGCCCGAGCGCATGGCCAACCAACCAACCAACCAACCCACCCGCCAACGCCAACATCAAGGATTCCATGAGGATTATGATGGTGATGTGGTCTCGGGAAGCTCCCAAGGCCCGCATGATGGCAATGTCTTTCTTCCGCTCATTCATGCTGTTGTAGATGCTGACCAAAATGCTGATTGCACTGACGATGCAAACCAAGCTGGTCAACGCCAACAGCGCCCATCGCAACGGACGCACAAACACTCCCAGCAACCCCTCGATCTGAGCAATCGGCGAGACGGCTTGAGCAAACTTGGTCTTGTTGACCTGCTTCTCCAAACCGATCGCCGCGAAGCCGCTGGGCTTGAGCAAGATCGCAGTCACTTCCCGTTTCTCGATCGGCAAGCGGACCTTGGACAGTTTGGAAGACCGCTCTGGCGCTGTGGCTGTTCCCGCCTTCTCCAACCCCGAATCTTCATCTCGATCGGGAGCGACATGCCCCTCGAGCAGATAGAACCCCTCGATGTTGACGAACGCTCCGCGATCGTTTGGGCTGCCGGTCCGATTCAAGATGCCGACCACCGCAAATCCCTGCGCGTGCGTATCGCCACTCTCCGCTCCGTGCGACGCAAAGATTTCGCTTCCAATTTTTAGATTCAACGACTCCGCGACCTCCGCTCCCACCACGGCTTCAAAGAAACCGTGCTCTTCGGAGTAGTCCTGGAAATTACGCCCCGACGAGAACGTATAAGGCAAATCGTTTGCATCTCCGTGCTTGAGCAATTCGAAATAGTCAGGAGTCGTGGCCACACATCGGAACCGATCGACATAGTCCCCCATACACAATGGGATCGCGAAACCACCCTTCATCAAAAACGAATAAAGGCCGCTGCGCTCTGGGTCCTTGAGCTCTCCCCCAATCCGTTCACGCTCCCTCTGACGACCATCACCAGGCAAGTACTCCATGTAGTACGAGTAGGGGATGTTTTCGACCGGTTTACTCAAGAAAAACACGGTGTTGAAGACCAACTGCAATGGACTTCCCTTGGCCCCGATGATGAGGTTGTAACCGACATTGCTGGTCCGCTCGAGGGACTTTTCAATCACTCCAGAAATCGTCAAGACAAGGACCACCAACGCAACTCCGAGCGCCATCGAGGTGGCGGTCAACATCGAAGCCAGCGGACGATAAAAAACATTCCTCAGCGCGATCGCAAACAGATTCATACCGCATCCTCCACAACAGGTTGTTGCGCTGCGCGATTCAACTCCCCAAGCTGCTCAACTCGCGTGAATCGACTCGCCACATCGTCGCTATGAGTGACCAGCAGCAAGGCGACGTTCTCCGCGCGACAGGTTGATTGAATGAGCTCGATGATCCGCGATTGATTCGCTGGATCGACGTTGGCGGTTGGCTCATCGGCAAGCAATAACTTCGGGCGATTCGCGAGCGCCCGCGCCACCGAAACTCGCTGCTGTTGACCGACCGACAATTGGCTCGGAAGGTAGTGCATGCGGTTCTCCAATCCGACCCTTGCGAGCAACTCCTTCGCACGCGCCACATCGACCGCACGACCCGCAAAAGTCATGGCCAAACGAACATTTTCCAGAGCCGTGAAGGCGGGCAATAAGTTGAACGTCTGGAATACATACCCCATCTTCGCGGCGCGGATTCGATCTCGCCGGGATTCCGAAAACCCGATCAATTCCACCCCCTCCAAACGAACGGAGCCGCCATCGGCCTCCACCAAGCCCGAGATGATGTGAAGCAGCGTTGTCTTGCCTCCGCCACTCTCGCCCCGAAGGACCACTTGCTCGCCTTGAGCAAGCTCAAACTTAGGGATATCAAGGATCGGAATCCGCCGGCCACTCGGTTCCGGATAGGATTTCTTGAGATTCGCGATTTCTAAAAGCATGCTCAACGCCTTCCTTTCTGCTTCATGACGCGATCGATCTCGCGACGGGCATCATTCTTCTTTAAGACCTCGCGTTTGTCGTGCAGTTTGCGCCCTTTGCACAATCCGATGACACACTTAGCAACCCCGCGATCGGTGAAGTAGACACGCAGAGGAATTAGAGTCAGCCCTCGCTCCTTGGCCCGACCGGCGAACTTGGTTAACTCGCGACGATGGAGTAGCAATTTCCTGACTCGCTTGGTCGGATGATTCCAAAAAGTGGCCTGACGGTACTCGTCGATCTCGCAGTCCACCAACCAAAGCTCCCCATCCTTGATCCGAGCATAAGCCTCCTCGATACTGCACCGGCCGTTGCGCAAGCTTTTGACCTCGCTCCCATGCAGCACCATTCCGCACTCCACGGAGTCGAGGATCTCGTAGTTGTGGCGTGCTCGCCGATTCTCGGCCACCGACTTGAACGTCGGAGCTGCCGATGGCTTGGCTTCCGTTGCCTTGCCCTTTCCAGCCCCACTCCCTTTACCAGCGGCGGCGTTTTTGCCTACCGGCTTGGAGGGTTGCGTGCTTTGCGGTTTCTTCTTGTTCACAGTATTCGACGATCAATCTCGGGGCTACTCGGGGCTATTTGGACGGATGCTTCGCATGGACGGGGAACTCAAAAACCGAAAAAGTCTGGTTGGTTTCACCCGGAGGTGGATACAGAATCGGCAGCAAAGGGGGGCCTTGATTGGGAACCCGCTGATCGAGCAAGACGTAACGCAAGCCATATTTTTTCTGCAAGTCCCACAATCTTTCGGTTGTCCAAGGGAGTTGTATTTTCTCGGCATTCAATGGATACGCATCATCGAGCCTCGCGGCCCATTCGGAAACCGCTGCGGAATTCTGAGGCATATCCTTGGTGCATGCCAACTCCGCCCTATGGCTATGCCACTTGAACGACTGCTGATTGCGAGGGGTCAGCCATACACCCTCCCGATCGGTGTTCTGCTGAATCCACATGCAGACCGCGAGCCAGTCCCGGTAATGCTGACGCTGGGTCTCCTCATCGTCCCATTTCGATAGAAACCTGGCCTTATCTCCAAACGGTATCCAAGACTTCGAATTTTCCACATATCGACTCGCGATCAGCAACCCGCCGATCCCGACTAGCCATGCCGCTGCGATCCATGACTGAATCCGCCGATCCAAGCCCTCGCGCGAATCCGATCCCCAACCCAGGAAACCATACGCCATCGCCGTCACCGGAACAGCAACACCAAGCGGCCAAGCCACATCATTCCAGCGAAACCAGTAATATTTGAGGATCTTTGAAGAGAGTGTTCGATCGAACGAGCCAATTCCAAAATCGATCAACGCTCCGACGACCGCGATCCCGAAAGCTAACCAAGCATTGGCGACCAACCATCGCACTCCGAATGGCCATCGATGGAACGGTTGCCGCAGGGCGAACCAATGCACCAGACAACCGATCGCCAGCAAGATGCCAAACGATTGCCACCGAATCTCGGCAAACATACTCGGTGCCAAATGATGGCCGAGTCGTCCATACACTTGAATGACCGCTGCCTTGCCGACCGTGTCCGAAGGGACACCCCAATCCATCGCCAAGGCTGGAATCACGCCGATACACCCCAGCAGAGATGCAACGAGCAGGGGCCGAAGATTCGTCGAGAACCATCGTTGCATTCTTCCAGGCCCAGTTTCGCTCAGCGCATAGCTGATCAAAACGCAACACCCAATGACCCAAACCCCCGTCACGATGTGCATCGCACTTGCAAGTCCTAACAACGGCCATGCAAACCACGGCTGTCTTCGAAAGAAACAACCCAGTGCGCCGAAGATGCAAGCATACGCAGCGACCTTCGCCTCGGCTCCCCCCACAACCCACTCGCCAGCCCAATGCCCCCAATGCATTCCTGCCAACCAAGCCGCGCCACAAAGTGTCGCGACCAACGGAACCTCGCTTCCGCCTTTTGTGGAAAACGTGTTCGTAGATCGGCCCCCCATCGCTTCGGATGCGAAGATCGATCGAATCATCCAAGTCCAACCCAACGCCAACAAACCCCACAGGACAAACCTGGAAACCCATACTGCAAGGGGCAAGGAACAGCATTGGGTCAACGATCCAAAGGTCGCGTAGAACAGCCAGTGGGCATTTCCAGATTCCAAAAACAAATCCCCTGCACCGAAACTGGGATCCCAGAAATGTGCGGATTTCGTCCAGTAATGAGGCTCATTCACCCCCGGTACCAGTTCACCCGCATACAAGAAGAAAACCGCGAGCACGCCGATGCAATCGGCTCCGAAACCTCGTAGCCAATTTGAGGATCCGAACCTTTTCGAACCCGAATCAACCTCGGACATGGAATCCCTTTCGCGACCATACGAGGTCGTTTCGCAACCATGTGAGGAGCCGAGCCTTAAGAAATAGGGATTGGGAAAACATTATGGGATCACCAAGAATTTTTGAAAAAAATCTGATGGACCGTCTTTGGTTTTTCTTGACTGCCCAGGGGTTGGGTTTAGAGTTAAATGATGAAAAGGCCAATGTAGGCTGTTGAGATTTCAAGACTTACATCGTCGACGAAGCCAATCACAGACACAAGCGGTACTGAGAATCAAGCGGTTAGGAGATCGGATAGATCACCGAAGGATTGGAGGAAAGGAAGTCATGCTAGTATTATCTCGCAAGAAGAACGAGAGCATCGTCATCAACAACGAGATCACCATCGTGGTGGTTGAGATTCGTGGTGACAAGGTCCGGTTAGGGGTCGAGGCGCCTCGCGAGGTTCCCGTCCATCGGAGGGAAGTCTACGACGCGATTCAGCGTAGCGCCGAGGGGAATGACCCTCAAGCGACCCGAGAAGAGACCAAGTAAATTTTGCTCGGTTTGGATCTTTCGAGGCCCCGGCAACTGCTGTGGGCCTTCTTTTTTGCAGACTTGACACAATGTCTGAGTCCCTTACACTTTCGCGTCCAACACAGTGACTGGCCCCGTCGTCTAGAGGCCTAGGACATCGCCCTTTCACGGCGGTAACACGGGTTCGACTCCCGTCGGGGTCACTCTTTCTCAAAACCCAGCGTTGTCGCTGGGTTTTTTTGTTGGCTGAATGGGAGGGAAGAGCCAATGGGGAGTGCAGCCAATGGGAGTTAGGGGAAGTAGGGGAGGAATGAGAGGGATGAGATTGAGGTCAAGGTTGGTTCAGGGGCGATTCGGGGCGTTCATGAGCGCGGGGGTGGATTGCGGCGATGCCGTTGACGCGCTTCGTACATTCGCTCGCGCAGGCCGCCGTGTTCGAGGAACTCTTTTTCCAGTGTCCTGATCTGCTGATCGAGCAGATAGTTCGTCTGATGGATCAGACAGATCGCGATGTTTGCGATCACTTGCGGCGGACGTGTCTCCATGTACTCGCGATACAGTTCATACGTCTGCGGTGTCCTGCGACCTAGCTGACGCACGAAATTCGACTCCTTGGAATCCTTGTCCCATACGACATGGTCCCGGACGCGAAGGTAATCGCGATAGTCGACCAGCAACTCCTCGAGACTCGCGCGTGCCACATTCGTGAGCTTGATCTCCGTCTCCTTCGACGTCAGTGCGGCTTTGCTCCCCTCGGCAATATTCTGCTTGCCAGACCGCGCGGACTGGATCATCTGATCCACCGTCCGATCCCCTTTCGAAAGGTACTTATGCGCAAACCGATATGTCAAATCGTAAACCACTTCCGCCTTCTGATACGACAGTAGCGTCTGATAATCCCCACGCGGCCGAAGGATCTCCCCATCATGCCTCCCATGCTTCCTCTCATTCCCATGTTTCTCGTCATCGCCCATCGTCACCCCCCCTCACGTAAATCGGGTTGCTTATCACCCACGGCAGCTTCTCCTCGCCCACCATCAACCAAGCTTCGATGCGATAGACTCCCGGCTCAATGAGCGGCTCCTCGAATTTGAAATTCGACTTCTCGGCAATACACACTCCGTTGCGGATCAATCGCCACTGACATTCCAACGGCGCCTCCGCAGCCCATGACAACTCTTTTCGCCACGCGACCTGGCTGCCGAGTGGATACGTTTCACCCTTGGATCGATCGACGAGTTGCGAGCGAAACCCTTTCGCATCCGCCAGCCAATCAAAGGCGACAAACGCGCGGCCTTGCTCGAGCGCATCCCATACCGCATCGCGCGTCAGATCCTCCACCAGCAGATGCGTCCCCGCATGCCGAAGACTGTACTCGTACGGATCGAGTTGCAACGAGAACAAAACGTCATCGACCTTTGCATCCTTCGGAATCTTGATCGCCGTTGCGGCGAGCAAACGCGGCAGATGCAATAGCACCTCGCCGAGCGGATCCTCGACCGCAACCGAATCTGCGTTCTCGAGCCGAATGCGCACTCCCACGTTCTGATGTGCATCGTTAGCCGCCACGCCGGTGTGCGGTGCGCTCTGGCACAATACGTCCCAGCGCGCGAGGTAATCGCTCGGATACGATTGCAACGCGGAGAACACCTCCTGCGGATACTCTTTCACTTGTTCGGCAAGCTTGACCAGCCACAGCGGATTCTTCATCGACTCAACCATCCGCTTTTGCTTTTTGAAGTCCGCATGCGTGTTGTAGATTTCTACTCCCGACAAACCAGGAATCTCCCAATCCATCCGCTCCTCCAAGTGGGATAGGAACGCATGCCCGCCACGCGATCGGACCAGCCGAGCCAGATCGATCGGCTCGGACGATTCGTATTGCCTCAGGCTCAACGTCGGATAGACGAGCATCCCTTTCATTTCGGCACCCGGGATCAGCAACACACCATCGCGCATCCCTTGATGGCCGTCGAGGTAGAAATCTTTTTCTTTGGATGGGTGCTCGGTGAACATCAGAACTTCCGTCCCCGCCCGTTTGGCGGCGGCGACGATATCGTCGATTTTGCCCCGGCTGTCGTGCGACAGTTCGGAGTGGACGTGAAGATTGGCCCTCACCTCACGATATTTATCGTCGATCGAAGTGGGCTGCCGATCGCGCTGGAATCGCTCCCTCGCCTCACGCATATTCCGAAGCCAATCGGGCTTCAATCGGTCCATCGCATCCTGTCCCCACGCCGATGGGGAGACCTGGAGCCCAAGCCCTAGCCAAACGAGGACCCACGCATATCGATGATTCACAGGCTTTACCCCCACTTCAACGCGGAAAAATATCGAAATCGACTCGTCTAGGATATCAAATTTCGATAGCATCTCTGCTCTGAAATCCGTTTCGTTCCCAAGTACCGTTCCCAAGTACCAGGTACCGCAATGTCCCCGCGATCGATCCTCATCTACGACACCACCTTGCGCGACGGAACGCAGGGAGAGGGTGTCAGCCTATCGCTGCAGGACAAACTCAATATTGCGTCTCGATTGGCCGAAATCGGCATTGACATGATCGAGGGTGGGTATCCCCTCTCAAATGAAAAAGATGCCATGTTCTTTCAGAGGGCAAAGAGTCTATCGCTGGGGACCAGCCGCCTCGCCGCCTTTGGCATGACGCGTCGACGCGGCGTCAAGGCCGCCGACGATCCCGGCCTAGCCGCACTTGTCGCTGCGCAAACACCGGTCATCACCGTAGTGGGTAAGTCCTGGGACTTTCATGCGACGGAAGTCCTCGGAGTATCGCTGCAAGAAAACCTAGACATGATCGGCGAGAGCGTTGCCTACCTCGCTCAGCACGCCTCAGTCGTCTACGATGCAGAACATTTCTTCGATGGCTTCAAGGCCAATCCGGAGTACGCACTCTCGGCCATTGAGACCGCAGCCAACGCCGGCGCCCAGTGGATCGTCCTGTGCGATACCAACGGAGGTACCCTCCCCGAGCAGATCGCCGACATCGTCGCAAAGGCCAAATCGCGCATTGCAAACACCAAGGCTCGACTCGGTATCCATTGCCACAATGACGGCGACCTTGCAACCGCCAACTCGCTCGCAGCCATCGATGCCGGTTGCGATCATGTACAAGGAACGATCAACGGGATCGGTGAGCGCTGCGGTAACGCAGACTTGATCACTATCCTGGCCAATCTGCAGTTCAAGAAGCACGGCTACCAGACGCTCGGTGGCCGACCCATGGACCATCTCACGGAGTTGTCTCGCTACGTCTACGAGACAGCCAACCTCGCAATGCGCAGCAGCCAACCGTTCGTTGGCCGAAGCGCCTTTGCTCACAAGGGTGGCATGCACGTCCATGCAGTCAACAAATTCGCGCACACTTATGAACATATGGATCCATCGCTCGTCGGAAATGAACGCCGGATCCTGGTAAGCGAACTATCGGGTCGTTCCAATATCGCCGCATTGACCCAATCGCACGGCGCTCCGGCCGATCCGAAATTGCTCGAAGCGATCTTGGCCCAAGTGGTGAAGAAAGAGAACCAGGGCTACCAGTTCGAGGCTGCCGAGGCATCGTTCGATTTGCTCGCCAAGCAATGTGCTGGACAGTACACCTCCCACTTCGAAACCATCAAGTATCAGATCCTCGCCGGTGATCTCGACACGGTTCGGAATCAGATCTACGCCGAAGCGATTCTCAAGGTTCGCGTCGGGGACGATACGCGGGTCGAAGCGGCCGAAGGGCACGGTCCGGTCAACGCGATGGATGCCGCGTTGCGCAAGGCACTCATCCCGTTCTATCCATGCCTGGAGTCGATGAAACTGGTCGACTACAAAGTCCGCGTAGTCAACAGCGAAGCCGGAACAGCCGCCCGCATTCGAGTCAATATCGAAAGCTCGGACGATCACGATTCCTGGCGAACCATCGGTGTGAGCGAGAACATCATCGAAGCCAGCTGGTCTGCCCTCGTAGACGCTGTCGAGTACAAACTTCATCGCGAGGGTGTTGCCGCTCGCGGTTAGATACCGCACGGTCTTTTACTCCTCGGATGGGAATCGCGACCGGACTGATCTATGATGGACAGTCTGCGATCGATTCTAACTTCACATTTGATCCCTATCATTACCTCTCGACCTCTCTCGACATTGCTCCAGGACATCATCATGACTTCGAGATGCACGTTCATTTTCCAAACGACCCGTTTTCGAATTCTTCATCTGGCCGCGACACTTTGTTTGCTCAGTGCGGTATGCCTCGTGCCAAACGCACTCGCCGATGAGACGATACCGCTGTGGAGCGATGGCGCACCGGGAGCCTTAGGGAAGGAAGCGAAGGATATCCCAACGCTGAGTGTTTCCACAATCGAATCATCAACTCCCACCGGTGTACTGATCATTTGTCCAGGGGGCGGTTATGGCGGACTAGCAATCGATCATGAGGGACACCAAATCGTGGCATGGGCCAAGTCGATGGGACTGGCTGCGGCACTCTGCGAATATCGTCATCGCGGACGAGGCTACGGGCATCCGGCTCCGCTCCAAGATGCCCAGCGTGCCGTGCGACTGGTTCGAGCCAACGCAAGCAAGTGGAATATCGATCCCAAACGGGTCGGAATCATCGGATTCTCCGCCGGCGGCCACCTCGTGTCGACCGTGATCACGCAATTCGATAACGGCGACCCGAACGCTGCCGATGCTGTCGCCCGTTTCAGTTCGCGACCCGATTTCGCGATCCTGTGTTATCCCGTGATCTCGATGGGGAGTTCATTCACCCATCGAGGGAGCGAAGTCAATCTCCTCGGCAAGGATGCGACCCCGGATCAACTGCGCGAGTTCGCAAGCGAACGGAATGTTCGTGAGGATACTCCCCCGACATTTGTGTTTCACACGCTCGAAGATAAAGCAGTCCCGCCCGAAAATGGACTGGTCTTCTATCAAGCCATGGTGGCCAAAAAAGTTCCTGGCGAGTTGCACATCTATCAGAAGGGGGTGCATGGTGTGGGACTGGCTCGCAACATTCCTGGCACCTCCGATTGGCCCGCTACATGCCAACGCTGGCTCGCAAGCCTCGGAATGATCTCAAATCCATAGCCGAACATGGCTGAATGCACCATCATCATTCCAACCCGAAACGTGAGTTTTGAACTTGCGTTTTTCGATGTAATCACAACCCGAAACGTAAGTGAGGGATGAAGTTACAAGCTTTTGAGGTCTTCCCTTCTGCGTCCCTCGCTCACGCGTCGGCTTATGTCATGCCGAGCCTAGTCCCCAAAACAGTAAAGATGGTTCTCGCCTCGAATCAAGATCCTATTTCCGATCGGCACAGGAGAGCCGATCACTGGTTCACCCATCTCGGTTTCCGAAAGGGTCACGAACTTTCCGTTTGCGATGCTGGCAACGAAGACTGCTCCGTCCTCGCGAGCTGCGTAGAGTTTATCGCCGGCGATCAGGGGTGATGCATAAAAATTTGCGCGGCTCTTGCGGAATACTCCCTTCCAATTCGTGAGGCCCGTATCCGGAGAAACGCTCTCGACTTCCCCTTGATCGCGAACCAAGATCAACTCGCCTCGATGCAACGCAGGGGTCGGAACAAAGGTTCCGACATCCTCTCGCTTCCATACGTGGTTGGTCGCCGTGGTATCCCCTTTTCCTGACAAGCCGATGCCATACAAGCGAGGGATGCCGCGATCGTTGCGACCATAGGCGATGATCACTCGATCCTTCGTAACGATCGGAGTTGCGATCGCCGGCCACAATTTGTTTTTGTCGGGATTGAAATTGCCGCATGACCAAGTCACTTCGCCGTTAGCTGCGTCATGAATGGTGATGTGCTCGGCACCCCAGACGAGGATCGATTCCTTCTCTTGATGTTCGATCACAACTGGTGTTGCGTATCCGTGATCGCATTCGGTGGGAACTTCGTAGTTGCGAGCCACCTTCCATTGCAGTTCTCCTGTCCCCTTGTCGTATGCGGCGAGCCACGATTCTCCTTGATGCATCCGAGCCAAGATGACCGACTTTTTGGTCAATACCGGAGAGGTCCCATGATCCCAATACAAGGTGTCTTTGCCATACATCTTCACAATGTCATGTTGCCAACGGATCGAGCCATCGAGCCCGAGGGCCGCAAACGTACCGCTCTTGAAGTAGACAAACACGCCCGAACCATCGGTGACAGGGGAGGCATTGCTCCCTGAACCATTGCGGTGCTTGCCCGGATCCTCAGTGCCAAACGTGGTTAGCCATTGACGTTCTCCGTTGGCGTCGAAGCACAGGACCGAGTCCTTGCCATCGGCCGCCGCGGTCAAGTAGATCTTGCCGTCGAGCACGATCGGGGTAGAGCATCCCTTGCCCGGGAGTTCCGTTTTCCAAACATATTTCGCCGCATCAATGCGACTTGGAAAACTCCCTTGGTCAATCGAACCGTGACTGTTGGGGCCTCGCCAAGACGTCCAATCAGAGCGATCCTCAGCAACGCAGAACGACGTTGCGCATGCAAACGACAACATCAATAAACTTCTCGAAAAACGAATCACGGCTGGGTTCCCTTCACGCGAACGAGCTTCATGATGCGTCCGGATACATTCCAATCCTGGACGTACAGGTTCCCCTCTTTGTCCCAGTAGGAACCGTGCGTGCCGCTGAACACCCCTTCGATCCATTGATCTTGAGGAATATTGTAGTTGCCGCCCTTCGCAGGATCGGGGTTATGACCCAACACAGCCATGATCGTATTATTTTTGTCAAGGATCACTACGCGACCGTGCAGATCGGGAACAGAGACGTAATCCCCCTGAATCGCCACCGATGTCGGCATCCCCAAACCGGTCACCACTTCTTCGATGAATTCTCCTTCGAGACTGTAGTGGACCAGTCGCCCTTTAGGT
>JAGWWZ010000133.1 GCA_018970165.1 Planctomycetota bacterium | reverse complement strand
GGGATGACGGCGATCAAGCCCAATCGCAACGATCGATAGGCGATGGCCATGACTCCGAAGATAACTACGGCAGCGCTGCCCAGGCTTGAGGTCAGGTCGGATACGACCTTGAACAAATTCTGCCATCTCCAGATCGCATCACCCTGCATCTCCAACGTGAGGCCGGGATGATTCGACTCGATTCCTTCGAGTGATTTTTCGATCCGTTCGAACGTCGACTTGTAGGTGGCGGTTCCGAGGTCTTGGCAACGAAACGTGACCTTCGCCTGACCCTTATCCGGTGTGTAGATCGCTTGCTTGAGCGGGGGTGGCAGCAGCTGGGCCATCGATAACTTATCGACCGCCGAACCCTCGCCTGGGAGCGCGTCCAGCAATCGGGCTAGGGACAGCGGATGGCCGATGAGAGGCTCGGTTTTCAATACGCCCTCGACTTCGCTGAGGACGGGAACGATTTGCTCTTCGGTCCATTGGTTCGGATCCCATTGGACTTGGATATTGCAAACTTCAAGGCCACCCATCGTGCGATCCAGGTGGGCCATCGATTGCTGAATATCGCTCCCTGCGGGTAGCGAGCTCGACTTGCGATCATCTGGTTTCAGGGATGCAGCGAACCAACCTAATCCGAGTGTGAGCAGGATAGCGAAGTAGGAAACCCATCGATCGCGACGCATGATCGCGCCGACTACAGGGCCCACTCGATCCAGGTTGCGGTCCAGGAAGTCCTGTTGCGCTCCGCGTGCGAAACGTCGACTCCAACCCGTCGTACAAACCAAAGGAATGACCAGCATTACCGATATCCATGTCAGCACAACACCGATCACACACGACCAGCCGAACTCGCGCACGATCTCATGGCTCGCCCAGCCGAGAGATCCCATTCCGATGGCGGTGGTCAGCGAGGTCAAGAAGCATGCCAGACCTACTAACTCGAGCGTATGCCTACATGCTACTCGCGGCTCCATCCCATCGCGCATACTCTTGCGAATGTGGATCATCATGTGCACCCCGTCGGTGAAGCCGACCAGACTCAGCAAGACCGGAAGGATGACGAACGAGAAGGGGTTGTCTTGCCAATCGAAATAGCGAAGCAATCCCAAGGTCCAAAAGACCCCGGTCACGGGCGCCGCCGCAACCACCAAGACCACGGACAATCCTCGAAACAGAATCGCTGCCATCCCGAGGATCATGGTGTACGCAATGACCTGATAGCGAACTTCGTTTTGGCGATTGTTGCGGCTGACCATCAATCGAAAGGGTACCGCTCCTGTGACATGGAACTCCATCGGAACATCGGGGAACTGACTTGCCGCTTGTTTGGCTGCTGCGAGAAGTGGTGCGACGCAGTCATTGTCTTGACGAACAAAGACCCAATCGTATTGGACTTCGATGAGAGCAGTATTCGCATCGGGAGAGAGCATTTGCCCGACGACCAACGGATGGTTGATCGCCTTTTGTTTTGAAGCCTCGAATCGTTGAGCCGTCGCATGCCCGCGCGGCAGGATCGGTTCGGCAAGGCCAAAGATATTGAGCGGCGGCGCTTCGTCGAGCGATCGCGCAGCGGCGACAACATCCAATTGTCGAAGGCTTTCTACGACTTGCCGAAAGGCGGCTGCTCCATCGGGTGTAAAGATACTCGGCGACTTCACGACCAACACCGCATCCGACCGACCGCCGGAGATGCGACCGCGTCGTCGCGGTTGCGAGGGACGCTGCGGTTCATTGGACGGTGACACGCCCGATTCCTCGGCGACTTCCGCAGGGGTACCCTTGAGCCATGCCATCCATCGAGATGGCCAGGCCGGATCGAGATACCCGCCGATCGCAATTGCCGAGATCGCGATGATGGCGATCAAACAGGTCTTCGGATAATCGATGACCTTGGAAAATAGACGGGCGGAGAATGTCAGTTGGCGGCAATCGTCGTCCGCATGAAGATTATCGGCCACGACGTTCATCCACTGCTTGAATCAGTTCCTCGCGAGTGATGTAACGATCCTGGTCTCGATCCAGTCTCGGAAAGGAGAAATCGCGAACTACCGAGGTAGCTTCTTCTCGAGACACCTTGCCGTCCCCGTCTCGGTCCATCGATCGAATGAACTCGTCGGCATAGGCCACGGCCTTGGCGGATGGTTCGGAGGATTGTGAAGCCGTTGACGAATTGGTGTCGCTCGATCTTGCCGACTCCTGGACCGTGCGTGGCCGAGCAACCTCGAAGAAGGCTACCGCCATCTCCTCCCACGTTTGATCGCCCCACATCACGTACTCTTCCGGATCGGGATTGAACGGATTGCCGGTGGAGTTATCAAACGAGACGGTGAAGTCGAGTCCATCGAACTTGCCCAAAGGGATCCGGTCGGAGAATTCGTAAGTATGCTGCCAATTGAAATCGTATCTGGGGACACGAAGGAGAACCGTCTCGCCAGAGGTATCCCGCGAACGAAGCTCGAACGATTTGCCGCGAAGATGCATGTGGGGCGAAACGGCCAGCAACTCCCCGTTCGTAGGAAGACGATTCAACCGTCCCTCCACGCGATGATCGGAAACTCCGGGCGGGATCTCAAAATCCTGGTCCAATCCCGCGAGAGTGAAGACTTCATGAGTCACCTTCTTTTCATCGACGAAGGTCATGCCGATTTTAGACAGATCCTGAGTCTCGCGGCCGTTGGGAGTGTAGTGCATTTGAAAGACCAGTTTCGAGCCAGCGGGAAGGCGACGGGCATAACCCTCTGGAAAACGAGTGGCCATCTGGCCGGGTACATAGGCAGTCAACCATCCGATCCCTTGAAAATCGACATCATCCGGTGGCCGAATGAAGACGATCGCATGATGCACAACGGCTGCATCGCCGGGAATCACCTGCGCTGCGGAGACCCAACGATCTTCCGTTAACTTCGGATCGACAACGAAGTATTGGTACTCCACGGTGCCCGTTGCGGGTATCGAATACGGAGTCTTTCGCATGTCGACGATCAAATCGGGATCGCGTTCCAATCGCCAACCCGATGCGATGGCGGGAGGAGTCGGAGCATCTTCAATGCGTCCCATTGGTGCCCCGGCGCGCACCCAGGTTCGAACCAACTCGATCTCTTCATGCTTCATCGATCGCGTGTTTTTGAATGAACCATGATTGGGATCCGCATGCCAGGGTGGCATGCGACCAGAGTCGATGACCTCCAAGATCATCTCTGCCCATCCGCGTACTTCGTTGAAGTCGGTGATGTCGAACGGTCCAATTTCACCTGAACGATGGCATTCGGCGCAGTGTCGATACAGGACGGGAGCAACATCTTTCGCAAACGTGATAGGGTTATCCGACGATGGATCGGTTTCCCACGTGATCAAACATCCGGTCGGTTCCGTCACCGTGACACTGGGTTCTCTTCCTTCGAGGAGGGCCACGAGAGCATCGTTGAGTTCCGAATGGAGCGACTTGGATCGCTTCACTCCTGGGGCATATTGGTCATCGATTCGGCCACGATAATGAATGAGCCCTTGCCGATCGACGACGACTACTTCGGCGGTCCGGGTGGCCTGCCAAGCTTTGGCGATCGATTGGTCGGCGTCCTTGATGATTGGAAACTGAATACCCAAGTCCTTCGCAAAGGCTCGAATGTCCTCGGCCGAATCGTGTGAGTTGCTGATAACTCCCACCCATTGGACCGAACCTTTCGAGGCTGGGGACCGATCGATAGCATCGGCCAACTCTTGCAGGCGAACTCCATAGAGCCGAGCGACCGGGCACTCGCAACCTAAAAAGGCCATGACGCGAAATCGAGGCCCTTCCTGCCATGCAACCTTCTGACCGGCAACGTCTTCCCAGACCGCATCGTTTTGCGCGGGGGGAGCCTCGGCATGCAGAGGACCGGCACCTAGAACCAGAAGGGATAGCACCGCGAGGATGCCCAGACGAAGATTGCGATAACAGTTTGACATAGATCCTATTCGACCTGGGATTTTGGGATGGGTTGGTCAGGACTGCGCGGTTTTGCACCAGTGGTTTTATAGCCAACCTGGCAAGCTTAGAACCATAGTAACGATTTTGATAGCCTTACTTTAGGCATTTCCGGAAGCTTTGGTAAATTGCGAGTTTTCGGCAGATGATGTAGGGCTGGTATTCCAGGAATCAACGGAGAGTACGGCAAAGTCCGAAACTAGGGAAGAATCGATACTCCCTCGCGGTAGGACCCTTTCCTAATGAATTCTTCATCGTTGCCGAAGTCGCGTTCTATGTTGAAATCGCGATTGAGAGCTTGGATCCGGAGTGGATGCCTGGCTTCGGTCGCGTTCACGTTAGTCACCGCGCCCAACACCGCCTGCAACCGCGCCCATTATCGCACCCGGGCGGACCAGGAAGTCAACCAACTCATCAGCGAAAAAATCCAAGATGCCTGTGCGCCGGAGATCCGTTCCGTTCAGGTGGATCCGACATCGCGTATGTTCGATCCGTTTAACCCGGACCGACCTCCTATGCCGGAGGACGACGGAGTTGCCGCACAGTACATGCGGGTTCTGAATGGCAAGAAGCACTATCCTCTTTGGGACGTGAACGGTCGAACGAATACGGCTGAGAATCCGATTTGGTGGCAGTATCTGCCACTTGACGAACGGGGGGTTTTGGTGATCGATGCCAATACAGCCGTCAGGCTTGCATCGCTACATAACCCAACCTATCAATCGCGGATCGAAACACTTTACCTGTCGGCGTTGGACGTGAGCACCGAGAGGTTTCGGTTCAGCAATCAACTGTTCGCTGGTTACTCGAATTTTTACACCGCGAACGGGAGTCTTCGTGGTTCCTCCACAATTTCTTCTAACTTGTTTTCGACGGGAGTCGGCACGACGGGGGCCATCGGCAACCGTGGGATAGGGATGCGTCGTCGATTCACGACAGGTGCGGACTTAATCGTCGGCATGGCGAACAATATCACATGGAATCTGACAGGACCGACGACAGAAAGTGCCAACTCTCTCGTCGACTTCACGCTCCTACAGCCGTTGCTGCGCAATGGTGGTCGAGATGTTGTACTTGAAACCCTCACTCTTTCGGAGCGAACACTTCTCTACAACGTTCGAGCCTTTGAACGTTATCGAACCGGTTTTTATGTCACAGTAACCGTCGGTCGACAAGCGGAACCGGGCCCATCGCGGCGCGGGGGGTTGCAAGGGGATGCTGGTTTGACTGGCTTTACGGGGCTAGGTGGCGGTTTCGGCGCTCTCGGCAATACGCTCGGAGGTGGTGGCGGCGGTGGTGGAGGAGGCGTCGGTGCAACGGGTGGTGGTGCCGGGGGTGGTTTCGCGGGGGGCGGAGCGGTCGGAAGTGTTGGCGGTTTCATGGGCTTGGTTCAAAACTTAGTCCAGATTCGCAACGCGGAAGAGAACGTCGCTCGATTGCGAGAGAATCTTGCACGCTTCGAAGATACACTGCGCGAACAACTCACCATCATTCCGCCGACTCAGGACACGATTCCCAGTCAACAGTTGCAGGTGGCCCAAGCTCGACAGGCACTGATCTCAGCACAGGCCGCGCTGCTGCAACAGAAATTTGCGTTTGAACAAAACCTCGATAACTTCAAGGTTAGCACACTTGGTCTACCTCCGTATATCTGCGTCGAGATCAAAGATCCCATCCTCGATCAATTCGACTTGATCAGCGAGGATCTGAAAGAACGACGCAATCAAGTCGCGGATCTTCGCGATCGGATCGGTAATACCAATTACCGGCTGCTCGAAATGAGCCCGGTCGCAACCGATCCAGCAACGGGCATCAAGACTCGATCGCTCAATTGGAATCAAGAGTCGCAGGCTGCAGTTCGAAACATCGATGGCGATCTGGGACAACTCGAACAGTTGGGAACCACAATCCTCGGCAAAGACATTCAAGACATACGGACAGACATTGAGAACTTGATTGGAGTCCTACCTCGCCGCGAACGCGAGTTGCAGCGACTGCGAGCGATTTACACGGACGAACGGGATACGGTTTGTAGTTTGCTACCTACTGACACGCTCGACCTAGCTCTTCTAGACTCAGCGGGGATGGATCAGCTACCTGCCATTCTCCATGAGGAATTAAACAAGCTCGAAGAGCGATTCCGCGATCGGGAATCGCGTCTGCGACAGCTTCGACTCGACGCGCAGACGATCGCGAATTCGCCGCAGGAACTCGATGGCAAAGAACGCTTCCTCAATCTTCGCGACAAAGTGGTGCTTCCCAGTCAAGGGATCCTGGCCGAGTATGCCGAGGATGTCCTCGCTCTCCAGGTGGTTCAGGCCAAGGCTCGCATTGAAAGCGTTGTGTTGCCGGAAGTCGATATCATGCCCGAAGAAGCGGTCGAGATCGCACGTGTCAATCGCCTCGACTGGATGAACGCTCGGGCATCGCTGGTAGATGCATGGCGATCGATTGAGTTCGTTGCCGATCGACTGGAAAGCTCTCTCGACTTGGTATTCAGCGGCGATTTGGTCAACTCGTCAAGCAACCCTTTCGAGTATCGTCGGGGATCTGGTCGTCTGAGGGCAGGCTTTCAGTGGGATACACCTCTGACACGCCTGCAAGAACGGAATAACTATCGATCGGTGCTCATCGATTTCCAACAAGCCAAGCGAAACTATTACCGCTACGAAGATCAAGTTTGGCAGACGTTGCGCTCGGAGCTCCGCAATCTGCGATACAACCAATACAACTTTGAACTTCAGCGATACGCCGTTCGAATCGCTGCGCAACAGATCACGATCAATGAAGACTTGAGGCAAGTCCGCGAAAGCTTGAATCAAGCTTCCGGGCCAACTGCAGCCCGCGATAGCGTATCGGCGCTGAGTGACTTGCTCAATGCGCAGAACAATTTCCTCAACGTCTGGGTCTTCTACGAAGCCCAGCGGCGCAATCTTGACCAAGACCTCGGAACCATCCGGGTTGATTCAGAAAATATTTGGGTCGACCCAGGCCCGATCACTGCGGGAATCTACGGAGCACCGTTAGGTAACGGCCAAGGAATGTACTGCGCCCCCTGTGCCCAGGGTTCCCAGGATGCAGCACAGTCGGAAATGGAAGTGAGTCGTTAAGATCAGCCGGTTCGTTGAACCGATGCTTCGGCTAGAACCATCAAACCTCGGAACGCCGGGTTGTCGTGACCTCCGAGCCTCGACGCAATCCCCTCCAACCGAGAGGTCGCGGTACGAACCAGTTCCTTTGCAAACTCGAGTGTGTATACCGAAGCGTCATACTGCTCCAGATAACTTCGCATTTGTTCGATCGCATGAGGCGAATCATGTTCAACACATGAAATCCATGCGTCTCTAGTATCGGGACTCAACTGCTGAAGAGTCCTCAGTATCGGAAGGGTTGGCTTGAGTTGCGACAAATCGGTCCCCAGAGTTTTTCCCGACTTGTGGCTATTGCCCCAAACATCGAGCCAATCATCGTACACTTGAAATGCTGTGCCGAGTTCGATACCGAACTGTTCCAACTCGCGGCACACTTCAAGCGGGGCGCCTGCTGACCAAGCACCAAGGGCTGTGCTGACGCCGCACAGCGCGCCGGTCTTGTCCGCCAACATTCGGCAGTACTCGGTTTCGGAGATCCCCCAGTCGGCTACGCTGTTCCCTTGCCGAATCTCTCCCTCGCAAACTCGCTCGGATGCGATCGCAACCCATCGGCCAGGCAACGTCGAGTCCCCTTCATTCGCCAAGCGATAAGCGTGCGTGAACAACCAGTCTCCAATCAAAACGCTCGAGGGAACATTCCAACGAACATGCACGGTTGGTTTGTGACGGCGGAGAGAAGCATGATCCAGGATGTCGTCGTGGACGAGTGTTGCCGTATGAACCATCTCAACCACCGTCGCAAGACGAATCGTCTCGTCAGTAATCTTGCCAAGCCATCGGGCAGATAGAAGTGTCAGTGCAGGTCGCAACCGCTTGCCACCGAGAAGTGCAACATACTGCAACATCTCGCAAACGAGAGGGTCGCTGCTGGTCAGTTCGGATCGGATGCGGTCCTCTACACGTTGCATGCCAGGGGCGATGCAATCAATGGCACTGTAGAAGGCGAGGCGATAGGCATCCGCATCGCGCATCGGGTCGGTAATCGTTGTTCCAGATGATCCCGCAAACATCCTGTGGGGGGAAGTTTCGGTTGTTTCCATGGTACCCTACTCAGACCGATGAAAGTCTCCGCGTTGGCCACCGGTCTTCTCCAAGAGCCGAACGCATTGAATCTCCATCGATCGGTCGATCGCTTTGCACATGTCGTAAATGGCTAGGGCTGCCACGCTGGCCGCCGTCAATGCTTCCATTTCGACTCCCGTCTTTCCGATAGAGCGGACCGACACACGGCATTCCAGGGTCTGCGGCCCCAGCCATTCAAAATCCACATTTACGCCATCGATCAAGATGAGGTGACAAAGTGGAATGAGTTGGCTGGTTTGTTTCACCGCAGAGATTGCCGCGATGCGGGCTACCGCAATGGCATCTCCCTTTGCGAGACCATTGTGGCGGATCGCTTCGGCTGCCTCCACCGACATCGCAATCCGACTGGCCGCCAGGGCCATTCGAGATGTCGCAGGCTTGTCCCCCACATCGACCATGCGGGCGTTTCCGTCCGCATCGAGGTGATTGAGTTGCCCCGCCGGATCCCTGCTCGGATTGCTCATATCAAATGGAGTACCGAAGAAACTACTGAAAATGTAACTTTTGAAGTAGTGCGTTCCAAAGAAATCTCACGCTTCGGGTTGGGACCATTCCAGGCGAAACATTCGCTTGGAAGAAGCAATTCACCGCCGCAATGGAGCGAACTAAGCCTTTGCGGAGTATTCGGCGTCAAAAAACTCTTTACTGCCCGATACATTCGGCTTGATCGAACGCTTTCCTTCCTTCCAATCCGCTGGGCAAACCTCGCCATTGGCTTCGAAGAACTGGAGGGCTTGAACCATCCGGAGGGCCTCATCGACCGATCGGCCGAGGGGGAGATCGTTGACCACTTGGTGTCGGACGGTGCCGTTCTTGTCGATCAGGAACAGCCCGCGGAGGGCGACAGCATCGTTGAGCAAGACGTCGTAATCGCGAGCGATTTGCTTGTTCAAATCGGCGACGATCGGATAGTCGATTTGGCCGATCCCCCCTTGGTTTCGAGGGGTGTTCCGCCATGCCAAGTGCGAATAATGGCTATCGACCGATACGCCGATGACCTGCACCCCCAAAGATTCGAATTCCTTGACTCGGTCCGAGAAAGCGATGATTTCTGTTGGGCAAACGAACGTGAAGTCGAGTGGATAGAAGAACAGCAGGACATACTTGCCCTTGAACTGGCTGAGGCTCAGCTCGGCGAACGATCCGTCCTTGAGAACCGCTTGTGCTTTGAAATCCGGGGCAGGCTTGGTGACCAGAACGGCCATGGTGTCATCTCTCCAAAAAGTAATTGGTGTCTAAGTTGAAAGTTATCGCACGTAAATCGTCGTTATTGTCCAGCGACCGTCAAGTCTGCCACAGTCTTGCTCGTCGGAGTTTACTTGGAGTATCACAACCCGACGCGTGAGCGAGGGATGAGATAGACCCGAAAAGAGGAACTTCAAAAACCTACGCTTTCGGGGGTTTTTGATTGAGGAACGGGATCGGCTTGAGTTCCACCTGCTTGATCGACTGCAAGTAGTCGAGGGTTTCCTTGGCTCCCTCTCCGCCGACCTGGGCATGGAAGTGGAGCGAAAAACCGTGGGGGCCTTTGGCGTCGATGAGACCGGGTTGTAGCGTCAGCAATGAGCGGATGATTTCGGTTTGTCCAAGCATCGCCGCGCAGAACAGATCGCTTCGAGCGCCGCTACTCAGGAGCAGATCGACGATATCGCGACGACCCATGTGGGATGCTCCGCCGAGGGCGGTTTCCCAGTCTCCGCCTCCCCAGTCGATCGCTGCATTGAGGAGGCCCGGTTCCCGTTCGAGCAACTTCTTGGTCATCTCCAAATCGGAGTGGGCATAGATCACGAAGTCTTGGGCCAGCGTCCGGTTGATCTGCTCCTTCTTCCAAGATGGCTTGAACGAAGGCGGGTCGTAGTCTCGTTCAAAGGCTGCTTCCTTCGGGCCAGGGGGTGGATCCTGGCCCGCGGCTTGAAGCGAATAAGCAGCGGCAACGGCTGCACCTGCAGCGATGCCAAAAGTACGTCTGTCGAAGAATGTTTTCATAACTTAGTTCTTTTCATCGTTGAGGATTCACGCCTTGATCAATTTAATCGGCCGGTCTGGAACATCTTCGTTGCGACCAAGTGTTTGGAGTAGACTATTCCACGGAACGATTAACCCAGAGTACCGCTGGTCCTGAAAATTGCTGACGGCAATTCAATGATTGTCCAAGGTTATCCTTTGATTGCACCGTTTGGAAAAGGGGGTTTTACCCAATCCATGATCCGACTTCGCCAACTCTTCGCGTTCGAGATCCGAATATTGCTACTGGTCTGTTGGATCGCCGGAGGGCTCCCCTGCCTGAATCCGAACGTGGCGGCTGAGGAGAAGGGGAAGTCGCGTACCGTCCCGTCCCCGGCTACGATCGCCGAACGATCCAATTACACAGCAACTTCCCGCGCGCCCGAGATTCGAAGCTTTCTGGAATCGGTCGACAAGTCGAGCTCGAAAGCAAAGATGGTCGAGTACGGGCGAACGACTGAGAATCGTCCTTTGTTGGCACTCGTCCTGTCGCGAGAGGGGGAGATCTCCTTGCCATTGCCGGCCGATGATCCTCGCCTGCTCATCGTCATGATCGGCAACATTCATAGCGGCGAATGCGATGGAAAAGAAGCGCTGTTAGCCCTCGCTCGCGATATCGCCCAGTCGGACTCGCATCCCTTTCTCGAAAAGGCTGTCCTGGTTGTGGCCCCCAACTTCAATGCAGATGGCAATGAACGGGTCGGTGTGATGCATCGTCCTGGACAGGAAGGACCGGCGCTCGGAATGGGGACTCGCGAGAACGCGATCGGTCACGATCTGAACCGAGACTTCGTGAAACTCGATTCCCCCGAAGTCCGATCGCTAGTCCGATTGCTCGATGCCTGGAACGCCGACGTGCTGCTCGATGCTCACACGACCAACGGATCGCTCCATCGCTATGACATGACCTACGACGTCCCGCACAATCCAGCGGCGAACCCCGAGATGATCGCATGGATGCGACAAAAGATGATGCCCGCTGTCTCCAAAGCGATGGGCGACCGAGGAGCTCCCGTCTTCTACTACGGCAATTTCAATCGAGAACATACCGTCTGGGAATCGTACGGTTTCGAACCACGCTACAGCACGGAATACATGGGTCTCCGGGGCAAGATGGGGATCCTCGTCGAATCGTATTCCTACGCATCCTACGAGCGTCGCATCGAAGTCTCGTATGCCTTCATCGAGGAGTGTCTCAAGTCCCTGACGCAGAACTCGGACTTGCTCAAACCGATGCTCAACCCCCGTTCGTTCCCCTCCCCTCGCAAAGTTCCGATCCAAGGAAGCGTTGTGGCGGATGATGCACCCGCGAGTGTCGCAGGTTATGCGTGGCCCGAACCTAAGTCGGATGCTCCCTTCCCATCACCCAAAGACCGAGATCGCGTCGATGAACTCGTTCCCAAGGACTACCCCGTGACGCTCGTCAATCGCGGTGTTGCTTCATTACAAATCGATGCACCGAAGTTCTACTTCGTGCCCGAGAGCAGTTCTTGGGCGGCGAGTCGACTGCGGCTGCACGGTGTCCCGATGATCCCGTTTGCAGGTGGAATAAAAGCGAGTGTCGAGCGATATCGGATTCGTACTCATAAGGAACTCAATGAGTTTCAGTTTCGCAAGATGAGCCATTACGAAGTCGAGCTCGAATCCGATTCCATCGAACTGGGGAAGGGATGGATGGTCCCGACCGATCATCCGCTGGGAACTCTTGCGACCTACATCCTCGAACCCCATTCCAATGAATCGCTGGCGAGTTGGGGGTTCTTTGATCCGATGTTGCGAGATGGCGCGATCTATCCGATCCTCCGATTGAATTCACAGCCTGACCTTGGCGATGCGAAACCCCTCCCTAATCTCGGAATCGGAATGCTCGTTCCAAGCGACATTCGGGGGGAGCGACTCACCCTCGAAAAGCTTTTCGATCCGCAGCAGCGAGTCTCTTACTCGAGCATGCCCACCGCCATACCGAAGTGGATTCCCGACAGCGAAAGCTATCTCATACAGCGGGACAATCGCTGGGTCGAAGTCGATGCCATCCACGGTTCGATGAAACCGTTTACCCTGCCCAGCAAGTTGGTGGAAGCACTCGGCAAAATCCCCGGACTGGGCGATGGTCAAGCAGCGCCATACGGTCGGCAAATCAACGTGTTTGATGACAAGTTCAAAACGGCATTGATCCAGCACAAAAAGGAGCTCATCCTCTACGATGTCGACAGCAACACAGCGAGCAAGTTGACGGAAACACCCGACATCGAAGAGGAGTTTGCAGAACTCAGCCCCTCTCGCAAACATGTCGCATTCGTGCGGGATCAAAACCTGTGGGTGGTCGATTGCAAGACTCGCGAAGCCAAATCATTGACGAGCGATGGCGGTGGCGAAATCCTCAACGGCAAACTCGATTGGGTCTATCAGGAAGAAGTATACGGTCGAGGACAGTTCAAGGCGTTTTGGTGGAACCATGATGGCACGCGGCTCGCGTTTCTGCGGCTCGATGAATCACCGGTCCCGAATTTTGTGATCGATGACTCTCTGGCATTCGCGCAGAGGATCGAAAACATGCGTTATCCGAAGGCAGGTCAGAACAATCCGCTGGCCTCACTGCATGTTGTCGACATCGATAGCGGAAAGATCACCGAAGTACCGCTCGACGCTTATCCACCTACGGACCGATTGATCGTTCGGGTTGGATGGAAGCCGAACGCTCCAACGGATTTGGTCTTTCAAGTGCAAAACCGGATTCAAAGTAAACTCGATCTCATTCAATACGATGTTTCAAGCGGCCAGTCGCGCACGCTAGCTCATGAAGAATCCAAAGCATGGATCGATGTCATCGATATGCCCCGCTGGTTGCCCGACGGCAGCTTCCTTTGGCTGCATGACGATGCCCAAGGCCGACGCCACATCAGCCGTATCAGTCCTTCGGGAGAACGAAGGCAATTGACGAGCGGTGACTGGGATGTCAAAGAAATCAGCAGTGTCGCTCAAGATGGCAAATCGGTTTGGTTCATCGGCCATCGTTCCGCGCCGACTAATTCCGATGTGCTTCGACTGCAACTCGAATCGGGAGAGATCCAGCTCGTGTCGACGCAACTCGGCTCGCACCGCATCTCGGTGCATCCTACTGGACAATACTATTTCGATTCGTGGAGCGATCTCAACAGTCCGGCTCAGTTGTGGTTGCGAGGTGCTGATGGAACCTCGATGCGGTTTACGGGCGGATATCGAAGCGATCGTTTTGATTACGTGGAAACCAGTGCCCCGCAGTTGATGCAGATTCCGGCGCGTGATGGTCAGCCTTTGCAAGCCTTGCTCTATCCACCCTCTCCACACGCTGTGGCAGCCTCTGCCACCGGACGCGTTCCGGTCGTCGTGCATGTTTATGGCGGACCATCGGCACCTACCGTGGAAAACACCTGGACCAAGCGAAGCGATCTGTGGCATCGGTATCTCGCGGATCAAGGGATCGCGGTCTTGCTGTGCGACAATCGTTCGGCGCTGGGCAAAGGGAACTCCGATACGTGGAAGATCTATCGAGACCTGGGAGCAATCGAGTTGATGGACCTCGAAGATGCCGCTCGCTGGCTCGCACAGCAATCGTGGGCGGATCCTGAACGGATCGGGCTGTGGGGTTGGAGCTACGGAGGCTACTTCACAGCCTATGCGTTGACCCATTCCAAGTTATTCAAGGCGGGCATTGCAGGGGCTCCGGTCACCGATTGGCGCAACTACGATTCGATCTACACCGAACGCTACATGGACACGCCACAGGCAAATCCCGACGGCTACAAGTCGAGTTCCGTGGTCGAAGCCGCCGCGAATCTGCATGGGCGACTGATGCTGATCCATGGCGAGATCGATGATAATGTTCATATGGCCAATACGTTGCAGATGGTGCATGCCCTGCAAAAGGCAGGCAAGCAATTCGATCTGATGATATATCCCAGCAATCGCCATGGGATCACCGATCCGATGCAGGTTTACCATCAATATCGGATGATGACCGAGTTTTTTCGGACAAGCTTGAAGTAATCCATGGGCAGAGGAGACGAAACCGTTTTTCAGCCGATAGCATCAGGAGTACAATCA
>JAGWWZ010000311.1 GCA_018970165.1 Planctomycetota bacterium | reverse complement strand
GTCAATACGAACACCGGTACCTATGCCGCAGGGAAACGATCGACCAGCGGTTCGATCACGACCAATCCCGATGGTTCAACATCATTCAGCCGCTCTGCCACAACTCAGACACAAAGCACCTACGGAAACTCAACCGTTTCGCGAACCAGTTCGGGTACGGTGACCGGAAATGGTGGTGGCACCTTTCAAGGCGAGACCAACATCGAATCTTCCCATGGTGATGTGTCGATCTCGACCGAAGCAGGCGGCGGCCAAATCTCGACGACGGTCACAACCGAAAACGGAACGAAGGAATACTCTGCGGGTAATGGCGAGCACAAGAATCAACCCGAGCTAGCGTCTACTTCAGCTAACTCATTGCCATCTGCCGATACCGCATCGCAACAAAAGGGTGGCCGTGTCAGCAAGGAGCAAATGGCACAGGCAGAAAATATGATGACCGAAAACTGGGGACGGTTGGAATCACATCCCAAAAACGTATCCGCACGAAGCGGCGTTCGTCGAAACAACGGTACTGCCCCGACCACGGCCAGGAGCGTTCCCGCTGCCAGCGGTCAACGTCCTGCCGGTGTTCCGGCCGCAAGCGGTCAACGGAGTCCAACCGGACAACGGGAGACACCGAGCTCCCGTCCCACAGGCAGAGAAAACAACCGGAGCGGAGGTGGACGACCCGGTCGCCGACGTTGATCATCCAGGGGCCTTCACTCGCTCAGTCGGCGGCCACAAGTTCATGCAATCTCCAGCGCGAGAAACTTCGCCTTGTACTTCGCGCGAAGTAGACAGTCGCGACAGCCAAAGCTCGCGCTGATGACCAACGCGTGCCACCCGCGCAATGTTTCATTGCGAGATCTTTTTCGAAAATTTGTCCACTTTTGGCAGAACCAAAGCAAATCTTTATGGGTTCGACTGCTAAAGTTGGGGAAGTTGCGTTTTATCATGCAATCGGTAGAAGTGTTCGAGATTCTGGTCAAAGAGCACACAGGCATGTTGCTTGCGTTCTTGAGAGCCAGCGTCCGGGACTCGACGGCGGTCGAGGATTTGTTCCAGGAGACGATGCTGGTTGCCTGGCGTCGTCTCGGTGACTTCGATCGCGATCGCCCCTTCGGAGCATGGCTGCGCGGCATCGCAAGCAAGCTGGTACTAGAGCATTATCGACATGTCGCGCAACGGAGGGATCACAGCGTCGATTCAGAAAGCTTGGAATGGTTCGGCCAACAGCTCGATCGAGTGCAATCGTTCAGTGGCGACACATGGGATGAAAAATTAGAAGCATTGAGACGATGCGTGGCAGACTTGCCAGAACACTATCGAGAAACGATTCGTCTCCGATACGAGGAACAGTTGCAACTGGTCGAAATAATCTCGTGCCTCGACCTGCAGATGGAATCCCTTAAAAAGCGTTTAGCGCGTGCCAAGCAATTGCTCTACGATTGTATTGAACGTAAACTCTTGCTCGCCGAGGCACCAAGATGAACCGCGATGCTCCGAATGAATCCGAGGACGAAGATTCGCAAAACGCTGCCCAAGAGCGGCTTGTAGAAGCACTGCTCGAAGGAGCATACGATAGCAACCGAGGATACGAAGATATTCGTGTTGAATCGGTCATGAAGCGGATTCGCGGTGATGCTCTGGATTCCGGCCGTCGAGTGATACCGATCGGCCACCGAAGCCGCGTGAGGCGATGGATCGCAGTGGCGGCTAGCTTCATCGTCATCCTCACCTTGGCTTGGTACCAGTCGCAATCTTCATCAAAAATGGCGTGGGCAGTGGTAGAAAAGAGCATCACATCCACTGCAGAAGATGTCGTGCGCCATTATCAAATGCGGATCACCCGAGCCTCGCTGGCACAAGAAAATCTCGAAGTCGAAAGCGATCTGTTTGTACAAGGCAATGAACGGATCTTGTTGGTTCGACCTGGATTTATCGCCCCTGGGACGTTGCGGATTGGATTGAATCGCGATATCGCTTGGATGGTACCACCCGCCGGCCCGGCGCGAGTGGGATCGAAGAGTGGACTCGGACATTGGCTTGCAGAAAATAGAGAACCCCTTGCGCAGAACCTTCAAATTGCTGAAATCCTTCAATGGTTGAAGCTGGGCTACGGCGTAAAAGTTATCGGCGAGGAGAGCTTCGCCTTGGAGGGAGAAAACGCGGAGCAGGTGATCTGCCATCATCTGAGAGGCACGTTGCTTTCCAACGGATCGCGCCCCTTGCCCGCGACCATCGATCTCTGGTCTGCCAAGGACAGTGGGCTTGTCGTACGCATCCAAGCCGTGTGGAATGCGCCGCGGCAGCCATTCGGGTTGAA
>JAGWWZ010000132.1 GCA_018970165.1 Planctomycetota bacterium | reverse complement strand
ACCACCATGCGACCAAGAATCCGACCACAGCGCCGATGATGTTGGCTTCGTAGAGACCATCGGTCCGTCGAAAGATGGCGATCGTGTGCTGAGCGATGTGCCCGCCATCGAGTGGGTAGATGGGGAGCAGGTTGAAAATAGGCCAAAGAATGCTGATCCATACGTAAAATTTAATGCAGGACTCGATCAATGCGTTCTTGGGTGCACCTGCGAACATGGTTCCTGTGAAGTTCAAGTCCCAACCGACCCATTCGTACGCGGTGCGCACGAATGGGGCTTCGATACCCAATGCCAATCCGAGGCCTGCGACGGCGATTCCGGAGGCCAGTTGCAACAGTGGGCCCGCTGCTGAAACCAAAATCTGATTCCCGTGGGTGAGGCGACGGCGCATGCCCCCCCTTTGAAAGATGTAACCGGCGGTCGGGATGGCTAAACCACCCATGTGGTAGAGGACAATTTGCGATTCGATTCCGAACTTTCGAAACGCCAATGCATGTCCGAGTTCATGAATGAGGATGGACAAAAACGTAGCCGCGATCCAGACGCACAGAAGCATCGCGAAACCGGGGTTGTAGGTTCCGGGGATCACTTGGTACGTCCGGTCCGTTCCCATCGCGATGTTGTAGCCCAAGGCTGCTGCTATGACCCAAAACAGCCAAGTCACTCGGATAGGGAATCCCAGGAACCGGAATCGCCAATCGTACTGGCTGGGCATCGGTTCGCCGATGATCATGACGTAGCCTTTCGCGCTAGGATGGCCCGTGCTTCCGCCAGGGCTTCACAGGACACATTGAGGGGAGGAATGACAGCCAAGCGATCTCTCGCTGGACCCGTCAAGTGTAGCAACAGTCCGAGGCGCGATAAGTCGATGGCCCAATTCCTTGCGGTCTCCGCTCCAGATTCATACCCCTCCGAAAACTCAAGAACCGTCCCCATCCCGCGTCCATCGACCGTGATGGAGGCTGGCAGAATCTCGCGAATCTCTCGCCGCCATTGTTCGCCTCGTTCCGCTGAAGAGCGGATCCATCCCTCCTGATCGAGCACCTCGAGGACCTCCAGGCCAATGCGGCAACCCAGGGGCATAGCGGCGTAGGTCTCCGATTCGATCCCCTCGGGCACTTCATCCATGAGGTGTGCTGCTCCGAGCACGGCACCCATCGAAACAATTCCACCACCGAGAGCTTTTCCCAGGATGATCAGGTCCGGTTCCCAACCGTCGACGCAGGCGACCGACCAGGCCCCCAAACGACCCAGCCCCATTTGGATCTCGTCGCTGACCACCAACAGGCCGTGTTGATGGGCCAACTCGGCGAGTTGTCTGCAGAACCATGGAGGCGCGAAATAGTAACCACGAGAGCCGATCGCTGGCTCCATCAACAGCATCGAAAGATCGCTGTGATGCTTCTCGAGGATAGCGTGGGCCATTGCCAGAGAGCGATTGCACTGCTCGGCGAGAGCATCGGGGCCAGCCCATGCGTTCACCGGAAAAGGAACGATCTTGTCTGGATGCGGGGGGCTACCGAACGAAGGTGCTCTTTTCGTATCGCTGATGGTCGCGGTGGCGAGCGATCGGCCATGGTAGGCCAAGTCAAACCTCAAAATTCCTCCCGGTCGATGTGTCGATGCGATTTTCCATGCCAACTCCACAGCGCGTGCTCCGCCGGTGGTCAGCCAGACTTTTTGTTGCAAGCGTTGCGACGGCTCCGAAGATTGAGCACCAATCACTTCGCAGAGCTTCTCCTCGAGTGCGTTCCTCGCTGCGCTGTTGGCGGCATGAGCAAGCGTGATCCGCTGGAGTTGATCGATCGCTGCGGCCACGAGTCGCGGATGGGAGTGCCCCAAGGAGCAACAGGAGTAGCCGCCGATGAAATCGAGGTAGCGGCTTCCTGCGGCATCCCAAACATACGGTCCGGCCCCTCGCACGAATGTCAATTTCGAGATCGGATCATGCGACCGGGCCGTACCGATCGGACGGTAATTGGCTGGTGGTGAGTGGCTCTTCGGCTGGTCGCTAGTCATGGGGGCCTTACCCCTGTGCCAGAGCGCGGACCCGTTCGAGGAGAGGTGGGATGACCTCGGGCGGCACGAATCGTTCGAGGGCCCGACCGTGGCCTAGAACCGCAATCTGTTTGATCAAGCTGCTCGAAACATGGGCATATTCCTCGTCCGCCATCAGAAAGACCGTTTCGATCTCCGGGTCCAATTGGCGATTGGCCATCATCATGGTGAACTCGCCAGCGATATCGGTCAGGGGCCTCACGCCGCGCACCATGACCCGAGCTCCGAGCTTGCGGACGAAATCAACCGCCAAGCCGTCGAACGATAGAACTTCGACATGTTTCCATGGGCGGGCTACATGCTGGATCAATCCGATCCGCTCCTCGACGCTGAACAGCGGACTCTTCTCGGTGTTAACACCGATACCGATCACCAAATGATCATACAGGAGCGCCGAGCGCTGGATGATATTTAGGTGCCCGAGAGTGATCGGATCGAAAGATCCCGTGTAGACGGCTTTGGTCGGTGACAGAGCGGACGCAGCATGTGAGGTCATCGGATTCCATCCACTCCTTCTGCAACAGGCTCAAACTGAGCCAGTGTCTCATCCTTGCTGAAATGTAAAAACGACCAGACGTAAACGAGGATGAAGGCTAGTGCAAACAAGACTGCAAAGATGATCTGGAATATGAAGATCATCTGTGCGAAGTTCTCCATACCTGGGGGAGCTTGATTTCCCCCACCTCGATTCATTTGGTTCTCGAAGTCTTGCATCATCGCATCGCGATTTGCGGCCAGCATCACAATCTGGTATCCAGATTGAATGAAACTGAAGATAGCCATCAGCCCCGCGCACCATCGAAGTATCCGTGCTCCTCGAAGTTGCCGACGCAACGTACCGATGCCTCCCAAGATCATTCCCAGACCGAGCAGGAAAGTGATGGCGAGGAATGTGAGGGTCAATGGGCTGAAGACGTTGTCGAGTTGCTGGGCGGCTCGCGACAGTTGTTCACTGGCTCGATCATCTTTGCTCCCTTCGGCAGCGATAGAGATAAATAGCTTACCGATAGCCGCGAAAATTGGAGCACTCAGTGCGCTCATGGAATTCCAGATCCCAAGGACCAGCAAGATGATTGCGAACGTCTTGGTGGACCCCTTCAGTTTACGGTTCCCAGCCGTTGCAGAAGGTTGCGAGTTAGAAGCTTGGGAAGTGGAATAACGATCTTCGAATGGGTTATTGCTCATGTCTCGGGTTACCTCAGATCCAGGGTTGCCTCAGAAGAAAGGGCATGGAGGAACTTTCAAGTCGAGCAGACCTCTAACCAATCGGGGTGCTCTTCGGCGTGTTGAGCGATTTCTTCCCAGATCGATTCGTTGGTTCGCTTCGCTTGCCAGTGCCATATCGCCTTCGCAAGGCCTGAGTCTAACACGATCCAGGGTGCATCGTAGGGGCGGGCGCCAAAAATCGATTTGACCTGGGAGTGTCGTTGAGATTCCAGAATGGGCCATCGACGTTCGCACCAGGCGGACAATTGCCTTAACGAGAACGCCGAATCGATGCCCCCCGAAACATTGCACAGCCTGGGGCCGCTGAACCCGGGCGAGGATGAGATTTGATAGTCCAATAGCTGGGCCAAGTCCTCGGGATGCAAACAATCTCTTACCTGATGCCCCATGCCATCGAAGCCGATGTAGGCGAGAGGCTTCCCTTCGAACCAGGAATGAATCCAGAAAGCAACAATTCCTTGATCGGGTTTGCCGAATTGTCCTGCGCCTGCCATCACGCCACATCGATTAATAAACAGAGGGAAATCGAACGCCGACGCGTATTCCATCGAAATCAATTCCGACGCCCGTTTGCTCACCCCGTAAAGAGATAGAGGCGGAGTATCGGAGAAACTCTCGTTCATCCCTCGCTCCGAGAGACCAAACCAGGCCGACTCCGGCGATGCGGCTTCGCGAAGAGTAGCGGCATCAGGGACATAGGCATCGAGAATGACGCTTACGGGCAACTGACTGAGGCGAGCTGCGGAATAGACTCGCGATGTGCTGACCAGAACGAGGCCGCTGCGGTGTGTCTTGCAGTACTCCAAGAGGTGGACCGTGCCGATCAGGTTATGGTCCATCACCTCCAACGACGGGGATTTGCTTGTAAGTCCGGCGAGCACGCTTGGATTGGCTGCGCAGTCGATCACCCAATCGCATTTGGGGAGATGGGATGCGAAGTCGCGATCGCGCAAGTCGGCGTCGAAGACTTCGATCCCCAGGTTCCTCAGTACCGGCTGATTGCGGCGACTCCCTGGCCGCGAGAAATTGTCCAAGCCGCAGAGGGTCCAATCGGGGTGGCGGGCTTGGAGCGCTTTCGCCACACAGGAGCCGACAAAACCGCAAACCCCTGTGATGAGAAGACGTGTCATGGGCCCACGATCTCTGTTTCGAGAGGGATTAGGCCATTTTCCAGGCTGCCAGCAACTGCTCGGCGCCGGGGCTCAAGCGTCGGATTTTCTGAGCGATCACTGCCTTCTCCGATTTGCTCGCCTTCTCAGCGCGTCGTTTGAGTGTGGCAAGCTTCACTTTTCGATGGCGTTTGCGGCGAAGCTCGCGAGTACGTTCTATTCCCATAATCTTTTGGTCCCAACTCGAAAGGTTTGCGAATTTGAAGGGATGTTACGCTATCCGAACCTTCGGTTCTCGTCAAGTTTTACCCTTTATTCAGACTGGTACATCGACGGAACTTCTGGCAAGATAACGGTAAGGTTGCTGAAGACCGATTCCGCCCTCCTCCTCGCTTGACTGAATACTATGGCTTCGCTGACCGCTATCGTCCTGGCTGCGGGCAAGGGGACTCGCATGAAAAGCGATCTTCCCAAAGTCTTGTTTCCGGTTTTGGGGAGGCCGATGATCCACTGGGTTATCGATGCTCTTCACCGGGCGGGCGTAGAGCGTGTGATCGCCGTCGTTGGGTATCGAGCTGACTTGGTACGCGAGTCCCTAGAAGACCGAGGCTTCGTCGAATTCGTACTCCAGGAGCAGCAGCTTGGGACCGGGCATGCGGTCCAGGTCTGTCGAGAAGCCCTGCAATCTGGAGTCGGGCCGGTCTTGGTAGTGGCTGGCGATTCCCCTCTCCTTCAATCGGACTCGATCACCGATCTGCATCGGGCATTTTTCGAAGGGGGATATTCATGCCTGCTAGGAACCCTTGTCAAGGACAATCCCGCGGGGCTGGGTCGCATCGTTCGGAATGCACAAGGGAGCTTTGAAAAGATCGTCGAACAAAAGGACGCTACTCCGGAACAATCGGTGATTCGGGAAGTCAACATGAGCACCTACCTTTTTGATCGCGAAGGTTTGTTGGAGGCTTTAGCCCATTTGAAGAATGACAACGCGCAATCAGAATATTACTTGACCGATTGCCCTGCATGGTTGCTCCAGCAGGGACGGAGAGTCGAAGCGGTTTCGGTACTCCGAGACTGCGAAGCATTGAGCATCAATACGGTCGATGAATTGGGACTGGTCGAAGCGAAGATGAAGGAAATGGGCTACGCATGCGGGAACTGAAAATCTTTAGCGGACGAGCCAATCAGCAACTGGCCAAAGATATCTGCGACTTCCTTCATTTGGATCTCGGTTCGATATCGCTGGGAAAATTCCCCGACGGCGAGAACTTCTGCAAGATCGAGGAGGATGTCCGGGGGCGAGACGTCTATCTCATTCAACCTACCTGCCCGCCGGTCAATGATAACTTGATGGAGTTGCTGATCATGATCGATTCGTGCAAGCGCGCCAGCGCGGCTCGAATCACAGCGGTCATTCCCTACTTCGGCTACGCTCGCCAAGACCGCAAGGACGAAGGGCGAGTTCCGATCACTGCGAAACTCGCCGCTAATATCATCACACGAGCAGGCGCCGATCGGGTCCTAACCATGGATCTCCATGCTCCTCAAATCCAAGGATTCTTCGACGTGCCGGTGGATCACTTGTATGCGGCTCAGGCCCTAACAAAGTATTTCCAGAATCAGTCGTACGATGCCAATGATGTTGTGGTCGTAAGCCCCGATGAGGGGAGTATCAAGCGAGCGATTGGTCACTCGAAACGGATCGGAGGCAAACTGGCGATCATCGACAAGGTGCGCGAAGGAGCCTTGCAGACCCAACAACGAAACATCATCGGAGGGCCGGTCGAAGGAAAAATCTGCCTTCTATTCGACGATATGATTAGCACGGGTGGCTCCATCTGCGGTGCCGCTCGCTTGGTGCACGAGGCTGGAGCGAGGGAAATCCACCTGGCTGCCACGCACGGAATTCTATGCGGCCCAGCCATCAAACTCCTTCGCGAAGCCCCGATCAAGAGCTTGGTCATCACCAACACCATTCCGCTCCCTCCGGAAAAGAGACTCGACATTATTCACGTCCTGAACGTCGCACCTTTGTTGGCTGAAGCGATACGGCGAATCCACTCCAACAAATCGATCAGCCAAATGTTTTCCTCAGGACCTGGACTCCATTAGTCTTTGGAAAGATGATCCTTCTGTACCGGTTGCACGCGAATGAAAATCAAGGAGTCACAAAATAGACTTCTGTTCCCCTAGTTTTCATTCTTGCATTTCGTGAGTTAGCAAATCAAAATCCCAACCTATCATGAGCACTGTTCAAACCGCCCTGACATTCGAAGAACTAAAGATCGGACAACGCTGGTTGAGCGAGTCTCGCGTTATCTTGCTCGAAGATGTTTACGAGTTCGCCGAACTAACCGGAGATCGCGATCGATTGCATGTCGATCCGGACTTTGCCGCTCGAGGACCATTCGGGAAACCTGTAGCCCACGGGATGCTCGGCATGTCGATCCTGGCGGGTCTCAGTTCGACTGCACCGTTTGTAAAAACCGCTGCTCTCGTCGATATACGAAGCTGGTCCTTTCTTAGGCCGCTGTTCCCTGGAGACACCGTCCACGTCGTGACCGAAATAGCTGATCTCAAGCCTCATGGACGACGACATGGTGAGGTGCACTGGTATCGCCAACTGATCAACCAAGCGGGAGAGAAGGTGCAGGAAGGGGTTCTGGTCACCTTGGTTTCTCGCACGGCACCCCTGACCACCCGACCCGTTCGAAAATCGATCGACCGGAGCGAGAATGCCACTCCATACAGTTCACCAACATTGGGGGGGAGCCACTCGTCGACCGACGTAGACTCGCTATCCGCGGAAGAAACGTTGACCGACAGGGGATCGTGAATATCGCGATTGCTGATTCAGTGATTACTTCGCCTGTTCCCAGGCAGCTTTCAA
The DNA here is from genome assembly GCA_018970165.1 of Planctomycetota bacterium. Lineage (GTDB taxonomy): Bacteria > Planctomycetota > Planctomycetia > Pirellulales > Pirellulaceae > JBKCUI01. Next base: position 7,222 of record JAGWWZ010000132.1, on the reverse strand, counting down.
TTTCTCGCATCGTTCCCGTTGGGCATCGTCGGCCAGGGCTTCTGCCTTCTCGATCGATTCCTTGGCGGAGTCCAAGTCCCGCCCAGCTGCAAATGCTGTCGCCATAACGTAGTGAGAATACCAATCCGGAATCGTCTCCAGTTCCATTGCAAGGGTCGCTTCCTTGATCGCCCTTTTGCCTTCCCCAGGGGATTTTTTCGATCTCGCGGAATGAACGAGCGCTAGCGAACGCCTAGCAACTACCTCAAATTGCTTTTTCGTGGTCAGGAACTTTAATTCGGTCTCTGCGATCGAGTCTTGATCCTGAATGGCTGCAATTTCCGCTCTGGTCCATCGCAGGTAGGGATTCTCTTTATCGAGCTTAATTGCGGCTTGCATCGCTTGCTTGGACTCCTTGTCTTTATCTTGCAGAGCGAGGATCTTGGCTTTCTCCATCATGGCAATGCCTTGGAGTTGCGTCTGAAGTTCGATGAGTTCATTGACCAGGGCAAGAGCTTCTGGCAATTTCTCCGAATTCGCCAGCAGGTTCACGGCGGCTAATTTAGCCGCGACATCTTTTTCGTGTCGTTTGTCGAGTACCCCCAACGCAGCATCCAATTCGTTAGCAGTGAATCGCTTCTCTGGATCGCTGTGAGGCCAGTAGCGAGAGTAAAACTGAAGCGACTCGCTTTGCCATTGCATCCATGCCTGTTGCAGTTTCACCGTTTCTTCCATGGTTTGGATGCGACTTCGCACGACCGCTTGCGCGTTGGCGTCGAGTTGCTGCAGTTGGTTCGCCCGCATCGCATTATCGAGGTTCTGAAGGAAACGATTTTGCATCAGCTGCATCTGCGCGAAATCGCGAATGGCATTATTGGAAGCATTGTTGGTATTAGTGCTATCGCCACTGTTGTTTCCACCTGTCCCGCGAGTCGCCAAGACTTGGAGGTTCGCGTTCATTTGCATCGACTGCATGGCGGATTGCAGGGCTGCCATTTGCTGCTGCATACCTTGGGTGTTGATCCTTTGCAGTTCGTTTTCGGTTTTTTTCAACTTCGATTCCAACTCCTGGTACTTGTCCTGCATCTGCACTTCCTTCTCGAGGTGCTGGACAAATTCTTGTTGCAGTTTCTCCAAGGCGGCGATTGTCTTGCTCGGCTTGGAAACGGAATCTTGGGCTATTGCCGATAGAGGATGAAGGATCAATGCGCAAGAAAAAAGAATTCTGCATAGTCGAGCATGGGTACTCATGTTCAATCCAACCTTTGTGGTGACTCCAAGATCGTTCCTTGTGACGCATCCGAATCCAACATCAGGGAACGACGCAGCGAGTCATCGATTCCTACAGCAAACGAATGGTTGTCGGGTCCGAGTCGTTGCAGCTTGCCCAGGATCGACCGAATACGATCTGGGCTGTCGTATGGTCCAGAGATATACATTGGCTGGCCATCTTCCGGTCGTCCGAACGAGAAAGTCTCATGGCAATCGCCCGGTTCAACCCCTCGGAATATCTCCATCGCCACGTAGGTCTTGGAGTGAGGGTCAAAACCGATCTGGCGAGCCCAAGCGATCAATGCGGTGATTTTCTTCAGTGCGTACGCGGGGCTCACAACACGCCCGCCTCGTTCCATCATCTGCTCGTCGATGGAAGATAATTCAACATCCCGCAGGATATCGGCATCTTTGATGCCCAGGCAGTATTCATCCAACAGGAACATGCTCGCTCCGTGGCCTGTGTAGGTTTTGCGAATGCATAGCAGGTTGCTCATGCCCATATGACCCGATTCATAACACTTGCACCACTGTCCGCGAGACAACTGAAGCACATAGTCCCGCAGACTGATGTTCTGGGAGAGGTTGCGTGCTTTGCGAACCTCTTTCTCTCGAACACGTCTCTTGAGTTGCTTGACCTGCTTCCTATGTTGATTGCTCGTCATCGATCAGACTCCATCCCTACATGAGTATCAGCAAACCACACCCACCAACCTTTTCAACTTATCACAGGGGCACACAGGATGGTACTCCCTAATTCATGGATTCCCTGCGATGAAGTCGACGTGCAAGAGACAGCATGGATTTGGCGATTGCTGCAGAGTCTGGGACCGCATTTCGCTGAGGCCGAACGACCAGATCAAGGCCGATTGGCAATTGGGCTTGCTGACGCCGGAACGCCTCGCGGATGAGCCGTTTCCAATAATTTCGGACCACTGCATTACCTAATCGCCTGCTTGCGGAGATCCCGAGCCGCGAGTAAGTCAGTCCGTTTTTTACACAGTGGATGATTAGGACTGGATCGCTAGCAAAGTTTTTTGCTGAAAAGACGCGATCGAACGCATTCTGGCCCGAGAGCTTGGATCGCCTTGGGAATCGTTCGGATTGGGGATGGTTTTCCACGCCAGGGAACGTTCGCTAGTCGAGCTTGGCGTTGGCGATGAGTCGTAGGAATTCCTGATTGCTCTGGAAGCGACCGAGTTGTTTTGTCAGTTGTTCCATAGCATCGACTGGATTCATCGAGTTGAGGGTGCGACGGATCATGGTGACCGAGTGATAGGTATCTGGGTCGTGGAGCAGTTCTTCGCGGCGCGTTCCTGATTGGGTGATATCGATCGCTGGCCAGATTCTTCGATCGGCGAGTTTCCGGTCGAGGACCAGTTCCATATTCCCTGTTCCCTTGAACTCTTGGAAGATGAGTTCATCCATTCTCGAGCCGGTATCGACGAGGGCGGTACCGACGATGGTGAGGGAACCACCTTCGGCGAAGGCGCGAGCGGTGGCGAAGAGTTTTTTGGGAATGTCCATCGCTTTGATATTCATCCCGCCGCTCATGGTGGCCCCAGCATTTCCGACCCACTTGTTGAAGGCTCGTGCTAGCCGGGTGATGGAGTCCATCAGGAGGAAAACGTCTTTGCCCATTTCGGCGAGACGACGGCAACGGTCAATGACCAATTGGCTCAAACGGACGTGAGAGTCGACATCTTCATCGAGGCTGCTGGCGATCACTTCGCCCCGTGTGACACTGCGGCGCATGTCGGTTACTTCCTCGGGCCGTTCGTCGATGAGCAGCACGATCAATTCAACTTCGGGGTAGTTTTCGGCGATGCCGCGCGACATGTTTTGCAACATGATGGTTTTTCCTGACCGCGGTGGAGCGACGATCAGTGCACGTTGCCCGCGGCCTAAGGGGGCCAGCAGATCGATCACCCGATTGGTCATCGGTTGGGGGCCGACTTCCAGCCTCAGCCACTTTTCAGGGTTGATCGGAGTTAGCGTATCGAAGGATTTGACGTTCACGTAATCCTCCGGCTTCATCCCTTCGACATCGATGATTTCCCGAACTCGCGGCCCTTGGGCACGCCGCGTTTGCTGCATCAAGGCGCGAATTTTGACACCCTGGCGAAGTCGAAACTTCTCGATCATGGTTCCAGGAACAAACGGATCGGACCGTTCTCTTGAGTAGTTATTCGACGGGGACCTCAAGAATCCATATCCGTTGGGATGCATTTCGAGCATTCCGTAGAACTCCACTCCAGGTTCCTCGGGGGGGACAGATTCCTGTTTTGGGATGGGATTCCCTTCCTCGTCTAACTCCGGTTCCGCCCCTTCCTTTTCCTCGGCGCCGGTCGATTCCTCGTCGCGCCCGAAGGCTTGTTGGTAACCGGGACCGTGTCGGCGCCGTGGTCTTCGAACTCGAGGTCGCGGGTTGCCACCTCCACCTAAGTCATCACCGTGAACACGAGAACGGAATCGCTTCTTTTTTGGCATAGATCCGCAATCCAGCAGATCGCTGAAGGTCCAGGTCGCCCGCTTCTGTGCAGATCAACGGGCCGAACATCAGCGTGCAATTAAGCAGGGAACGAAGGGGACGGAAACAATAAGGTGTTAAGGCACAACCGATCCGAACAGGATCACCTGATCAAGGACCAATCCATGGTTCGCAGTACATCATCTCCCTCAACTCGCCAGCTTTTGTTCGTTAGGGATGTCATCCTGACCAACGAACAGATTTGCTATTGCTGGAATGCAGGCCAAATAAGTTTGACCACGAGAGGGAAATAGGAGAGAACTCCACCGCCGAAAACCAATTGCCGAAATCGATTCTGTTGATGCCACCATCAAAACGTCAAATGCCCAGAGGCGAAAAGCGCCGAGGGTGGGGTGCGACTCACTGTCATTAAATCCTGGTGCCGCACGCATGAAACACCAAAAAGCGGGTTTCACATCAACACCACAAATACTAGTGCGAAGCGGCCTCCTGTCAAGCAGCCAACCGGGTTGGAGCCGTCAAGGTCCACTTTTTTTCCCCATTTTTAGGCTATCGATTTAGTTTTCCCAGTCGGCATTACCGATGTAAGAGGCAAAGTGGCGCTGTCGCCATGCCGCATACTTGCAGAGCGAGGTAACGATGAGCCGCGAAGGATCGGGTTTCTCCCATGCTTTTTTAATGTTTTCAGGGCTCAACCGTGCTACGGCAACCCGTTCAGTTATCTACCTAGTCGCTGGGATGGTCCTGCTTTCTGCGTACGCGTCGCACGCCGTCGCAGGCGAACCTTCACCCGAAATCGCATGGGTGGAGAATCTCGACCAGGCGATGCAATTAGCCAAGATTCATAACAAGCCGCTCATGATCCACTTTTATGGGGACCATTGCCCTCCCTGCCGGATGCTGGAGGCCAAAGCGTTCCGAAATAGAGAGCTTGTCCTGGCGCTCAATGACAATGTCATCGCCACAAGAGTAAATGCCGACCAACGACGCGACATCTCGCAACATTATCAAGTCACTCGCTGGCCGACCGATGTCTATCTCCATGCTGATGGAACCTTGATCGAGCGAGGCGTCAGCAATCAAGATCCACAAGCTTACGTACGCACTGTCGCTAGAGTTGCTAAGCGACATCAAGATTGGGCTCTCGAACGAGTAGCCGCTAGGGATGCTCGGGATCGCCGCGATCAACAAGTCGCAGTTAGCGATCTTTCAAAATTTAAAAATAGGATATTTGGTGATGCAACCAAAAGAGCCGCTCCGGTCCGTGTAACGTCGGCGGAATGGTCGCAAGCACCCAACATGCAAGTCATCAACGTCGAGGAACAATTGGCGGCTGCTGACAACCCCGTATCGAATAACCCTGTATCGAACAACCCTGAGAGTGTTGAGGCGAATAACGCAACTGGCCCTTTGTACGAAACTGCGCCAGATTCGATGAGCCTGTCGGCCTCATCGAATCAGGAACTGAGCAATGCGAAGCAACTCGAGGCGTTGGCTACCCAACCCGGACTCGGCGGCTTCTGCCCTGTCGCTCTACAGGATTATCTGAGGATGCCTTCGGACGTTCAGGCAACGCGTAGCCCATGGGTTTTGGGCAAAGAGGAATTTTCGGTGCGGCATCGCGGTCGCGTCTATCGATGCTCTTCGTTGGAGTCTCGCGAGCGATTGCTTCGAGATCCGGACGCCTATGCTCCTGTATTCAGCGGATGCGACTTGGTTGAATTCGCCCGGTCAGGTGTACTGGTCGAAGGGAAATGCAATTTGGGTTTCATTGAACAGAACACTGGCAGAGTGTTCTTGTTCGCGACACGGGCTAGCTATGAAGAGTTTGCTCGCAACTGCGAGCGCTATTCGAACTTGAGTGACCCGAGTCGAGATCGGATGGCTCAAGGACAACCCGCGACCAATCTCAGGTAGTGCAACGTGCCCTTTCATCATCTGCGACTTCATCCAATGCGAGAACCGCTGCGCAATGCAAATCCAAGAGGCGGTCTTCGTTCTTTGCTAAGTGCGAGCGCGTGCCTGGCGATCACTTCGGCGTTCCATGGTTCTTGGCAATCGCCTGCGGTCGCACAGCAGCAGAATAACTCCGCCGCAAACGCAGTCTATTGGTCTCGCAGCGAGTTTGTTATCCCTTTTCAAGTCGACGCCAGCGGTGAAATTCCAGCCGAGGTAAGGCTCGAAGTTTCAGAAGACGCAGGGCAAACATGGAAACTCTACACCCGGGCGGATGTGCGGACGCGTCAGTTCCGATACCGCGCGACAAGCGATGGCGAATTCAGGTTCCGGCTCAAAACCGTCGATCGCAACGGAAACGTTTACGATAATCCAGGCGAATCCTTGGTGGTCGTTGTCGATACCAACAAGCCCGATGGCGAACTGCTCGTGGATATCGACCCCAAAGGTCTCATGTTGGCCGAGTGCGTGATCGCGGATGCGGCTCTCGACTCAACCACGGTCAAACTCGAATATCAAACCGACGCCAATCCACAATGGATCTCTGTTCCATGCGAGGTACGTTGGGTCGAAGAGACGGGCCAATGGACGGTTTCGGGAACCTGGGACATGCCAACCGAGGCTACTCAATTGGTCGTCCGTGTCGTAGCCAGGGATCGTGCTGGCAATACTTCGGAGTGGACTCGCATGCCCCGTCTGCCTCGCTCCGCAGGAGTGGTTCGCGAAATGAAACTAGCGAGCAATCCAGATGGAGCCCAAGGTGCGAATCGGGTGGGAGCTAGAATTCTTCGACTACCGCAACCACCTAAAGAGCGTCAGTCCTCCACGCAAACCAACGCTCCGCCAAGTATCGCAACGCAGGAGGCGGATGTCCCCAGAATCGAAGTCCTCGGCGGTCCCGGTGCACGCAAAGCTCCGACCGATCTCCAACGCGAGGCGCAATTGCGAGAGCAAATCTTAGAATCGCAACAGCGACTCATCGAATATCAAAACCGTATCTTGATGCAGCAACGCGCGATTTCCAGCAACGCAGCCTCGACAAACACGTCTCTCAACGTATCGGCCCTGCCAGTTGCGACGATTGATTCCAAGATACCCGAAAGCTTGGTTGTCCCCAACACCCCTGTGCCTCCGATTGCAGACCAACGGCTGCGCACCTCGGAGGGAACAGATAATATTCATAGGATCGATATTCTTCACAGCAACAGCCGCATCTTTAGCCTCGATTATGCGATCGATAACGATCCCGGCGCGGCAACCGCCAACATCGAATTGTGGGGCAGTATCGATCAGGGGGATTCCTGGGAGCGTTGGGGTGTCGACACAGACCGCGAAAGCCCGTTCGATATCGAGGTAGAACAAGAAGGGCTGTTCGGTTTTCGTATGGTGATCGTCGGTGCCAATGGCGTTGCCTCTCGCCGACCGCTGCCGGGAGACAAACCCGATGCCTGGGTTCGTGTCGATACACAGATTCCCGGCTGTCGCATTCTCAGTGTCCTCAACGGCAAGGGAAACGATGCGGGC
>JAGWWZ010000131.1 GCA_018970165.1 Planctomycetota bacterium | reverse complement strand
GAGTAGTCATCGTGCTGGGCCTCGAATTTCCGGGCCATTTCGTCCGTACCGATACCTGCCGTGACCACAAAGGCTCCCAGATAATCATTCCGTCCTGAATCGACCGGCGCGATGTAATCCGCCAGCGAACGGTAATCGTTTTGTCCCTTTCGTTCCCATTGCTGACGCAGAAAATGAAAACGGGTCAATTCCTTGGTTCGGGACTCATCGGTGTACAAGATGACATCATCGCCGACGGAGGCCGCTGGCCAGAATCCGTAAACCGCGTTCGCCGACAATTGGTGATTGACGATACAGTCAAATAGAATTTTGTTCGCATCGTCGAACAATTTCTTCGCTTCGGTTCCTACAACTTCATCGGAAAAGATTTTCGGGTATTTTCCCCTCAGTTCCCATGCCATGAAGAACGGGGACCAATCGATGTACTTTGCGATTTTCTCGATCGAGTAATCCTTCAGAACTTTGGCTCCGGTGAAGCAGGGGCGATCGACACGGACGGTGGCCCAGTCGGTCGCAAATTTTTTGCTCAGGGCTTCGCTGTAGGGAACGAGTTTGATCTGCCTCGCTTCATAGCTTGCCCGGAGTTCATCCTGCAATTTGACATTCTCTCCCACGTACTTCGGCTTGCTCTCGTCATTGCACAGCGACTCGACGACACCCACGCATCGCGATGCATCGAGCACGTGCACGACCGGTTCCTTGTAATGGGGTGCAATTTTGACTGCCGTGTGTTTAGCCGAAGTGGTCGCGCCGCCGATGAGCAACGGAATCTTCATGCCCGTACGTTGCATTTCGCGAGCGACATGCGTCATCTCGTCGAGGCTGGGAGTAATCAATCCCGACAGTCCGATGATATCGACACCATGCTTTCGAGCTTCTTCGAGAATGCGTTCGCACGGGACCATCACCCCTAGGTCGATAACTTCGTAGTTGTTGCACCCCAGTACCACTCCGACGATGTTCTTTCCTATGTCGTGGACGTCCCCTTTAACGGTGGCCATCAAAACCTTGCCGCGAAACGCTTGCCCCTCGAGCCCCGCTTCTTGTTTCTCTCGCTCCATGAAGGGCTGCAGATACCCGACTGCTTTCTTCATTACGCGTGCGCTTTTAACGACTTGCGGCAAGAACATTTTGCCGGCACCGAATAGGTCGCCGACGACGCTCATGCCATCCATGAGTGGGCCCTCGATCACTTCGAGGCATCGCGTACAGGATTGTCTTGCCTCCTCGGTGTCCAGCTCAATGAATTTGTCGATGCCCAGGATCAAGGCATGTTTGAGGCGTTCTCGGACAGGTTTTTCACGCCATTCCAGATTGTCCCCTGAGGATTTTTTGGTGCCGGATCCTTTGTAGGTTTCTGCAAGCGTCAGGAGTCGTTCGGTTGCATCGGGACGACGGTTGAGGAGCACATCTTCTACGTGTTGGAGAAGATCCTTCGGGATATCCTCGTAGACAGCCAACTGACCCGCGTTGACGATCCCCATATCCATACCTGCTCGGATTGCGTGATACAGGAACGCGGAGTGCATCGCTTCGCGGACCACATCGTTGCCGCGGAATGAGAAGCTAATGTTGCTGACCCCTCCAGAAACACGGACGCCGGGGCATTGTTGTTTGATCAAACGGCATGCATCGATGAAATTGACCGCATAGTTGTCGTGTTCCTCGATCCCTGTTGCGACCGTTAAGATGTTGGGGTCGAAAATGATATCTTGGGGAGGGAAGTGGACCTTGTGTACCAAGAGATCGTAGGCACGTTTGCATATGCGGGCTTTTTCGGCTGTTTCGGTAGCTTGCCCTTTTTCATCAAACGCCATCACGACCACCGCAGCGCCATATTGCCGAATGATGCCAGCACGATGGAGGAACTCCTCTTCACCGTCCTTGAGGCTGATGCTGTTGACGATCGCTTTGCCTTGCACATTCTGGAGACCGGCCAGGAGGACTTCCCACTTGGACGAGTCGATCATCACGGGAACTGCGGCTGCGACCGAGTCTCCGGCGATCAATCGGAGATACGTCGTCATCGCTTCCACTCCATCGAGGAGCGCATCGTCCATGTTGATGTCGATGATGGTTGCTCCGTTCTGGACTTGTTGACGCGCGACCTCGACCGCCTCTTCGAACTTGTCGTTGCGGATCAAGTTGGCGAAGGCTTTGGAGCCGGTGACGTTGGTGCGTTCGCCAACCATGGTGAACTGAGTCTCGGGACGCATCGTCATCGCTTCCTGGCCGCTCAATCGAGTCCAAACGATCGGCTCAGGATCTTGTCTTGGAGGAATCGTCTTCAGGCGTTCCGATATGGCGCGTATATGCGCTGGCGTTGACCCGCAACAGCCTCCTACGATGTTCAACCAACCGCTACGAGCAAAGTCTTCGAGGTAGTCCGCCATCGCTGCTGGAGTCAGGTCGTATTCACTCATTTCGTTGGGCAGACCTGCATTGGGGTGACAAGAGATCGCAGCGCCGGACACACGCGACAATTCTTCGATGTGGGGACGCATGATGTCGGGTCCCAGAGCGCAATTCATGCCAACGCTGAGCATCGGAAAATGACTGACCGCGTTCCAGAATGCTTCGACGGTCTGACCACTTACGAAGGTTCGGCCTCCTTTGTCAAAGGTTGCACTTACCATCACCGGGATGCGGTTGCCAGATTCCGCGAAGTACTCGGCAATCGCATACAGGCACGACTTCAGGTTGAGCGTATCGATCGCGGTTTCCGGGAGCAATAAATCAGCACCGGCTTCGACGAGATGGCGCACCTGTTCCTTGTAGCTTGCGACCATCTCCAAGAACACAACATCGCGGTGTGCGGCATCTTCTACTTTGGTGCTGATCGCTAGTTGCTTTGTTGTGGGTCCGATACTGCCCGCTACGTATCGCGGGCGAGAGGGGTCTTGTTTTAGAATTCGTTCGACTGCCTTTCGAGCGCAATCGACTGCGGCGTAGTTGAGGTCGCGAACCAGTTCGCCTGGCAATTCCATTTCCGCCATCCCGATCGGGGAAGCGCCGAAAGAATTGGTTTCCACAATATCCGCACCGGCTTCGAAGTACGCGAAATGAATATCGCTGATATCGTCGGGACGGGTCAGGCAGAGAAGATCGCTGAAGCGAACCAGGTCTTTATGATGGCCGGCGAAACGCGCCCCCCGAACGGCGGCTTCATCAAGTTTCAGACGTTGGATCATTGTCCCCATCGCACCATCGAGGATATGAATTCGCTCTCTGACCCGGCCGGGCAGTTCGTTATTCCTGTTTTCGTTTCGCGCCATAATGTCTTTTCCGTGTTTTCTCTAGACTAACCTGGATGAATCCAGTTCAGTCAACAAAAAACGCCGGGAGAGCCCGGCGTTGTCATTCATCCGTTAGGTTTATGAGCTATGGGTTCTCGACTTATTCGAAGCTTGGTTTGGCGGCTTTCCTGGAGACCCGATCGTTCTTGCCCACGAATTCGAGCATGGCACGTGTTCCCGAGTCACCGATACGGGTTTTCGCCAGGCGTAGAATGCGAGTGTATCCACCTTTTCGCTCCGTGAAACGCGGAGCAACCTTTTCAAACAGCAGACGAACAGCCTGCTTGTCGCCGAGCATTACCAAGGCGCGACGACGGGCGGTCACGGCAGCACTGCGAGCTTGGCACCACTTCTGCCATTGCTCGCTACTGCGCCATGCCTTCCATGCTTCGGTGCCTCTTTCCGCTTGGGTTGCAAACGGAGCGGCCTCGGCTTCGGCAATCAACCCCTTCTTCGCGACCGTGATGCATTTTTCGACAATGGGTCGGATTTCCTTCGCCTTTTCCAGCGTAGTGATGATTCGACCGGGGACCTTCGGGGCATTTGAATCCAGGTCCGTCGTTTCCCGTTCCGTCAGAAAGATGGCGGATGCCAGATTTCGGAAGAGGGCTTTACGGTGCGACGAATTGCGTCCTAAAACTCGGCCTTTGCGTAAGTGTCTCATAATTGATTGATGGTTCTAACGTGAAGTCGTTTTTGGATTTCGAGTCCAGTGTTTTGCTAACGCATGGAAGATGGAATACGCATGCCGAGGTGCAAACCGATCGAGCCGAGTTTTTCTCGAACTTCAGTAAGCGTTGTTTCGCCGAAGTTTCTCACTTCCAGGAGTTGGTCTTCGGTCCGCTGAACCAAATCGCGAACGTATCGGATTCCCTCGCTCTCGAGGCAGTTGTTCGCTCGGACCGATAGACGAAGATCGTTAACCAACATGTTCAGTTTGGCTTCCAACTGCGCTTCCGCGCTTCCGGGGCCACCACGTGCAACTGCGTGAACCTGGCGGCCCAATTCATTTGACTGAACGAACGGATTGAGATGCTTTCGAAGGATCTTCGCTCCTTCGACCATTGCCAATTCCGGATGGAGGGAGCCATCGGTCCAGATCTCGATGATCAAGCGATCGTAGTTCGTCTTTTGACCAACACGTGTTTCCTCCACTGTGTAGCGAACGCGTACGACAGGGCTGTAGACCGCATCGACAGGAATGATTCCGATTTCATGGTCGCCGGAACTGTGTTCGGAGGCAGGCACATAGCCTCGACCGTTCTCAACAACCATCTCCATCATGAACTCGGCGTCGCCGGTGAGCGTCGCGATCACGTGATCTTTCGTTATGATTTCCACGTCAGCATCTGTCTGAACATCAGCACCTGTAACGCTACCAGCCTTGTTGCGAACAACCGTGAGAACGCGAGTATTTTCGCTGTGATTCTTCACAACGAGCGCTTTCACGTTCAGAACGATCTCGGTCACGTCTTCGAGAACGTTCGGGATCGAGCTGAATTCGTGCTGAGCACCCCGAATTTTGATTTGGGTAATAGCACTCCCTTCGAGACTGGAGAGCAGCACACGTCGGAGACTATTACCGATCGTGGCACCAAAACCGCGTTCGAACGGCTCTGCTGTGAATTTTCCGTATGTGGAGGACAGCGTCGATCGTTCGATACTAACTTGACTGGGAAGCTCCAATCCGCGCCAGCGAACATGCATATGAACAACTCCTGATATTTCTTTTCCGTGGGGTTCTCTGAGCTAGATTTCCAAGTTGCTTGAATGCATCAAACTCGTCGGCGTTTACGGGGTCGGCACCCGTTGTGAGGGATGGGGGTGGTATCTTCGATTAGCTTGACCGTAATTCCAGCCGCCTGAAGAGCGGTGATTGCGGATTCACGACCGGAACCTGGCCCTTTCACTCGAACCTCGATGTCTTTAACCCCAAACTTAGCAGCCTTCTCAGCAGCTTGCTGGGCCGCACTCTGGCCTGCGAACGGCGTGCTCTTCCGAGAGCCCTTGAATCCGCACGTGCCAGCACTAGCCCAGCAGAGAGTATCCCCTTGGGTATCGGTGATCGTTACATGGGTGTTGTTGAACGTTGCTTTGATGAAGGCGATCGCCGACGTCACATTGCGACGCACCTTACGCCGCTTGTTGGTTGCATCCTTGTTGGTCTGTTGCTTTGCCACGGTATCGAATAAGTCTTAGTGAGGGATGTTGAACAGGAATGGAAACGGGGCGGTAAAGGACTAACGCAAGTCCTTAACCCCCTTCTTGCCTGCGACGGTCTTTCTGGGGCCTTTACGAGTTCGGGCGTTGGTTCTGGTTCGTTGGCCGCGAACCGGCAGGCTCTGCTTGTGCCGGATCCCACGATAGCATTTGATTTCTCGGAGGCGGTGAATCGACTGTCCTACTTGTCGACGCAGTGGACCCTCGACGGTGTAATCCCGCTCCAAGAGACTTGCCAAGCGGCTCAACTCGTCCTCGTCCAACTCACGAGCCTTCTTTGCGGGGTTGATTTTGGTCTTAACGCAAGCTTCCCGGGCGATGTGCGGGCCTACGCCATAGAGATATTGAAGCGAATACACGACTTGCTTGTCGTTGGGAATGTCAACACCGAGAAGACGCGGCATACGTGCCTACTCCTAAACCTTTGCGCAAAATGAACTTAACAATACAAACGCCATCGCGGGTTGGACCGTAACCCTGTGGGGTTGGAGGTCTGAGCGATCGAGAAGGGAAAAAGTGTACTCTCACAAGTCCAATTTCTGCAAGGGTTAATTGACTCCCTAGGCATGCTTTTTTCCGCCCTCAGGGCTCTTTAGGCCCGTTTTTTGCGTCCCGATTAATTTCTGCGGTTCCGATTTTTCCGCTTTACCCTAAATTCCGAGACGTTCCAACCGAGATAGACTCCATTTCGATGTGGTCATGCCCCCTGGGGTGACTACCAGATCCGGACTCTCTTTTCGGGAGCGATGTACATGGGATCCTCTGAGCCGATTCCGAACGCTTCGTAAAATCCGTCCAGGTTGGAAACGATCCCGTTGCAACGGTAGGCGCTCGGAGAGTGCGGATCGGTCTTGATCCGTTTTCGCATTTCTTCTTCCCGGTATTTCCGTCTCCAGACTTGCGCCCAACCGATGAAGAATCGCTGCTCGCCAGTGAATCCATCCAAGTGAGGTGATGGTTTTCCCTCCAAGGACAGTAGGTAGGCGGTGTAGGCCACGCTCAGGCCGCCAAGGTCCCCGATGTTCTCACCCAGGGTAAAGCGACCGCTGAGGGGCATTCCAGGGAGGGGCTCGTAGGCGTCGTACTGGGACACCAGTCGGTTTGCCCGTTTCTCAAACTCTGTTCGGTCGTTTTCCGTCCACCAGTTTCGAAGATTGCCACGGCCATCGAAGCGACTTCCCGCATCGTCGAAGCCGTGGCTGATCTCGTGGCCGATCACCGCTCCGATCGCACCATAGTTCACGGCATCGTCGGCTTCCAAGTTGAAGAAGGGAGGCTGTAGGATCGCCGCAGGAAAGACAATCTCGTTCATCAACGGGTTGTAATAGGCGTTGACGGTCTGCGGAGGCATGTACCATTCGGTCCGATCGATCGGTTTTCCAAGTTTGTTCAGAGCATACTGATGTTCAAATTCGGCGATGCGTCCTAGGTTGCCCACGATATCATCTCGGACTATTTGAACCGATGAGTAGTCTTTCCACTTGTCTGGGTATCCGATCTTGGGCGTGAAGAGCGCCAATTTTTCCTTGGCCTGGGCTTTCGTGCCGTTACCCATCCACTCGAGCTTCTCGATCCGTTGTTCAAACGCTCGAAGGAGATTGCCGACGAGTTCGTTCATTCGTTTTTTTGCGAGTGGTGAAAAATGCTTTTCTACGTAGAGTTGCCCCACAGGCATTCCGAGCATCGCATTGCACGCATCGACGCCTCGTCGCCAAAGGGGCTCTTGTTCGGTAACGCCACTGAGGACCGTTTCATGAAATGCAAAGTGCATGCGTTCGAGATCCTCGGTTAGGACCGGGGCGTAGGTGTTGATCGTCTGGAAAGCGAGGTAGGCTTTGAGTGTGTCGACCGAAGTCTCGGCAAGTACGCTCTGTGATTGCTGAAAGAAACTGGGTTGACCGACAATGATTTCATCGAGCGATGCGACCCCGGCTGTTTTCGCATACGAGGCCCAGGCAAGACCTGGATTGGCTACTGCGAATTCGTTAGCCGACATCTTGTTGTACATTTTCACGGGGTCGCGCAGCGCGACTTTGTCCCATTGGACTTTTGCGAACCGGGTTTCCAGTTCAACAATCTCTGCGGCACGCTGTTCCGCGTTCTCCCACCCAACACTGCTGAGCATATCTCGAACATAACGGAAGAAAGCTGCGCGAATCGCCGAGGGGCTTTCACCTTCTTCAAGGTAGTAGTCGCGATCCGGCAATGAGGTCCCGTCTTGATTGATATAGACCGCATATTGATCGGATCGCTTCGCATCGGGCTCAATCATCAAACCAAAAAAACTCGGTATGCCACGACGGGACAGTTGACCCGAGTAGGCCATCAGTTCGTCGGCGTTGTCAAGTGCACGAATCTCCTTCAATAATCCCTCGATGGGCTTGAGTCCGGTGCGGTTGCGAGATTCCAGGTTGGTGTAGGAAGCATAAAAGTCACCTACTTGTTTAGCGATCGGCGAGGGAGCGTCGCTCTTGCTAGCCGCCTCGATGATCTCACGGATCGATCCCTTGGTTTGGATATCCAAAATGGTGAAGGAGCCGTAGTTGGATTGATCCGAGGGAATCTCTGTCTTCTCAAGCCACTGGTCGTTTACGTAGCGAAAAAAATCCTGGCCAGGGCGAATGCTCGAACCGAAAAACTCTGATTCCACTCCCGATCGAATTCCGATCGGTGCGTCTCTGTCCTGCGCCTGCAATGTCGAGCGGGCAAAAAAGAGGTTGCTTGCGAATATCAAAACCAACGACCATCGAAATCTGCTTTGCATGGGATGCATCACTTTGGATTGACCTGTTGAATGTGCTCACTTCTTCCGTGCAACTACCGAGCAATCAATAGAATGCAAACAGAAATGATTGGCAACCGGTCGGCAGTGCACAACCGAAGGCCAAGACAACTCACCGCCGATCAGTTTTCTCGCCGATGTGGGGCAGCCAAATCAGGCCGCACAGCATCCACAATGTGCACGGCAGCGCGTTCACAATAAAGAAAGAGATCCTTTCGACCCAATGTAGCCTTGGGCTGATCGGGCAATTCAGTGGCATGGCAATGTTGTCTTCGACGGACTTCAACAACGACACATAGCGATGGATCGTACCCAGCGGCGCACCGGTTCGGATCAGCGGCTTTGCTAATTTCTCGCGCGAGGAAGTTGCCAGTTCGTCAACGGTTCCTCGATAGACCACCCCATAATCAGGGTCGGCCGTGTACCAAGTGCCATTGGCGTGAACTTCGACGACGACATGCCCGCCAAGTCCGACAATTCGCGTCTCCAATCGCGATCTGCGGACCAGGGATTGGAGTACGGCAACTCGTTCAGCGCAGTCGCCTATGCCCTGCTCGAGAATACGTTCCGCGTCCTGGGTTCTTAGTAGTGGGGGATAAAGCTGGCCCAGCGACCACTGGATCCAGTTCTCCCCAACACCGATCCGCCGATCCACGCTATGGTCGGTTAGGGTGTGCACCAAGCGACAGGCGCGATAGATTGGATAATACTCGGCGGATTCAAAATCTTCTGCGAAGGACCTTATGGAGGCTCTCCGTGCCAATCCTGCGGACGATTGAAAACACCAAGGAGCGATCGCTCCCGCGGAAGTCGCCAAGGAGATGCCGACCAAAGCCCATCGGCCAATCCATCCAGACAGCGTTCGCGAGATATCCCAACGGCAAATCACTTCCTTGCTCACCATGCTTTAGCCATCGCAATGGTGGAAGGACAAAAGGGGGCTGTAGAAATAACCGCCCCTCGAAATGTTGGGCTCATTGCTTGATCAATGCACCCAACTGGGCCTACACTATCTCCCAGCCATTACCCCAAGACACAGCGCGGAGGTATGGTTAGAACCGCTCGTAAGCCACCAACTTTCGAGCGGTTCGTCTTTTCCGGATAGGGTCGTTCTAGCCAAAAGGCAACTCATTGAACCCAGTGGTTCGCGGAAAGTTTCGGGCCAAAAGTACTTTTCCCCCCTATTGAGGAGCCTTTCAGATTTTTTGTAGCGTTTCGCAAGCCGTCTTGGTTTGTATTCCTGACGCCGCCATAATGGTCTGAGGTCGGAAGGTCCCGCATGTGTCTTGGCACAGGAATTCTTCCGTAATTCGCTGCGACAACGAATGCCCTGACGAGATGGATATCGGAGCTTATGACAAACCGCATGGATGCGCGTTGGACGCAACGTTTCGATGGATTTGGCCCAGATCTGCTCTTGGAGCACAGCTCTCTCAAGCATTTGAGAGCATCGCTGAGCCGATTGGATTCCAAAGGCGAAAGCCCTTCACGGATTCGAGAGCAACTGCGAGATGCGGTGGCATGCTCGGCACCGCGATCGCCAGGGGTTTACGGCATGATCGACGCACTGGGGCGATTGATCTATGTCGGAAAATCCAAACTGCTCCGCAATCGGTTGCTCAGTTACTTTTTGCCTGGAAACAAGGACGAGAAGGCGGGCCGAATCGTAGAACTAGCTCGCAGCATCGTATGGGAGATTCAACCCAGTGAGTTCGCGGCACTGCTTCGAGAGCAGAGCTTGATTCGAACATGGCAGCCAACACTCAACGTCGTCGGCATGCCCAATCGTCGTCAATCGGCGTTTCTGTGTTTAGGCCGCGGTCCGGCAGAGCAGTTCTACATCTCCCGCCAATTTGATCCCTCGGCCAGCGCGTGCCAAGGTCCGTTCTCCGGTTCCGGGCAACTCCATCGTGCGGTCGAGATCTTGAATCGCCATTTTCTACTGCGAGATTGCAGTCAAAAGACAGCAACGCATCTGACGGATCAAATGTCTTTATTCGTGATCGAGGCCCGTGCCGGATGCTTGCGCTCGGAACTGGGAACCTGTGTTGCTCCTTGTTTGCCGGGAGCATCTCGTTCCAGATATCTGAAACAGGAAGCGGCGGCGCGGGAGTTTTTGTCTGGCGAGCCTTCCGATGTCGTGGCTCGCTTGGAAGCTGAAATGGAACGGGCCTCGGCTGGGCACCATTTTGAACGCGCCCTCCGCCTTCGCGAAGATGTGCGCATCATGAAATGGCTGACCGGAAAACTTCGCCAGCATCGACAGGCTCGCGAAAGCAACCCTCGTATCTACTGGCAACCCTTTGGTGATTCTGAACAAGTAGATGCGCCGAAGTTAACGGGATCCGGTGTCTTGTACCTGATTCGCAAGGGGGGGGTCGAATATGCCCTGGCAGAACCGACCGACGAACGCCAGTGGAGACAATGCCGCAACGCGATGGTCGAGTGGTATCGGTCCGAATCAGATTTTCGGCCGCAGTACCTTCGCGGAAACGACTCGCTGGGGCTCGTTGCGACATGGTTCCAGAAGAACCCGTCCCTCAAAAAACGAATGTTCGTACTCGATGCCGCTTCGTCGATTCCGAAAGCTTGGTGCGAGTGCCAGCAAGCATGGTTCGTTCCCCACTTGGATGCAGCCCAAAAAAGCGGGGCCCATTCGTCAGGTAACAAGCGAGACAAACGAAGCGCGTGAATCGCGGTGGAATCAAGACTGATCTTGGAAGCGTCTCAGATCCGCGTCTTTTCCAACCAGCAAAAGCATCTGGTCCTCGAGCAATCTGAATTCGCTGTCGGGGAACATCGTCAGTTTGCCGCTCATCACATCCTTGACTCCCACGATCCACAAACCGAATCGTTTCTTGAGATCGGTTTCGAGCAGTTTCTTTCCGACCATCGACATGGGCATAGCGAGCTCCACGAATCGGTAATCGGAGTCGATCGCAAGGAACTCAAGCACATTTGGCCATGTCAATCGGTCCGCCATCTGCATCGCAATTTCCGTTTCGGGAAAAACGACTCTTTCGACTCCCAAACTTTGAAGCAGCTTTCCATGTTCGGGAGTGACCCCTTTGACCATGATGTGTTTCGCACCTAGTTCCTTTGCATGGAGTGTCGCCAAAAGAGAACGAGTGATATCCTCCCCGAGAGATATGATCACACCATCGGCTTTTTCGAGCGAAAGAGTGCTGAGCGCCTCGCGGTCGGTTGCGTCACCGATCACCGCTTCAAACAGGTATTGCTGCATGTGCTCGACCGTTTCGGCGTCACCATCGATGCCTGTCACACGCATTCCGTTTTTGTGCAGTTGCTTGGCCACGACGGCACCGAAAGTACCCAGCCCGATCACGACGAAACGTTTTGTCTCTGCCATTTCTGGTTGCCTTATGAGTTATCCGAATAATGGTTCTTCGTGTGCGTATTCGACTTTGGGTGGTCGGCGTGTTCGAGACATGGCGACCATGACCGACACCGGCCCGAGACGGCCTAAGAACATCAACAACATGATGACGATTTTTCCAGCGGGGGATAAGGTCGCAGTGATTCCGGTCGACAGGCCGACTGTTCCCAATGCAGAAACAACTTCAAATAGAATGTCCAAGAACGAATCCTGCTGCTCTCGATGGCTTCGACCGGATTGTTCGATAAGCATCAAGATCAAGCATCCGAACACTGCAACCGCAAAGAAAACGATCGTAGCCGCAGCAGCTCGCTCGATGGTTGTTTGCGGGATAGTCTTACGAAAACAGCTTACGTTTCTGAAACCTTGAAAACGCCGGATCGCATTGAGTACCAGCATCGAAATGGTCGTGGTCTTAACACCACCAGCGGTCGAACACGGCGCTCCGCCAATCGCCATCAAGATGATGGAGACAAACAAACTCGCATTGGTCAAGTCGTTGAGATCGATCGAATTGAAACCCGCCGTGCGGCATATCACGCTGTGGAAGAAGGGAACGAGGATCCTTTCGGAGACGGTTGCATCCTTGAGCGCGTTATCCCACTCGAGGATCGTAAGGGTCGTGTACCCCCACACGATCAAGAAGAAGGTGCCGATCAGCACCAGCTTGGAGTGCAGCGACAGATCGTGCCAAGGGGACCACTTTGGCTTTTGAAAACTATTGAGCAATTCCAGAAGGACTGGGAACCCGAGCCCGCCGAAGATCACGAGGCCACAGATGACGATATTGACCAGCCAATCGCCTCGGTAACTGACTAGCGAATCATTCCATAGCCCGAAGCCTGCGTTGCAAAATGCCGAGACTGAATGGAACAGTGCGTACCAAGCCGCTTTAGGCCACGACATGTCGAAGCTAAACCGAACCCACAGCAACGCCGCACCGATCAGTTCGATTGTCAGGGAAACCACGAAAACACGGCGCAACAATTTTCGAACATCCGTCACACCTCGTCCTCCAAGGGTATCGGCCATGAGAGCTTGTTGACGCAGGCCAGCCGACGCGCCGAGCGTCAGCATGATGAAAGACGTGAAGGTCATAATCCCGATGCCGCCCAGTTGGATCAGTGCCAGGATGACGATTTGACCGAGAAAGCTGAAGTCATCGATCGTGCTTCTGACAGACAGACCGGTAACGCAAACGGCGCTCGTCGAAGTGAACATGGCATCCAACCACGAGATCGGATTTTGCTCAGACGCACTGCAAGCGGGCAATCGAAGAATTCCACCGCCGGCCAGCACTAGGGTTAGAAATGCTAGGGTAGTAACCCGGGCTGGGTATCGCTCGAGCGAGCGAGCCATTTTTGGCATATACAGATCGGATCTTCTCTAACCCGTCCTTCGCAAGGAAGACGACTGAAGTCCTTTTACGCGAGCAGGACTTCAGTCGAGGCATTCGACGATTGAAAAGTCTAATGCGCCGCTTGGCGATTGAGAAGCAAGCCAGGAGTGATCTAAGGGATTCGTAATAAAAAAGGCCTGCGTAAGGCAGGCCTTGATATCGATAGGGGTTATCCGAGGGGTGGAATCACTAGTTGGCTCCGCCATCGCCACCACGATTACCCCGTCCGCCACCAGGACCACCGCGTCCACCACCAGGTCCGCCCGGACCTCCACGCCCCCATTGTGGCTCTGGAAACTTGAACTCTGCTCCCTTGAGACTTTCCATTTGGTCTTTTTGTGCTGCGGTCAAGATTTCCTTCATCTTTCCTTCTGTTTCCTCGCGTGCGGTGCGCATTTTGTCACGCATTTCCTCGCTGAACCCGCCACCACCGCCGCCACCTTGGAACATTTCTCGCATCTTTTCTCTGCTTTGCTTCTCCACTTCATCCATTTTGGCTTTCTGATCGTCAGTGACTCCGAGCTTGGTGGCTACCATTTTGCTGTTTACAGCACGGATACCGTCCCTTTGAATGATCAGGCCGATCAGCCGTTCGGCTTGCTTAGGATCGAGAATGTCTTCCAGCTTGTCTTCCGCTTCGGCCGCAGCTTTGCGAACCTTTTCCATCATGGACTGCATTGCGTTCGGGTCAGGAGCTTGTCCAGGTTGAGGACGCATTGAGGCAAAGCTTTCCATCATCGCCTTCCCCATGTCTTCGAGTTCTTTGACTTGGTCCTCGTCGAGATTCAGTTCCTCGCGGACTTCTTTCATCATCAAGAGGCCGGTAGCACCGCCACCCATGCCACCCATGCCACCCATCATCATTCGACCGCCACCGCCGGGACCGCCACCTCCAGGACCGCCGCGTCCCTGGCCCTGCGCCGTCGCCACGGTCGTGGTCGCTCCGATCAAAAACATTGCAAATGCGATTCTGGAAAACATTTTTGCGATAGCCATAGGGATTCAGCCCCAGTTGAGGAGAAAGGGATCAGATGCAACCATAAGTTTCCGAACTGGAATCATACTAGACTCATAACCCACGCAACAGCGATACGTTTCGCGAGGAGAAAGAAAAAATTGGACGCTGCACAAGACCTGCCCTCGGACAACCAACTTTTAATGCTTCGCGATGGAATGTTGCGACAAATGGCGTTTGCTCGCGAGTACACGCTGGGCCTGATTCAGGAGGTTCCAGAGACGCTTTGGGGGGTATCACCCCCTGGACTTCCTACCCATTTCGCCTGGCAAGTCGGGCATTTGGCCATGGCCCAGTACGGGTTGATGCTCTTCAGGATGCGAGGAAGGGCGGAAGGGGATGTAGGTTTGATGCCTGGTTGGCTTCGAAAACGCTACGCTCGGGGAAGCCAACCCGCCACTATCCCGACCGA
>JAGWWZ010000130.1 GCA_018970165.1 Planctomycetota bacterium | reverse complement strand
ATGGTCCAACGTTCGGTTGTTCCGTTTCGAGAATGATTGGGCGATGATGGACACTGTCGGAAACAGCCAGCTAGGATTGCCCGATATCGAGGCATGTTTCGATGCTAAGGCTTATGAATTCAACAGTGTCGACCAACTGCTAAGGACTCTTTCTATGTATCTGGTCGAGAACGAAGAGTTCGAAGAAGGGGAGGAAATCGAGGATGAGGGTGGGATAACATGGCGTATGTCGATGCACGACGACAGTCTCTGCGACCCGCCGCGATCCGTGATTCGAATCCTGCCTGACGATGGCCGCGACATTCCTGAGGAGTTGGCTGAAGCCACGGACTAGCGTTTCGATGGCTGAGTGAAGAGAATTGCGATCGTAGCCGCTAGTGCCAGCAGGCCGGAAATCAAAAATGGGAGGGTTACTCCGTTGCTGTCCCACACCCAGCCCATCATGCCGCTAGCAACCAATTGAGAGACGCCCGTGGCGGCGTAGTACAACCCCATCGCTTTTCCGCGACTCCCCTTAGGCACCAAATCGGCCACCATCGCTTTGCCTATTCCGTCGGTGCATGCCATGTAGAGCCCATACATTGCCAGAATGGGCCAGACCCATCCTCGCGTCTCAGGCGACAGCAAGCCTAGGGCAACGTAAACCATCGCGTAGATACTCCACCCGATCCCGATCAAGTATCGGCGATCGATCCGATCGCTGAGATAGCCCAGCGGATAGGACGCTAGAGCGTAGAGAGCATTGTAGACCGCGTACAGCATGACCGCGCCGGTCGCAGAAAAACCGAGATCGACAACGCGCAGGAGCAGAAACGCATCGCTGCTGTTGGCGAGAGAAAAGAGAATCAATACCGCAAGGAGTCGCCAATACTGGCGGCTCAGAGGGGCATTTCTTTCAACTCGTCCGATGGCTTCTCTCGATGGACCGCTCTGCTCGGCTGAAGCAGGAATACGCCAAGTGATGACAAAAGCAAACAGTCCGAGAAGGGCTCCGATCCAGACGATGCCGCGCAGGGAACCTTCGATGTCTGAGCGACCGCTCTCATCGGATGCCGATAGATCGAAATAAACCATTAAGCCAGCGGCCAAGACAACTCCAGAGAGTGCACCAGCAGTATCCATCGCGCGGTGAAGACCGAATGCTCGTCCGAGTTGACTGGAGTCTACGCAATCTGCGAGAAGGGAATCTCGTGGAGCGCCGCGCAATCCCTTGCCAAATCGATCCATCAATCGGCCGCAAGCCAGCATCCAACCACTGGACGCCACAGCGATGATGACTCTGGCGAGCATAGGTAGACCGTATCCGACTCGTATCCATAGCAAGCGTCCGTAGGATGGCGAGCGATCGCTATGAATTCCAGCCCATGCGGACATGATCGCTACCAAGAGGACAGCACCTCCCTCGATCACGCCCAAGTGAAACCGGGACAGTCCAATGGCCCCTACTGCCAGAAAAGGGAGAATCGGATAGATGAGTTCGCTCGATACATCGGCGAAGAAGGATATCCAACTCAGCACCCAAACAGTTCGCGGTAACGGACCTGTGCGGCTAGTGGATGGGTGGGAAGATGACTCCTCTGGAGGCGATGTACTCAGCCCGATAACTCCTTGCGCTGGCGATAGTACTTGAGTCCGGGGATGAAGAAACATAGGGCTGCGACCACGCCATAGATCAAGTGAGCAAAGTTCGGCCACAGCACCATTGCGATACTGGTTGCAAGAAGGCATGCTCCTTGAACGTAAAAGGCGCCATTGAGGATCCCTGCCTTGATGATAAACATCATCGCGGAAATGACGGCGATGAGCGGCGTCAGTTTCAGCGCATCGAGTCCCAGCAGCCACTCGATCGGAAAAAGCGCACCGATCCCGATCATGCTCGCCCCCCACACGTGGGCGATTTGTCGTTCGACGAAGGTCACGGGACCCATACGACGTCGCATCGCCCAGAACACCGCGGCCCACGCACCAAGCCCAACGGTCCAAAGCAATGCAAAGGAGGATCGGTGAGCCTGGTTCCATGCCAACACTTCGGTGAGAACGCAAGCGATGAACAGGACCATCGAATGCCACATCCACAGCAATCCCCAATTCTCCAGGACCGGGGCATGGTGCGTTTCGCGGAACCACCGAGCGACGATTTGCGCGAATTGCCCGGAGCGAGCCGATATCGGCTCGTCTTTCCGATACGCAGCCAGATCCTCCGCAAGCGCTTGAGCAGAAGCGTACCGAAGTTCAGGCGGTTTCTGAAGGCAGCGGACCACGATCATCTCCAAGTCGCGATCGATTTTGGGGTCGATCAATCTTGGATTGGGTGGGTCCTGTTCGAGGACTTGCAACAGAACATCCATCGCGGACTTAGCGGTGAATGGAGGCCGTCCCGTGAGAGCGTGATAGAGAACGGAACCGAGGGAGTAGATATCGGATGCCGGGCCCAGTTCACCCATCCGTCCACTGGCTTGTTCGGGGCTCATGTACGTCGGTGTACCGAGCACTACGCCGGTTCGAGTCAAGGATTCGGCAGTGTCGGATTGCTTGGCCAATCCAAAGTCGGTCAATCGAGCTTCGCCGGAGGAATCGATGAAGATGTTCGATGGTTTGATATCGCGATGGAGGATCCCTGATGCGTGTGCGAACTGCACGGCCCGTGTGATTTTTTCGACGTGGTGGGCCGCTTCGCGCTGATCGAGCTGACCGGTTGCAATCAACTCCATAAGAGTGCGACCGCGCAGGTACTGCATCGCGAAATAGGGGCGGCCATCGATCTCGCCTACATCGTAAACCGGGACGATGCCAGGGTGTTGCAATTGAGCCGTGGCTCGAGCTTCCGCAAAAAACCGTTGACGCTCTGCATCGGAGGCCAATCGATCTCGAAGAATCATCTTGATCGCGACTTCGCGATCGAGGCTCAGCTGCCTGGCGCGAAAGACAACGCCCATTCCTCCGCGGCCGATCTCTTCGAGCAGTTCATAATCGCCGAGGATGCATGGAAGCGGTAGCCGCCATGTTCCGGATTCATCTTCGTTTGTTGCATTGCCGCCTCGGATCACGTTCGCTTCGTTACCGCCGACCGCATGGGTGACGATCACTGTCCCCCAAAGCGACATCAAGTCCCTCGCTAATTCGGGGTGTGCCCGGCAGACAGCGTGAATGTCGACCGACTCTCCTTTTTGGAGTCGATCGGTAAGTGACGTCACCAACTCCGCGAGTTTCAGTTCGTCATCGCTGAGAGGCTCATCCTCGAGTTCGATGGCTCCGCCGAGATCTTCCGGTTGCTCCTCCGAGTTCATTCCTGAAGTTCCCTGTAGAGATCGGGCAAGCTCTCGATGACTTCACGCAGACGCTTGATAGCCCTCAGGTAACGCATGCTGGCTGCGGGTTCGGTCAGCCCCAGAGCTTGTGCAATCTCTTGGTTGTTGAGTTGCTCGTAATGGCGCATCAGGATGATCTCACGGTCATTGTCTTTGAGTTGTTGGATCGCGAGTTCGATGTGTTGAGCCAATTCGCGCTGTGTTGCCGCCGCGGCCGGGGTCAATGCCCCATCTTGAAATTGGTTGGCGAAGTCCATGGTCGACTGGTCGGGTGGCGGGAGGGCCGAGGCGGCATGCTCCCGATCGATACTGCGTTTGGCAGAAAGACGATGTCGGCGGTGGGCGTCGATGATTCGATCTTTGGCGATCTGCCGAATCCACAAATGGAACGGAATGGTGGGATTATTCACATAATCGATCAGTCGGCGATTGGCTTCGATCAAAACGTCCTGGACCACGTCGCTGACATCCAGGCGTTGCATGATTCGCTGGTCGAGTCGCAGTGCGATCATTCTTCGCAATGAATCCCGGTGTCGGTCGAGCAAAACCTCGACCGCCTTGGACTCCCCATCCCGGACGTGCACCAGCAATTCCGCTGTCGCTTCGCCATCAGGCCATATTGAATTCGCCATGCGATCTCCCATAGATGTCGGATGACATCCTTGTTAAGGTGCGGACGCCATCCGACTCTATTTTACCGTGTCGTCCAGCGGGAGCGTTCAAGATTGATACAATCGGGAGGAATGATTCCCGAACTTCATTCCCATACGTCGATCCTGCGGATCAGTCCCGAGGTGGATGTTCCGATCACCCCGAGGGTGCGGAGACTGGTGGATACCGCTGCTTTTCGTCGATTGGCGCGGATCAGCCAGTTGGGATTAGTCGCTTTGGTTTACCCAGGAGCGACTCATTCCCGATTCGAGCATTCGCTGGGGGTTTATCGCAATGCCATCGATTTTCTGAAGCAGTTGGCCCATGATCCGCTGGCTCCGAGGGTCTTTTCCGATCGGGATGCGGCACTTTTCGTTGTTGCTGGATTGCTGCACGATATCGGGCACTGGCCTTACTGCCACACGATTGAAGATATCAAACTAGTCCATCTCCCCAAGCATGAAATACTCGCCGAGCGTTTGTTGCGGCATCGCGAGTTAGCTCATCTGTTGCGAACCGATTGGGACCTGGACCCGGAGGATATCGCACAGTTCCTAAAACCTGGGCATACCCCCAACGTTTCGGAGAGCCGGTCGATCCTTCGTTCGATGCTCAGTGGACCGGTCGATATCGACAAACTCGATTATCTCGAACGCGATTCCTTGCATGCCGGAGTGCCTTACGGACGCAATTTCGATCGTAATCGCCTCGTTCACTCGCTATGTGTCGACACGCTTAGGCATCGATTGGCGATTTCGGAGAAAGGAAAAACGGCGGCCGAGATGATGGTCTTTGCACGCTACGTCATGTTCAGCGAGGTGTACTGGCATCATGCAGTCCGGAGTGCGACTGCGATGTTGCAAAGAGCTGTTTTCGAGTTGCGCGATAATGAGGATCTTGCAACTGCGTGGGCAGACATGGACGACGCAACCATGCAGGAATCGTTGCTTGAAGCGTCTCGCGGAAAGTCATTCGAACCGTGCGTGTTGGGACTCTTCGGGCTTCGTCGCAATCTGTTCAAGAGGATTGCTCAGTTCGATAATCTTTCCGACCCCGATCTCCATCGATCGCTCGCTCGCAGGCCGTATCATGAGATTGTTGCGATTGCTAGAGAGTTGTCTCGTCGTCTGCAACCTTCGATCGACATTCCTATCGGCGAGAATGATTTGCTGATCGACACGCCACCGATTGGATTGGAGGTTCAGTTCGACCTGCAAGTGCGAATGCGCGATGGGAGTTTTCGCCCGTTGAGCGATTTGTCGCCGGTGGTTCAATCGCTTGCCACGCGTCAGTTCGATGAGTTGGTCAAACGGGTCCGGGTTTTCGTTGCTCCCAATCTGCGGGAAGCGTTTCGCAAAGTCGATGTCAGACCCGTTTTGAGGGAATTGACCGGCAATGACCTACTCCAATGACTGGATGTCGACGTAGCGGTAGGTGCCCCGGTTCATCTCAGCCAGGACACGGATCCAACCGCCATCGTTGGTCTGGGGGCCGCTGTTGAATTGGATGGTATGGATGGTGGTCATCCCGCGATCGGCGAGGGATTGGACGTCGAGGAGTTGCGACTCGCGCATGGCTGGTTCCGCTGCGTCGGTGAGAAAAAACACGACATCAGGCTTGAAAGATAATCCCATCTTGAGGCCCGGGATGTGCTCGGTTCCCCCTTGAGGCTTTATCGCCTGGATAAAACGGATCGCTTTCTCCTTGTTGATTTCGTTTGCTTGGAGTAGTTTTCCGCCTGCAGTGCTCGGATTGAGCGAACCCGGGGTTTCGTTGTAAAAGACGACTTGGAATTGGTTCTTGTCCGTCAACGATTGGATGCTGTTGAGTAACTCACGTTTGGCAAATCGCATGGGTGAGCCGTTGTATTCAAGCATGGATGCGGAGCGGTCCAAAATGTACACGAAGGATGTTCCCGTACCTCGAAGCCCCATGAACGTTGTGGTTGATTTACTGGAACCAGCACCCTTGCCGTCAGTTCCCGTCCCGAGGCCTGCTAGTCCTTCGCCGCTTCCAGCGTTGGAGTTACCAGACGAATCGAGCCCTACAAGTCCGCTGATGAGGTCTGCAACTGAGATGGGTGGTCCGGCCGATTCAGCAGTTGTCGCTGCAGTGGCTCCGGTTTTCGCATTCTCCGAAGCGGACTCGACTGCGTTATGCGGCCCACCCCCAGTCAAAAAAAATTGATCGCCGTCGTTCGATTGATGTACCAATGCGATCCCGACCGGACGATCCTGGGTTTCCCCCGTTCCTTGAGTTCGGGGTTGCCAGAGCAAAGCTGCGGATACCAGCAGGCAGCAATGAATCAAGCAACTGGACAGCCACGCGCGGTGATCTCGCCAGGTCGCTCTGCCGGGTACCAACGGTCGGCGATCGCGTCGACGCAGGAATTCGGTAGGCTTCCTAGATGGGTCGGAGTCCATAGACGTTTGGGAAGTCTTTACGGTTTCCATTCCACTTTTTTCGCCGTCGTCCATCATTGCGAAAATCCGATGCTAAGATAACGCCTGGTCAATTTCGTGAATCGGTCGCAAACGCCAGCGACCCAGCTGTTTTTCAATCGATCCTCCGAGGTACAATCATGTATTCTATCCCGATGCATCCCAAGTTGGGAATTTCTTTGGCCTGTTTTGTAGTAGTCTTCGCATGCACATTGATTACGGATGATCTGTCGCTGATGGCAATCCAGCCTCCATCGACGAGTAGCAAACCCAACGATAAAGGGGATGCACCTCCGGAAAAAGACGGCGATTCGAAGGGGGATAGCGGGGCAAAAGAGGAGGAAATGAAAGGTGTCGTCGAGAAGGTGATCGACGGAGATTCCATCAAGGTTCGAGAGGAGGGGGGAAGCGAGGTCCACGAGATTCAGATCGAAGGAACCGACGCCCCGGAGGCCAAGCAGGATTACGGTGCCCAGTCGACGGAAGCCCTGCGCAAGATGGTTCTTGATCGCAAAGTCCGCATAACCTGGACTAAAAAAGATAATTTCGGCAGACGGCTCGCCCAAGTCTATGTTGGTGATGAGCAGATCAACCGAAACATGATACGCGATGGTCACGCTTGGCATTTCAAACGCTACAACCAGTCGAAGGAATTGGCGCAGCTTGAGGAAGAAGCTAAGAAATCCAAACGGGGGTTGTGGGGAAGGGAAAACCCGCAAGCACCTTGGGATTATCGAAAAGAAAACCGCTCTCCTGACAAACCGGACCGATAGGACTGCACATATCTCCAGATAGGCACTACACTTACATCGGTAGATTTCAGTCTTTTCTGGAAAAGGAGAATTCGTGAGGCAGGCTCTGATCAGCGACATCCATGGCAATCTCGAAGCACTTCAGGCGGTGCTCGCAGATATCGCGACTCAGAGTGTCGATGAGGTCGTTTGTCTGGGGGATGTTGTTGGCTACGGTCCCAACCCTAATGAGTGCCTGGAATTGGTGATGCGCAAGGCTTCTCGCACGATCCTCGGCAACCACGATCAGGCAGCACTGTTTGATCCGGATGGATTTAATCCTGTCGCTCTTCGTGCGATCTACTGGACACGCGACCAACTCAATCTGGGGAACAAACAGGTTGTCAATCGACGCTGGGACTTCATCAGCGAATTAGCACGTTCCCACCTGAATGATAAATTCTTATTTGTTCATGGTTCTCCCCGAGATCCTACCAATGAGTATGTTTTTCCGGAGACCATCTACGACAAAAACAAAATCGACAGCATGTTTCAGAGGGTTCCTCAGTATTGCTTTCAGGGCCATACCCATATGCCGGGGATCTTCACTCCCGACTTGGAGTTCATTCGCCCTAGTCAGTGCGACTACGTCTTCCCGCTAGGGAAAGAAAAGTTGATGATCAACGTGGGAAGCGTGGGACAACCGCGCGATGAAGACAATCGCGCTTGCTACGTGGTGTTGGACTATGAAGCCAAGAGAATTTATTATCGAAGAGTTGATTACCCCTTTGAGGACACAATCGGCAAGATCTATGCCACCGGCGAGCTTGACGACATGCTCGGAGATAGACTTCGGACGGGCAGGTGATCAAAGTGCGGACCGCGATTATAAGCGATATTCATGGAAACCTTGAAGCTCTGACAGCCGTCCTGGCAGATATCGCGACTCAAGGATGCGACCGAGTGATCTGTCTCGGTGATATTATCGGCTACGGGCCCAACCCATGCGAATGTTTGGACCGGGTCATGCAGATGAATAATTGCGTTCTGGGAAATCACGACTACGGAGCACTGATAGATCCCGAAGGCTTCAGTGCAGCTGCCGAGCAGGCAATTTTCTGGACGAGAAAACAGCTTGAAAACGGTTCAGATCGCGAGGCCGCGAAAAAGAGAATGGAGTTTCTGGCGAAACTACCAAGGACCATTATCGAAGATCAACTCTTGCTCGTGCATGGTTCTCCCCGCAATCCAGTCAACGAATATGTTTTTCCAGAGGATATCTTCAATCGCAGAAAAATGGAGAAGCTCTTTGCGATGGTCCCTCAATATGCGTTTCAGGGGCACACGCATACTCCAGGCGTTTTCACGATGAATATGCAGTTCTTGCGTCCCGACGAACTCAATTATCGGTTTTCGCTCGGGGAAGAGAAAGTCATGGTGAACGTTGGAAGTGTGGGACAACCCCGAGACGGGGATTGGCGATCTTGCTATCTGGTGATCGAGTTTCCTAGGATTGAATTTCGAAGGGTGGAGTACGACATAGACACCACTGTCAATAAGATTTTCGCCATTCAGGAACTGGACAACTTTCTCGGAGAACGACTACGAGAGGGCAGATAGCCCACAACGGCTTTCTGCGCCAGGTCATTCTTTAGCACCCGCACCGCAGTGTTACGGCATCTTCAGACGCTTCTGTTGCATCATGTAGTACCGCCAGTAGAAGGTCGGATTGAGCAATACCTTGCCAGGCCCTTTATACGAGCGGACGGTGGACTCGCCGGACGTGAATCGTCCCCAGAAGTTCTTGGTGGGACGCCGCATTTGGAACTGAACGCTCTGGGTTCTTCCGATCACGCAGTTTCCTTCCACCATCAATTGCTCGCCGTCGGCCAATTCCATCTCCTCAATGGGCCCCTTGGTACAAACGGCCACTTGCCCTTGTCCTGAAACCTTCGTCTGCAAGTAGACGAAGCCCTCGCCCGCCCAAAGTGATGTCAGAAGTTTTTCCCGAAAGAATTGCAACTGTACGCTCCCTTCGGAGGCCCAGTAACTTCCCTTTTCCAGGATCCAGCTTTCTCCTTTGAGCTCAAAAACGTGAAATCCTCCCAGAGACGACGAGAGGGTGATCACTCCTGTTCCTGCATACGTTGGTCGATAAACCGATTCGCTCGCGATCATCGAGGATACCAGATCGCCAACCGAAGGAATCAGTTGCGAGTGCACTGTGATATCCCCTCGCAGATAGTTCATTGCCCCCGATTCGCAACGAACCATCTCGTGGTCCAAATGGATGTCGACGAATCGCATCCCTTCCAATTGTTGAACTTCGAATCTCGCCATCGGATTGGATTAGGATTTCTTCGAAAGTGAGATGATCTTTGCCGGTTGAGAGCAGCGAACACACGAATAGTTTGTTGATGATCGATGCAACTCGACGCTTCGCTCCTTGCCGAAAATATTGAAGCCCACCGCTTGCATCAAATAGCCAAGACCTGCGTACAAACTGATAAATGCTAATCCCCCAGCAAGCAGGGTCGTTCTCAAAGCGACGTAAATCCCGATCACGACGCATGCGAACAGCCATACAGGCCAATAACCGTCGGTAGGTTCTTTGTAGAAGAAAGGTTTCTCCGCGACAGTTTGGGACGGATTACAATGGTTGCACACCAGCTTGCCGAAGTATTCGCAGTCTCGGTTCACACATTGGAGCGAAACATCGGTCGTGCCGACACGCGATCGACACACGTAGCAAAAGTAGTTCGAGCATCGCGAGCAAAAATACGCTTGCGGGTGCACGTTGGAACCACAGACGGGGCATATGTCCAGTTCTCCGCGACGGAGAGATGGGTCGGTTTCGATCGCTTTGCTGGTACTCGAGATTTCACTCATCGTGATCCTCTTTTCAGTTTTCCTGTAGTCGAATTCGGAGGCTCATTACCGTTGATTCTCTAGCTTCACCGCAGGGCCTCGTTGGAGTCCGCCGTGTGTCCAGTCGCAATTCCAACCGGGAAAGGCGAAGTTCGGATAGGGTTCTGGACGGATGAGGTCGGGTGACTCATAAACAACATCAAATTGCTGGTCAGGGCGGATGCGGCCTATTCGAACACGCTTGTACGTATGGTGGTTTCTCGGGTCGATCTTCACCAAGCCTCCTGGCCCCTCGAATTCGATGTTCGTCTCAAGCACTTTGGTGACATCCTTGGGGGACAGGCTACCTGCCCGTTCGACCGCTTCACGCCACAAGTACACTTGCACATAGGCCGACTCCATCGGGTCGTGAATCGGGCGATCGCTGCCGTATTCCTCCTGAAAACGCTGAACAAACGAACGAGCTCGGTCGGTCTTCAAGGACTGAAAGAAACTCCAACATGCGTAATGACCGGTCGTATCCGCAGCCGGGATGGAACGGAGTCCCGCTTCCCCGATGCTCGAGGCCAGGATCGGCGAAGCCTGAGTGTCGAAACCCTGCTGAGCGAACTGACGAAAAAAAGCAATGTTGCTCGAGCCGTTGATCGTGCTCAAGATCAAGTCGGCGTTCGACTCCCGAATCGCCTTGTAAGTTTCCGTGAAGTCGTTGTGGTCGAAGGGAACGTACGATTCACCCACCACCTGCATGCTCTTGTCCTCAAGAAATTTCCGAACGATGAAGTTGGCTGTTCGAGGAAACACGTAATCGGTACCGATCAGGTATACACGTCGGCGCGCCCCCCCTTCGGGACTCATGAACCACTCGAGAGAAGGTAGGATCTGTTGGTTCGGAGTCATGCCACCGTAGAAAACATAGCGAGAGGATTCGTTACCCTCATACTGCAACGGATAAAAGAGCAGGGTATCTGAGTTCTCGACGATCGGAATCACTGCCTTGCGATCCACCGATCTCCAACCGCCGAAGATCACCGGCACTTTGGATTCCACCACCAATTCCTGTGCACGCTTGGCAAAGATATCCTCGCGTGTTCTCCCGTCTTGAATCACCGGTTCCAATGGTCGTCCAAGAACGCCTCCCGAGGCATTGATTTCCTCGATCGCTTGCAGCACGACGTGTTTCAACTGGGTTTCGCTGATCGCCATCGAACCGGTTTGAGAGAAGAGGACGCCGACTTGTATGGGCTCTGGCTTGGGTTTGCCTAGCAGTTGTTCTACCAGTCCATCTTGCGAATCTTTGGAAAGCTTCTCGCATCCGGCAAGGGTAAACGAAATGGTCGCAAACAGAAGTGCAGCCACGAGGGCAAAGCTCTTTCCCGTATGGGTCTTTTGCAGCACGATGTCTCGGTTTTCCTTCCGTAGAATTGCTGGCGATGGCATGGCTACTCCTCCAGCAAGCGGGTGTGAATTTGCTTGAACGGTTCCGGCGAGATGCTGACATCGCCGCGGAATGGTTTATCCATGGACGCGATCAGAAAGATCATCATCCCGAGAAAGCAGGCCAACATCCCTCCAAGGAACAGGTGGCTCATCAGTCGCATATCGAACAGCCACACGAGCGTGATATTCATCATGGCTCCCACGAGAACAACGATCCACATGATCTCTGGGATCGAAGTCGAAATTGCCAGCAACCTCATCTGACGTTTTTCAAGATAGTTATTGTATTGCTTGAGGGTTTCCGCATGCATGATTTCCTGGCCCGCGGTTTGCGGTTCGAATTTCAGAAGCCGCTCATGAAAGGCGCTCATCGCGAAGTTGCCTTCTTTGGAGACGATCCCTTTCTGTTGATTCGGCCACGAGATTTTGATCAGGTCGCGGGTGTAGTCACGCAACAGCCAAACCAGATTTTTTCGCTCTGGTTCTGGATAAGCCGAGACGTCGGTGGCTAACGCGGACAACGAGGAAGCTTCACTCGAAACCACGTTTTCAACGTCACGAAAGTTCTGGTAGGCGGCCACCGCAAGCAGGCCAAGCAAAAGCCCGTAGAAAACGCCGAAGCACGAAAGGACGTAACCCACGAGGTCATTGACACTCTCGCGGTGTTTCACGAATGACCGAAGAATCGGTCGAGCGATGATCGTTCCCACCCAACTGAATGCGACGAAAAACCCGCAGGTCAGGATTGCAAAGCGAAGCGAGGAGATCGTGTAAATCCAATCGAACACTTGGATTCCTCAAATCAAAGAAGTTGGTCTGTAGTGCGAACGGCCAACTTATGGTAATCCAACGCAGGTAGGAATCGAGTTGCACCCTCTAATTTTTTGGCATCGTAGATGGAAGCGGAGGGGATCCCTTTAGTGCAAGAACCTGTACGCAGAAAGTGCCTTCGAAGACTTAGGCCCGCGGTAGCAATGATGCACGGAGGTGGGTCAGCAAATCGGCAGCGTGCTTGATTTCCTCTTTTTGTCGTTCCGGTTCTTGAGGGATTTCTCGCTCGATGGTGAGTGGACCGGTGTAGCCGATCTCTTTGAGCGTTGCCAGGTAGAGAGAAATATCGACTTGCCCCTTGCCCAGTGGCACCTCTGCTCCCCAGGTTTTTCCGGGTTGGTCGCTCCAGGTAGCATCTTTGCAGTGAACACTTCGAACATATCGGCCTACTTTGCGAAGGGCTTCGATCGGTTCGCCCGTTCCGTACAAAATCATGTTCGCTGGATCGAAATTGATGAATAGGTTGGGCCGCTGCGTATCGCCGATGAATTGCAACAAGGCATCGGCAGTCTCTTGACCGGTTTCCAAGTGGATGGCTTGCTCGTTTTTGGCCGCATGATCACAAAGGTGACGCGTCACCTCAACCACATCGAGATATTCCTTGGACTTGGTGTCGTGCGGAACAACACCGAGATGCAATCCAACGACATCGCACCCAAGGATTCGGGCAAAGTCGGCGATCTCTTTCATTTCGACGAGTCGTGCCGCACGGGTCTCGGCTGGCACCAAGCCGATAGTCCGTTCAACGGTCGGAATATCTGCATAGCTTTCCCCCTCAAACCCGCCGAAGACGCATGTTAGCTCGATTTGGTAAGCGTCCAAGCGTTTAAGAAATGCCTCAGCGGCCAAAGGAGTACGTCCAGCAGCATGGGGTGCGTGCAATTGTATCGATGGAATCCCAAGCTCCTTCGCAACCTCCAAGTGAACCCCCAAGCCTGCGTCGATGCTGGTGAATACACCAATGGACCAAGGAGCGAGTGTCATCGATTCAGCCTTTCAAGTAACTAAGTCTTGTAGTGAGAGCGGTGTTTAGGGATCGCAAGAGTTGGATCAGAGCTGACGCGATCGAGCCATCGCGTCTTCGGCCATCCGAATGTAACGCATGTCGCCAGTTCCCGCGTATGCCCTCTGGTAGGTCAGACTGAGCAGCGAGAAGTTGATGGCGTCACTGGGCTCCAATTCGCACGCTTTCTCTGCGTGGGATACAGCGTCCTCGTGTTGTCCTAATCCGGTCAGGATGCGTGCTAACGCCATGTGCGACAAGGCATGTGACGGCTCGTCTTCGAGCAGTCTTTGCAATACCTGCGCGGCTTCCTCGGGGTTTCCCGCGTTTTTCAGCTTCTCCGCTTCGTTGTAGCGCGCTGTGATGTTGGACATAGTAGATTGCAAAGGAGATTGCGGAATGTGGCAGATAGAACATCGTGGCACCTTGCCATGAAAGTCGAGCGAATTGTAACGCCTCGAGACTCGCCGTAAAAGCTCTCAAGGCAAGCCTTTGGGTTGGGTCGGATCGAAAAACGATAGCGGTAGTGGCATTTCCTGTTAAGCTGTGCGGGTCTGGCAGAGCGAAATCGATTGCCAGGTTTATGAACGGGACACCACAAGAGTTTGGGACAACGAGCTTTTCAGGGACTCATTCGACCAGGAGTATGCAGTGGAAATTTGGCCAGCCATCGACTTGCTAGGAGGGCGTTGCGTCCGGCTGCGGCAAGGGGACTACGCCAGGGACACCGTGTTCAGCGACAATCCTGCGGGCGTGGCGGAAGGTTGGTTCACACAAGGGGCCAAGCGTCTTCACTGTGTCGATCTCGATGCAGCTAAGGGTGGAACGATCGTTAATGAACCGGCGATACGAGCCATCATCGGGGCAGCATCCGGATTTCCGGTACAGCTTGGTGGTGGGGTTCGCTCCGAACAGGTAATCGCGAGACTTCTTGACTTGGGGGTCGCGCGATTAGTCGTAGGTACGGCGGCGCTCCGCGACCCGGATTGGTTCGCAGGGATGTGCGATCGATATCCAGGAAAGCTAGTTCTGGGGGTCGATGCCCGAGAGGGGATGGTGGCGACCGACGGTTGGTTGGAAACATCGACGACTCTGGCTACCAGTCTCATCGGTGAGATCACTCGGCGGACCGACCGCTGTGCTGCAATTGTCTATACCGATATCGCGCGAGACGGAATGCTCGAGGGTCCGAATTTTCAGGGGATTGATGAGGTCTGTCGCACCAGTCGCACGCCGGTGATCGCCTCCGGAGGTGT
>JAGWWZ010000129.1 GCA_018970165.1 Planctomycetota bacterium | reverse complement strand
TTGGATATCGAGATGGAGAATGGAAGGTTTCTGGGGAGCGACGAGGATCGTCCTCCAAGGGATTTCTCATCACTTTCTATTTTTTCCAGGCTTGGACTTCCTCGGGCAAGTCGAATTCATCGGGTTTGAGTTTCGGATTCGCTGTGATCTCCAACATTTCCGTTTCGAGGACCTGGGGACCAATGGTCATCACATTGGAGAAAGGATACTTGATTCCATTCGTGTCTCGGTAATCTTTGAAGGTGCTGGTCGCATCGAACTCTCCTTGATCGGTCGCGAGGGTTTCCTTGGAACCCCGCTGCAAGCCGGTTGATATCTCAAAGTAATCGAAGACTGGTTTCCAATTCGCTTTGGTGGACTTGATGACATAGCACTCGACGCCGTCGAATTTTTCGACCCCTGTGCAATCGGGAACGGAATTCCTCGCAGCTTGAGTTGCTCGGCCATCGTTCCTTCCAGTAGCTTGGCTCCCGTGATCGCTGAATTGGTCCAAACGGTTGTTCCATCGGAACCAGCCTGCTCGGTACCGACACCTTTGAGCTCCATGGCTTGCTTGAATTTTCCGCCCGTACCGTAAGACATTGTCATGGTTCCTCCGACACCAAGACCGCGGATGGTCATCTTGGCGTTCGTCTGCAAGGTTTGAATCTCCGAGAGCTTTGCTTCTCCTCCGATCGCTTTCAGGTAATTGGCCAGGATTTGTTTCGCCTCAGGGACTTTCTTTTCTTGGGCAACCACGGTGGTTACTCCGAGAAACAACGTTGCTCCTAGAAACAACAACGAGCTGCACGCGACAAACCAACTCTTTTGAGAGAGCATTTCGAAACCTCATTTCGATCGGAATATAGGAAACGGTAGACGATTGGATGGGCATTTTTAGGGATTGGATTCGGAAATCCACTTCAGGGCTGCTGTCAGGGCTGGATCCGGATCGCGCTGGAGCAACTCGCGAGTGAGTTCGACCGGTTCGTCGGGATGCACACCGTTTCCTTCCCAGACGTATCATGATGCAGAAGACACGGATGTATGTTCGCGTTTCTGACTCAGGAGGTAACGGTCCAGGTAAACTCCGGAGATGAGCCCCTGGATCATGGCGATTCCGATGTAAAAGCCCATAGGATCCAGTCCTGGGAATGCGATCTGGATCATTTCGAGCGCGCCGAGCATGATCAAAGCCGAGAATACTAGATGCATAGGTTGATAGGTCTTCATTTCGTTTTCCCCTCGCGAGAATCGCCTTGCCCTTGGCATTCAGGAACCCCCTGAGTCCCTTCGATCGCCGACACGAATCATTCAAATATTGGTATTCGGATTGAATCGAAAAGTCAATTCAAAAAAACAGTCAAATTTTGAAGCGTTCGTTCAGGTAAGGGTAGATTCTTCGGAAGTCCGCATGTCCGGAATCCATTCCCCCCTTTGAATTGCCAAGAAATCATCGTTTTATTGTATTAGCGCAATAATACACGTGGACTGTGAAGGGGTCAAGCGAATTCTAAGGTGGTTTGCGGTCGGACGACCCTGCGGTCTCCTGGGATGGAGCAACCGGATCGCAAGTGGGATCCGGAAAGGTAAAGATAGCCGCACCGCGACTCGTTACTGCAAGGCGAGTTTGCTCGCGCAGATCGTGGCTGCATGGATATCGACGATGTCGTCCACACTGGGCGCATATCCGCCGGCCATGGCGATTGCCATTGGGATACTTCGAGAAACGAAATAATCGAACACCAGGCGGTCTCGATCGAGCAACCCGCGCTTGGTCAACCGCAACTTACCCAATCGGTCCCCTTCAAAGGGATCCGCTCCTGCCAGGTAGATAGCCAAATCGTAGGGGCCGTGTTCCATGACTCGGTCGAGCGCGCACTGCAATCGCTCGAGATAAACCGCATCATCCGTTCCTTCGTCCAAGTCGATGTCGAGATGGCTTGGATATTTGCGTACGGGAAAATTTTTCGCGCAGTGAATGGAAAAGGTAAACACTTCTTTATCCTGCCCGAGAATTTCCGCGGTGCCGTTCCCCTGATGGACGTCGCAGTCGATCACGCATGCGCGGCCGATGCATCTCTCGGCGAGGAGTGTGCGAATGGTGACTGCTGCATCGTTGAATACGCAGTATCCTTCGCCAGCGCTGCGCATCGCATGGTGGGTACCCCCTGCCAGATTGATCGCGATTCGCTCTCCCGATAACGCCGCTCGCGCAGCCGCAAGCGTAGCGCCGGAGCTGCGTCGCGATCGCTCGACCATCGCTTCCGACCAAGGGAAACCAATCCGTTTCATTTCCGCTTCACTCAATCCTCCCGTGAATACGCGATCGACATAGGAAGAGTCATGAGCTAGGCACAGTTCATCGCGAGTCGCGGCGGGCGGTTCAAGGAACACATCATCCGCATGCACCGGATCGTTCACCAATCGATCGCGAAGCAAACGATACTTGGACATTGGAAATCGATGCCCTGGGGGAAGGGGCAAGACGAATCGATCCGTGAAGAACAGCTTCATTATTCGTGACGCAGGGCCTCGATAGGATTCATCGCAGCGGCTCGCCGTGCGGGATAAAGGCCAAATAATAAACCAACACCCAACGAAATGAATACCGACAACATCACCGACCACCATGCGATTCTGGGCTCCAGCGTCAGAATCGTTGGAGGAAGCATCTCCGGCGATATCATCAACAAAACATACCTGACAGCATAAAAGATCGGCCCGCACAGCAAACCGCACAATACCCCCAACAATCCGCCGCTGCCTGTGAGCACCAAGGTTTCGACCAGGAATTGCTGAATGATGTGGCTCCGTTTTGCACCCAGTGCTCGGCGAATACCGATCTCGCGAGTTCGTTCAGTCACGGTTGCCAGCATGATATTCATGATTCCAATCCCTCCGACCAAAAGGGAGATCCCTGCGATGATCACCAGCATCGCATTGAACATCGACCGAGTCCTTTCTGCTTGTCGCAGCAGTTCCTTGGGAACCACCACTGCATAATCTTCTTCTGTATGATAGGTCTTCAGCAAGCGTTCGAGGATGGCTGCGGTCTCATCGACATAATCAATGTCGGCGATCGTCAGGGTGATTTGGGTCAATTCGACGATCTCCCCTTTGAAATTGAAGCCTTCGCCGGTTCGTGTCATGATCTGGTCGCCGACACGATGGCGAAAGGTCTCCAGCGGGATATAGGCGTCGAAGGCGTAGTCCCTGGCTTCTAAGCTGCCTCCGATCGCGGCCGAAGCGCCACGCGGTTTGGTCTGGCCGATAATGGTATAGACATCGCTTTCCATCCGAACTTTTTGGCCAATCGGATTCTCGTAAGGAAATAGCCGCTTCGCCGTCCCATCCCCCAACACCACCACATTCTCGCGATCGTCTCCTGAAGTGATCCAACGGCCGCGAGCGATCTCCAAGCGATTCAGGTCCAGGTGATCGACGGTGCAGCCGACAAGATTGGCGTTGAGGATACGTCCTTTGGCGACGAATTCGCGTCTCAGTTCGCGAATGGGGACCGCGCGGACAATCGATGGAATATTGGATAGGAACCGCTGGTAATCAGAGCGAAGCAGTCCGTAACTCTTTACGCGATTCTTGTCGCCGCTCGACGAAGTCTTGGGTTCGATGCTTCGAACGATGATATTATTGGCACCGAGCTCGAGAATCTGTTGTTGAGCTTGGTAACTGACTCCTTCCCCCATCGCCACCAACCAGATGACGGTGGTCGTACCGATAAAAATCCCCAACGCAGCCAGCGAGGATCGCATCTTTTGTAGCATCAGGCTCTTGAGCCCGAGGCGGAAGGTTTGGGTAAACGTCCCCACGATCACGATCCCGACGTACTTGCCGAAGGTTGTTCCGGTTCGCTCTTGGTCTTCGGTTCGATCGCAATCCGTTGAGCCTCTTCGACAAAAGCCAAGGGATTCAGGATGACTTCGTCCCCTTCTTGCAGTCCATCCAGGACCACGTTGAATTGATCGTTCGTATCGCCGAGCCGCAGTACTCGCTTCTGGGTCTCGGTACCCACCTTGACCCAACAGAATGTGCCATCGGTTCCTTCGACGACTGCAGCGACTGGAATCGTCAAAGCGTCCTTATGTTCCGCAAGAACGATATCAACGATCGCGCTCATGCCTGGCTTGAGACCCGGATGGGGCTCCAATTTGATCTTCGTATCGTACTTCACGAGATTCCCGGTCCACCATCCTGCGGGTCGGGTTACCTCTGCAATCTCGCTAACTTCACCTTCGAGAGTCAGATCTTGCAACTGAACGCGAGCCTTCATGCCGACGCGAAGGCGATCGACTTTCGATTCATGGATTCCAACCTTGACCTGCATTTGACTGATGTCGGGAATCATCAGCAGTGTCTGCTGTTCACGGACAACAGCTCCCTCGGTGATATCAGGGGTTTCTTTCCATGCAGCCATGGAGGGGAAGATGACCATGCCAGCGGTGTCAGCTCGGATAACGCAATTGGATAGCTGCATTTTTTCGCGATCCAGTCGTGTCCGTTCTAGTTCTAACGAGGCTTCGACGGACGCGAGTTTCGCTTTGGCTGCTCGAAGTTTACTCTCCAGTTCCTGGAGCGATTTTACCTTGTTGTATTTCTCGAGCGACACCAGTCGGGTCTTTTTGAGTTCCAGGTCTTTGCGTGCCGACTCGAGCGCGAATCGTTCTCCCTCGAGTTGCAGATCCTTTACCACACCTTTTGCAGTCAACCGCAGTGCGGAATCGAGCGACAATTCCGCTTTGCGAACACCTTGTTCGGCTTCGAAGATTTCTTTCTCGACGCCGCTCTTTTCTTCTTGAAAGGTTCCTTCCAAGTATTCGGTGATGCTGGTTTCAGCGACAGCGACATCGCTTTCGGCCGCGATCTTGCTCGCAAGCGCGTTTTCGTAAACGATCTTCTGTTGGAGGATCTTGTCTTCGATTTGCG
The DNA here is from genome assembly GCA_018970165.1 of Planctomycetota bacterium. Lineage (GTDB taxonomy): Bacteria > Planctomycetota > Planctomycetia > Pirellulales > Pirellulaceae > JBKCUI01. The sequence continues at coordinate 9,915 of JAGWWZ010000129.1, read as the reverse complement.
ATTGGTCGAGCCGAACCAGTTCATCTCCAGGTTGGACAAGGGTCCCTGTTTCAATCACCCAGAGGACGGTGCTTCCACCTTTGACCAGGCACTTGATTTCCTTGTTGTTGGAACTCTCTACGGCACCGTTTTCGGTTACGGTCACTGCGAGGGTTCCTCGAGCAATGGCATGGGTCAAGTGTTTTGCCGTAGTTTCGGAACTGAGGAAACGAGGGGCCAGTGCGCCAAGGGTTGCGGTCCCTGCGAGAAAGAGGGCGACAACCAACAAGCCGAGAATCCATCTGCGGACGCTTGATTTTGCAGGGCTCATGAGAAATCCCGGGAGGGTGGTGGAAAGGCGGGGGTGAGGTGAGGGTAATGGAAGGACAGGGAGGAGCGATGACACCCGTCCTATTCTACTAGGAAGCCGGTGGCGGCACGGCAGTTTTTCCGTAACCGATTGTATCCCGACGTGAAATGCGTCGCCCGTTCAGGAACAGACCGATCCAAGTCGATCTTACGGCACCATGGTAAATCACTGAAAGCGGCACAATGGTGGCCATGGATATGGTGAGTACTTTCAGCCATGCTGGCCAAGGATAGGGTGAAACCGCCATCTGCAACCAGACCACCAGCGGTAGATGGGTCAAGTAAAGCCAATACGATGCATCCGACATGTACCGCACCCAAGGATATTCTCGACTCAGACAGCTTCGGAACAACCCGATGCACCCGAGCGAGGCGGTCCAGGCAAAGATCGATTGCCCAAGAACTGCTGCAGGACGCTGCCACTGTTTTCCAAGAATCGAATCGCGCCAACCCAACATGCCACCCGTCAGTTCCAGGGCCAAGGGAAAGATCACAAGAAACGAGATTGGCAAAAGCCAAGGCCATGATCGTCCCAGTTTCCCCTGCTGATCATCAGCAAGATAGTATCCGATACCAAAGACGAAGAAGATTGCATAAAACCCAAATACATGACCGAGCGGCAATAGACCGACCGATGTGTCCGGTCCGAACAGCCAACCCGAACCGTCAAAGCGCGAGATCGGTAGCGTTGTCAGCAAAATACATCCAGCCACCACCCAGGGCGCAATTGCCCATGACCAAGATCGCGGTCGCCAAGGGACGAACCCGATGATCCACGCGAACAATGCGAGGATCACAACGTACCACCATAGGAACCAGAGAAACCACAGGAACGAAAAAACGGGAAAATAAAGGAGCAGTCCTAGTAGCGCTTGCCACTGAAAGCCGGATTGCTGTGGCGAGGTCGAGTTGGTACCTGATGAAGGGCTGAGCACCTTGGCTCCATTGCGTTCCAATTCCGCGATCACCAGTTTTCGGCCCGCCTGAACATCGGCCAAGTCCACCTTCAACAACAGAATGTCTGCGATGAACGGGACGAAGGACAGATCACCGCGCGCGGCAGCTAACGGAGTCTCCCCGGACCGACTGACTGCGTTGATATCAGCACCTCGTTCGATCAGTAAACTCGCGATATCTCGGCGTCCAAAGAACGCTGCAGCGTGGAGCGCCGTATTTTGATCCTCCGACCGGACCGAGGGATCGCAACCCGCATCGAGCATCATCCGAACCGAGGCGGCATCTCCAACCAACGTCGCCCAGGCGAGGGGAGTGATTCGATACTCGGGGTGCAGCGAACGAAGGTCGATTCCTTCGTCCAAGAATCGCTTGGCTTCCACACTATCCAGTTTGCGGATCGCAGTCCAAATATCAGCGTTTGAGGCCCGCTTTTGTGACTGTGCGATGCGTTCTGCGGCGGATCGCTCCATCGCCTTGCCGATCATCCAGTTCGATATCGGCACGATCGTGAAAAGGCCAGCCAAACATGGCAACAGGACTCGACGAAAGCGATGCCAGACCAAGTTTTTCATCCCCTTGGATTGCCAAAGCATCGCCGTGAAAAATCCGCTCACGATAAAAAACAGAGGCATCCGAAATCCGTGTACCGCGGACTGAAAGATGTACATCGCTCGACTGGCAGACGCATCCTGCACAAACCAAGGAAACCCCAACGCTACCGACAAAGCCGCGTGATAGAAAATTCCCAACAACATCGCAGACGCTCGCAATGCATCGAGGTCATTCCGTCGATTTCGATCCGGAGCAAGCTTTCTTTCCGGATGGGTGGTAGCTTGCATAAACTTGTGCTAATGAGATCGACGATGATTGAGGATGACGTACTATAATCTTCGGTATTCCAATCGTAGAAGATCAAGCCTTAGGTGTTCGCCGAAAAGACAAACTTCTTTGTATCGAAGTGTATCCATGAATGCATCCGCCGTGCGTACGAAGATCTTGCTCGTCGAAGACGAACCGGACTTGGGTGGGATGGTATCCGACTATCTGCAGGAGCATGGCTTTGACGTGACGTTAGAGACGCGAGGCGATCGAGCTGTGAATCTCATCCTCAGCGAGTCTCCCGATGCAGTGATCCTCGACATCAATCTTCCCGGTTGCGATGGTTTCGAAGTCTGTCGACGTGTGCGAGACCAATACTCAGGAACGATCGTGATGTTGACTGCACGGGCGAGCGAAGTGGATGAAGTGTTGGGTTTCGAATGCGGGGCGGATGATTACTTGGCCAAACCGGTTCGTCCCAAGGCGCTTCTTGCTCGATTGCGAGTCCATCTCAAGAAGCATTCTGTCGCAGACGATGCGACCGTGAGCACCATTCGTATTGGATCGTTGTTGATCGATCCATCGCGCAGGTTGGTGCAACTCGACGATCGCGACGTCGAGATTTCGAGCGCCGAGTTTGATGTATTGCAATTGTTGGCTACAAATGCGGGTAAGCCGCTCAGTCGCGCTGATATTTATCAGGCGATCCATGGCGTTCGTTTCGATGGATTGGATCGATCGATCGATTTGCGGATATCGCGTCTTCGTAAGAAACTCGGTGATGATCCGCTCCATCCGAAACTGATCAAGTCCATTCGCGGTACCGGATATCTTTTATCGCTGGAACCGTAGCCTTAGCACTGTAGCCTTAGCACTGTAGCGTTGGAATCATGACCCATCTTTTTGTTCGTTTCTATCTCGGCGTGTTGGCGGTCTTGTTTTTGGCTTGGTGGATCTACGGCTACGTTCTGCAAGCGCGGTATGAAGCGGATCGCTCTCGCGTAGTGACCGAAGCCCACGGAAGCGGACTCCGTTTGATCGCTGACGATCTGCGCCAGTTGCCGCATGCCGAACGGAACGAGGCCGTAAAGCGATTCGCGAAGGAGTTTCGCTGTCCGTTGGAAATTCTTTCGCTTGCGGATCTGCCATCGGAATACCGAGCATCGATGACTCGGCCCAACGCGTCGTCCTATCTGCGTTGGGATAAGGAGCGAGATGGAGTTGCCGTCGTGATCGACGATGCGACGTATCTCCGGATGGGGCCCTTTCCAAACTATGACGTCTTCGCGATCGAGGATTCGATGCGAGGTTGGATGCGGGCCGTAGTGAGTGAGCTTCGGGCGACTCAAAAGCCTTTCGACCAAGGAGTTGCCAACCTCCAGTCTCAATTCAATCTTCGCTTGAAAGTGGAACGTATCGATGCGATACCTGGGGATGCAGCCGATCGCATGCGAGGGGACCGCGATATGGTCTTTTTTTCTAAGGCGAACGAATTGTTCTTCGTTTCGACTCCGCTCGAAGATACGGGAGCCGAGGGTGCTCTTCTGACCGTTGGTCCGTTTCCGAAATTTAGCCGCGAGGAGCAACCCGCCGCTACAACCACGTTAGCTCTAGTGTTGCTACCCACGGCGTTTGCGATCTTGATGCTCTTGCGTCCTGTTGCAAATCAGCTTCGCCAAGTGGAGTCCGCCGCACAATCGATCGCCCAGGGGAATCTTCAATCGCGAGTCAACGAGCAGCGGATCGGTTCCGCACGCAACCTAGCAAAAGCGTTCAACCAAATGGCCAATCGCACTGAAACCATGGTTCGCACACAGCGGGAACTGCTTCAAGCCGTATCGCATGAGCTAAAGACTCCGTTGGCCCGCATTCGTTTCGCGATGGATCTCGCCTCGACCGCATCGGACGAATCGGAGAGGAATACACGTCTCAAGGCGATCGACAAGGCCGTCGAAGATTTAGATGGTTTGGTTGATGAGTTGTTGAACTATGTTCGCATGGAAGACATGTCGGTCGCGATGCGTCCGGAGAGCGTTTCGATTTGCGAGATGCTCGACGGCTTGTTCGATCGGTATCGAACGCTTCATCCGGATCGTGGGTTTCGATGGGAGCCAAGTTCGATCGGAGAGTCGGTGCATGTCTTGGCGGACCGAACTGCGCTGTACCGGGCGCTTGGCAACCTGATCGGCAATGCGGCTCGTTTTGCGCAACGACACGTGGTCGCATCGGTATCGAGAGAGGGAAATTGGGTGATTGTCGATATCGACGACGATGGTCCTGGCATTCCCAAGGCGGATCGTTTGCGCGTTCTCGAACCCTTTGTGCGTTTAGAAAATCAGCCAATTTCAACGGGAAATAGGACAGGAGCAGGTGTCGGTCTCGGCCTTGCGATTGTACGGCGAACCATCGAGCAACACTCCGCCAAGTGGGAGATCGCAGATAGCCCGTTGGGAGGATGCCGCGTCCGCACCTGTTGGCCGGTGGCGACCCCCTGAACGGTGCCGAGTATGGTAGACTGCGACGTCATGCAAATGATCTCCATCTCACTTTTCTCTCAAGAAAGCGCAGCGTCATGCCGGTCATTTTGAAAACATCCCAAGGGGATATCACGTTGGAGCTCGACAACGAGGCAGCTCCGATCACCGTCGAGAATTTCCTGAAGTACGCTCGAGATGGGCATTACAACGGAACCATCTTCCACCGCGTCATCGAAGGTTTCATGATTCAAGGTGGCGGTTTTTCATCCGACATGAAGCAGAAATCGACACGTTCAGCCATCAAGAACGAGTCGTCCAATGGACTTAGCAACGTCAAATACACCATCGCCATGGCCAGAACCAGCGTTCCCGACAGCGCCACCAGCCAGTTTTTCATCAACACCAAAGACAATCTGTTCCTCGACAAAGCCAACTCTCAGGATGGTGTAGGGTATTGCGTGTTCGGAAAAGTAACTTTGGGAACGGAAATTATCGATGCGATCGAACAGGTCGACACAACACGTCGCGCCGGCCATTCCGATGTGCCGGTCGACTCGATTGAAATCTTGTCGGTAGAGGTTTCGGAGTAGTCTCAAGACCGCAGCAATCCTGCGCTGGATCGAAGGTATGCAGTGGGATGTTGGCTTGGGACGCGCTGTCGCGCATACTTTGATAGTCAGTGGCGGTGCAGCCTTGCTCGCCACACTTTTCGCAGTGGTCTTATCGTATGGCATCTACTTCGCCCGCATCCCTTTAGGACGATTGTGCGCCGGATGGGTTAGCAGCATGCTGTTGATCCCTGTCTATGTTCAAGCAACCGCATGGAGCGCGGGGTTTGGTATTCAGGGTTGGTTCCGACTCAGTCAAGTCGATGCGGCTAAGTATCCCTCGTGGGGGATTGCTTCTGCGGTCTGGATTCATGCCGTCGCAGCGCTCCCGGCATGCTTTCTGATCCTAGCGCATGGTTGGCATCGCGTGCGTGATGGAACGTATGAACAGGCATGGAGCGAGTTGGGGCCGAGCTATGTCGCCACCCGCATTGTTCCCGTGCGATTGGCTCCCTGGTTGATGGGAGCATTCCTGTGGACGGTTTGCATGGTTCAAAACGACATGGTGGTGACGAACCTGTTCCAAGTCCCCACGCTGTGCGAGAGCGTTTACCAGCAGGTTCAGTTTGGCAAGCTGCGGTGGGGCCCGATCGGGACCGCGTGCTTGATTGCGTTGATCAGTGGTTTATTCGTCGCCCTAATGGTGTCTCGTAGCCAACGCACTGCGAGATCGTTGAACTCGGTTTCCAATGCAAGCTGGGATCCGGTCCTCACGACGCGAAAGGGTGCAACATGGATCATGTCGATTCTCGTTTGGGGCATCGCTGCCTTGACCGTGGCCCTCCCCTGGTTGGGGATGGTGATTCGCATTGGCATCGAATCGAGGATGGTCGATGGTCAAACTGTGCGAGCGTGGAACGTGAACGCTTTTTTATCCAGTCTGTTGCATGTGCAGGATTATGGCATCGAAATCGGTTGGAGTTGCCAACTCGCATTCTGGACAACTTTGCTCGCGATGGGATTGGCTTTGGTGCTGATCAGTGGGATACCCTTTCGGAGCGGTTCGGCATGGGTGGCAGGATGGATGGTGTTTCTGTTGGCCTTGCCAGGGCCGATTGTGAACTTGTGCGTGTCATGGTTTTTCAATTCCGCCATGCCGGAGTCGCTTCAATTCCTTGGAGACCAGACGTTGCTGGGCCCGATTTTGGCTTTGCAAACGCGATGCTTGCCGGTTGCGTACGGTATTCTTTGGCTTGCCCGAAGTAGATTCGAGGATCAGCATGAAACTCTGTTGTCGGTGGACAGGTCACTACCGATGTGGCTTCGGGTTTGGGTCTGGCTTCGCTATGCGAGAGTTGCGATCGTGGCTACTGCGTTGGCATGCGTGATGATCGCCTTTGGAGATCTTGCATCGTATTTGTTGGTGCAACCTCCCGGAGTGACGACTGTAGCGATGCGGATGTTTGAATTGCTGCACTACGGGATTCGCAACCGCGAAGCGAGTTTAGCCTTGATGTTGTCGGCGATGGCCGTGCTACCGAGTTGGTGGCTAGCGCAACGTATCGAGCGTTGATGGCGAGCCGCCTCTTGCCCAGATCGGCATTTACTCTGAGGAATTGGAATTGCTATATTCCCGCCAAACGAAAGCGGAATCGAACTGATCATGGTTGGGCATGTCCCTCTGTCCGATTCCATCGTCTTGTGAAGGCGTAAAACCTCGAGAGAATGACCCAAAGAAAGGATTCTTATGACCAACTCCCGCAAGAAAAACACAACCTCATCGGCCACAAAGGGCACTCTTCCAAGAACCATTAAGCTCCAGGAGCGACGCGAAGCGAAAGGGGATACTGACAAGGTTATTGTCGTATGCGGTGCTGGCGGATTCATCGGTGGGCACCTCGTCCAGAAACTCGTCAACGATGGCTACACGGTGCGAGCCGTTGACAAGAAACCTCAAAATTTTTGGTATCAACGCTCCGGGAAGGCCCAGAACCTCACACTCAACCTTGAAATGTACGAGAATTGCGAACACGCACTCAACGGTGCGGATCTCGTCTACAACCTCGCCGCTGACATGGGTGGCATGGGCTTTATCGAATTGAACAAAGGCCTTTGCATGCTATCGGTGCTGATCAATACGCACTTGCTGATGGCTGCTCGCAAGTGTGGAGTCGGCCGGTTTTTTTACGCCTCTTCCGCATGTGTCTATGCAGGGTACAAGCAGAAGACGACCGATAACCCAGGTCTCTGCGAAGCCGATGCTTATCCTGCCGATCCGGAAGATGGCTACGGATGGGAGAAATTGTTCAGCGAAAGAATGTGCCGCCATTTCCGCGAGGATTTCGGGATTGAGACCCGTGTGGCACGCTATCACAACGTCTATGGACCGCATGGGACTTATGACGGCGGGCGTGAAAAAGCACCTGCCGCTATTTGCCGTAAGGTGATTCAGGCCAAAATGTCTGGCAAAAAGGAAATCGAAATCTGGGGCGATGGACAACAAACCCGAAGCTTCATGTACATCGATGACTGCATCTATGGCACGGAAACCATCACCGCAAGCGATATTCTCTACCCCATCAACCTGGGTAGTTCGGAAATGGTCTCCATCAATCAACTGGTGGATATGGTCGAGAAAATCGCCGGTATTAAACTCAAGCGGAAGTATAACTTGTCGGCTCCAAAGGGCGTACGCGGCCGCAGCAGCGATAACACCCTGATCCAAAAGGAACTCGGCTGGGAACCATCGATTCGCTTGTACGATGGCTTGGAGAAGACGTACGCTTGGATTCACAATGAAATCAAGAGCGGACGATCTGAGAAGGCAATCGTCAACGTAGCCTAATTCGGCAGATCATGGAAACGCTAGCATGAAATCAAGCGACCCCGGCGTTGGAAACAATGTCGGGGTTGTTCTTTGCACCAGTTCATTGGAACCCGTAGCTCATCCTCGACAAGTGCCGCATGATGGAACCTGCAAGCAAAGCCGGATGGCGCACCCAAGGGATCGCTACCGTCTACGACAACCGACCTTGGCTTACGATCGAAAAGCACGAGGTCCTCACTCCAACGGGGCAAAGGATCGATGATTGGCATGTCATCGAGCTCCCCTCGTTCGTCAATGTCCTAGCTCGACTTGAGGGTGGAAGTTTCCTGCTCATCCGGCAGAACAAGTACCGGTGCCAATCGGAAACGCTAGCAACCATTGGCGGACTGATCGATGAAGGGGAAACACCTCGGGTAGCAGCAGAACGCGAATTGCTTGAGGAAGCGGGCTGCATCTCGGATACGTGGCACCCGTTGGGGGAATACGTCATTGACCCGAATCGAGGCTGTGGCCGATGCTATCTTTTCTTTGCCGATCGCTGTCGTCGGACCGGAGCACCTCAAGGACGGGACAGCGAACAGCTCGACGAAATCGAAGTCACAGCCGAAGAATTGCTGCAGATCGGGATGGGAGGTCAAATCAAAGCAATCGCTTGGGAAACCTGTATCCTGAAAGGATTGCTCTGGCTGCAGCACCAAGGATCCGGGAAATAAACGACGCAGGGACACACACCGCGCACGACGCTCCGAGCAATACTAGCATTTCGTTAGGTGGGTGGCACTTAAGTCGATCCTGGTTGATTGCGATGCTGATGGAAAAAGGAATCCATGTTTGCTTTCGCAAACATCAAGCTCGACATACCGACTTCCGCAAAGGGAGACGGCTTGGAAAGAACGATCACATCGTGACCTGGAAACGAGGATCTCGTCCGAATTGGATGACCAAGGAGATGCATAGGAGCCTCCCGGAACAGCTTGAATTGCGAGAGGTGCGATATGTGATTTCCGAGCCAGGACGCAAGCAGAGCCCGTTTGTTGTCGTCACGAACATGCTGGAACGATCTGGCGACGAAGGTGTTTCGGCAGAGGACATGGCCGAGTTCTATGGCTTTCGCTGGAATGTCGAACTCGACATTCGAAGTATGAAGACGCACTTAAACATTGATTTCATGAGGTGCAAATCGCCGCCAATGGTCCACACTGAATTCTGGATGAAGCTACTGGCCTACAACTTGATAAGAATGACGGCCGGCCTTGCTGCGAAACAGGAGTCGATCCTTCCAAGAGAGATCAGCTTTGTTTCGACGTGTCAGTTCATCCTACCCAACTGGGACTTGGCATGTTTTTCCGCCTTGAATCCCGATGAGTTCATTCGCCGATTTCTTCGCTGTGTATCGCAATGCCGAGTCGGTAGTAGACCGGGCCGATTCGAACCCCGATGCGTCAAGCGTCGGAGGGACCAGTACCAGCTGATGGTGGAACCTCGAAACCAACTGCGACACAGGCTCAGCAAGTACAGTGCTATTTGTGCCACCCACTTATATAGTGCTTTTCGACTGTTGCCAGGAGACGTCAACACGGGAATTCAACTCGAGTGGCACTGGGGTCAACGCTTTGAAGCGAAAAAGATAGAGCGAAAATCAACTCGAAAGATGGATTCGACCATGAGAAGACCAACAACTCTCGTTGTGATCGCGTCTCACTCGTCAACTGCGGATGCTTAGACCATCTGTCTCGCTTGACCGCCCGCTAAGCCCCCTAGCAGTGTGCTCTCAAGCCGTCGTCGCAAAGATCCGGCGTACTGCCCGCTGGCCTCGGCGCCAGCGGTGCTGATGCGCTGTCGCGTCTCGTGCCAACGCGTCCGGCATCCCGGCAGCGCTTCCTTGGTAGTACTTCTTGAACCTCCACACCAAGTCCAACCACAACGAGCCATCGATCCC
>JAGWWZ010000128.1 GCA_018970165.1 Planctomycetota bacterium | reverse complement strand
CCGTTGCGCGGAACTGATCTCGAACCGAGGGATCGGAATCGTGCTGACAGGACACAGCCTCGACATCGAACTGCCGGAAGTGCATCGTATGGTACGCCGAGACTCGAAAAAACTCGAATACGCGGGATTTGAAGTAGAACGGTCGATCGTAACGGATCGATCGGGCAGACCCATGGATTGCGGCTATGTAGCCCGATTTTTGACGGATTGCGACTACAGATCGAGTCTGGGGAGATAGAATACCCACGGGGATTTGTACCCACCCCCCGTCGAGACAGATCCGTTACCCCGTGGCTTGGCATAGTCCCTATGAAACATGACGTGGTGCTCTATGACGGCGAATGCAAATTTTGCATCGGTCAGATTGCGCATTTGCGTCGTCTCGACCGAGCCGGTCGACTCCGTTTCGTTTCGCTGCATGATCCCCAGGTGGCGATCGACTACCCGGACCTAAGTTATGACCAGTTGATGGAGCAAATATGGGTGATCGATCCCCGGGGGGGACGGCACGGTGGCGCCTATGCCCTCCGGTACCTGTCCCGCGTGCTTCCGCTGCTGTGGCCACTCGCCCCCATGCTCCATATCCCAGGTCTAATGCCCGTATGGAGTTGGATCTATCGACAAATCGCACGCCGAAGATACCGAATCGCCGGCCGCCACTGCGAGGGTGGAACCTGTGCGATCCACGCTTCAAAAGCAACGAGTTCTTCTCGCTAGAAATCGTAGCCGACATGCGCAACCATCCGGGTTGAAGTGCTTATGGCACCCCAAAGTTGACTCAATTCCCACCCTTGAGTTCGCGCTTGGCTTTCCATCCTCCCTCGCTGAGTGATTGCTAGCTATCGCGTCCTTGTTCCGTCCCGATTCCATCTTGGTTTTCGAGACCCTGTTTTGGTATGGTCCGGCCAAGCCAAGACACGGACTTGAGAACCAAGGATTGGGAAGGAAACGAGGAGATGCCGAAGGCGACTAGTGCCCTATCAAATGTCCACATTCGTTGGATGATCCGGCGAGACATGCCGTCCGTGCTGGGGATCGAGAACGAGAGTTTCGAGTTTCCGTGGACGGAAGATGAATTCATCCGATGTCTGCGACAGCGAGACTGCATCGGCATGGTGGCGGAGTGGGCCGAGCGAGTTGTTGGATTCATGATTTATGAATTGCATCGAACCCGTATTCACGTTCTTTCCTTTGCCGTGCATCCTGACTATCGCCGACAATCGATCGGCTCGGCGATGATGGAAAAGCTGGTTTCGAAGCTAGCCTACCAACGCCGCAATCGCATCGTGCTCGAGGTTCGGGAAACGAATCTGGATGCCCAGTTGTTTTTCCGTAGCCTTGGTTTTCGCGCCACGGGGGTGCTTCGCAACTTCTACGAAGACTCCACCGAGGATGCGTTCCTGATGCAATTTCGGTCTGCTGAGATCGAAGAGTTTCAAACACAGAGCAACAGTCCCTGGGAACGCCGCACCGGTTGATTGAAAGGATGGCATCGACGTGACACGACGCGTTCTTTTTCACGCAAAGCGGTTCGATGTCGAGGCGGTGCACGAACGACTCCCGGATGGAGGATTGCTAGAACGTCACATCATCCGCCACCCCGGCGCTGTAGTCATCCTGCCGTTGGTGGATGAGAATCACATCTGCATGATCCATACGTATCGAGTCGCGATCGATCGATGGCATCTAGAACTGCCCGCTGGCACGCTGGATAAAGGGTTGCCCCCCGAAGAAATGGCTAGGCTTGAGCTTCTCGAGGAGACGGGTTACCGTGCATCGCATTGGGCGCATATCCATACGTTCGCCATGTCCCCGGGAATTCTGGACGAGAAGATGCACTACTACTCAGCGTCCGGGTTGGTCGATGGCAGGCCGGAGCGGGAACAGGGTGAGCAAATGGAAAATCGCATCCTGAGTTGGAGCGAAGTCGATCGTTTGCTTCGCGACCACAAAATCATTGATGCAAAGACCCTGGTAGCACTCCTCTGGTACATGCGGTATCGGCAACATGCCTGACATTCCCTCAACATTAAAGATCCACCGTGATCGCTGCGTTGACCACCTTTCGCACCCAGTACTTGCGACTTCGCTCGAAGCAGCCTTGCAAGGGGCGCTTCGGTTGATCGATGCATTTCAAACCGATGTCGATATCACGGTAAAAGGGACCTCTAATTTTGTTTCTTCCGCAGATCTCGCCGCAGAGAGTGCGATCGTTACGACGATTCGCGAACAGTTTCCTAAGCATGCGATCATTTCCGAGGAAAGTCACAGCGACCGCGCGGATGCTGAGCATCTGTGGGTGATCGATCCGTTAGACGGTACGAGCAATTTTCTGCACGGAATCCCTCACTTCGCGGTATCGATCGGTTACTACGAACGAGGTGCCGGCAAGATCGGCGTGGTTTGCAATCCGATCACTGCCGATTGGTATGTTGCCGTCGAAAAGCAGGGCGCTTGGCACAACGGGCAAACAATGCTTGTCAGCCGTGCTGGGCGTTTGAACCAAGCCATGATCTCCTGCGGGTTCCATTACGATCGCGGGAAAATGATGGAAGCAACGCTCGCAACTCTTGCCGATCTCTTTCGAGCGGACATTCATGGAATACGCCGATTCGGCGCTGCGGCGTTGGACATCGCCAACGTCGCTTGCGGGCAGTACGAAGCATTCTTTGAATATCTGCTGAGTCCCTGGGACTACGCCGCCGGCGCGATCCTGTTGCATGAAGCAGGTGGCCGAATCACTGACTGCTCTGGGGGAGTTTTACCCCTTGGGACTTCGAGCGGCGTTTGCGCTACCAATGGATTCTTGCACCAGGCAATGCTCGAACAGCTCGCCAGTCATCTCCAGCATTTGAAATCGGGCGATTATTAGCCAAGATGCGCGAGCATCCGGGTTGAAGCGTGCAACACCGTGCGATGTTTGCCACAGTTCCCACCGGACGGCTCGCGCCGTTCCGCTTCTATGAATCGCGGCGAGAACCCTTGGAACTCACTGCTTGCCGATACCCAGTTTCTGGTATTTTGTGATCGCTGTTTGTATCGAGTGAAAGACCTCTGCCTCGGGCCTCGCTCCGTCGATTTCCTCGAGCTTGCCTTGCTTGGTGTAGTATTCGATCAGGGGCGACGTTTGGGTACGAAAGACGCGAAGTCGCTCGCGGATGGTCTCGTAATTGTCATCTGCCCGACCGTCGGTCTCAGCTCGCTTGAGCAATCGCTCGACGAGGATTTCTTCGTCGACTTGCAGATTCAGCGCCACATCGAGTGGGCGATGATGCTCGATCAAGTAGTCGTCGAGCAGTTGCGCTTGAACGATTGTCCGAGGGAACCCATCGAACAAAGCACCGGGTTTGCATTCATCTCCCTGAAGTTTCTGGGCGACAATCCGCATTACCAAGTGGTCCGGTGCGAGTTTGCCTGCGTCGATATACGAGGCCAGCCATCGCGCGAGCGCGGAATCCTCACGCATGACATCGCGCAACATCTCACCGGTCGATAGGTGCGGGATGTTGAGCAATTCGACCAATCGCCGACATTGTGTCCCCTTTCCCGCACCCGGAGGGCCGATAAACACAATCATCATGATGTCGGCCCTTTCGTAGTGGAGGAGGAATCGACCAACGTATCGAAATCGATTGTGATTAGGACTCGAGCAGTCCCTTATAATTTCGCATCAAGAGGTGACTGTCAATCTTCTGAATCAAGTCGAATGCGACACTCACCGCGATCAACAAACCAGTCCCCCCGTAGAACGCAGAGACGCTATAGGATACTCCGAACTGCGAGTTGATGATGGAGGGAACGATCGCGATGATCGCAAGAAACGCCGCTCCGACGTACGTGATTCGAACCATCACCTTTTCCAAGTAGTCCGCGGTTCGTTTACCGGGTCGGTAGCCGGGGATAAATGCTCCAGAGTCCTGTAGATTCTGCGAGATCTCTTTCGGATTGAACATGATCGAGGTCCAGAAGAAGCAGAAGAAGAAAATCAAGAGTACATAGAGCAAGTTGTACATGAACGAGGAACCGCTATTGAACATCGCCGCCAACTGCTGACTGATCGAGGATACGCCCCCTGCAAACCCTTCGCTCCCCGCAAATGATGTCGCAAGTGCACCGAAAATCATTCCTGGAATCAACAAGAAGCTGCTAGCGAAGATGATGGGCATCACTCCGGATTGATTGATCTTCAAGGGAAGGAACTGCTTGGTCCCGCCGAACACGCGTCGACCTCGAACGTGTTTCGCACTTTGCATCTGGATCCGCCGCTGGGCCATCGTGATGAACACCACACCGAAAACCACTGCGATGAATAGTCCCGCCAACACAACCAGGACGTCAGGCCCAATCGTGGATGACGTGTTGCCGCTCAACGACGAGGATACGCTCTGCCTCAAGTCCCAAAGGGCACGCGGCATCTGCGCGAGAATTCCTGCCATGATCAACAACGAAATTCCGTTGCCGATCCCATATTCGTCGATCTGTTCCCCAAGCCACATCAGAAACATCGAACCGGCCGTCATGATCGCAACCGATGTGATTTGCCAACCAAACGAAAGCGTTCCGGTGCTGTCCGACTTGAAGTAGGTGGAGATCGGACTGTTGTCCGTCCCGTTGAGGGTAAAGCTCAAGTAAACCCAACTTTGGATGATGCAAAGCGCAACCGTCAAATAGCGAGTGTACTCATTGATCTTCTTCCGGCCCGCAGCACCTTCCTTGCGGAGATCCTCGATCGGTTTCCAAACCGTACCAAGCAATTGAAAGATGATGGAAGCGGAAATGTAGGGAGCCAAGCCGAGTCCGAAGATCGTCAAACTTCGAAGGTCGGTTGCCGAGAACACCGCGACCTTGTCCATGAAGTTTTTGAATTCGCCTGAGACCACGAGGTCGGAATCCAGTACTGGAAGCCGTACGTGGTATCCGATGCGGTAAACGGCGAGCAAAAATAGGGTCAGAAATATCTTCTGCCTCAGTTCGGGAATAGAGAAAACCACTCGAAGTTTTTCAAACATAGTCCGACTTTCGTGTCGTAAGCAACCGGTTAAAACAGTTTCCTCAAATGAGAAAGGCCGATTGTGCCGCGCAAGCTCAATCGGCCTTTATTGTTCCTCATCCTGATTCCGATGCCTAGCCCTTGGCTTTCAAATCCGCTACTCGTTGCTTCGGAGTGCGTTTGGCTGGGATCACGTTGACCGATCCGCCTGCAGCCTCGATCTTCTGCCGAGCCGACTGGCTGATCCTGGTCACAACGAAGGTGAGTTTTTTGGTCACTTCGCCATCCCCGAGAATCTTCAGTTCGTCAAAACGGACCTTCACCAACCCCTTGTCGCGGATCGCGGAGGGTGTGACTTCATCGCCAGCATTGAAGGCTGAGTTGATTTCGCCAACATTGATCCCTACGACATCGACAGCGAACTTGTTGTTAAACCCACGCTTGGGTGTCCGCATGTAGATCGGGGTGTCACCACCGTTGAACATCGGGTGGCGACTGTACCCGCTACGGGACGTGTGCCCCTTGCTCCCGCGACCGGCCGTTTTCCCGGTTTTGCTACCGACACCGCGACCGATCCGTTTTCTCGGTCGGTTCTTCACGATACCATCGTTGACTTCATCTAGGTTCATGACAGACTCACACCTCGTAAGCGTTCAACATCCTCGCGCGTCCTCAGTTGAGAGAGCGCATCGAACGTCGCCTTGATCAAAACAGTTGGATTGTTGGAGCGAAAACTCTTGGTCAAGATATCTTGAATCCCAAGAGCTTCACAAACGGCACGAACAGCTTGTCCCGCGATGATACCGGTACCTGGGCTCGCTGGCATCAGCAGCACATGGGCTGCACCGTATCTACCCGATACTTTGTGCGGTATGGTCCCGTTGATGATCGGAACTTTGATCATCGAACGCATCGCTGCTTTCTGAGCCTTGGCTACGCTCGGGGGAACTTCGTTGGCCTTGCCGTACCCGTAACCTGCCTTCCCCTTGCCGTCACCCACGACAACGAGAGCGGCAAAACTGAAGCGACGACCTCCTTTTACAACGGCCGCGCAACGCTTGATTTTGAGAACGCGGTCAATGTTCGCGTCACCCTGGGTTCCTTCGACGTTTGTGTTTGCCACGCTTTTGTTCGCTCCCAATTAAAACTCGAGTCCGGCTTCACGAGCAGCTTCGGCAAAGGCTGCTACTCTCCCATGGTATTTGTATGGTCCTCGATCGAGGCACACCTGTTTGATCCCCGCTTGGATTGCGCGTTCAGCCAGGATCTTGCCCAAGGCAGCGGCTGCGGCACAGTTCCCACCGTAACCCACTTGGCCCTTGAGCCCTTTTTCCGATGAGGAAACCGACACCAGTGTCTTGCCGATACTGTCGTCAATCAACTGGCATCGAAAATTCTGAAGTGACCGGTAGACGCACAGCCGAGGGCGCTCGGATGTCCCACGCACCCGCTTCCGGACGCGAAAGGAACGCCGTTGGCGTTGACCGTCGACAACTCTGCGAATGTCCACAATGAATACCCCTGACAAAAAATCCTAGGACTAAGTTGCACTCTTGCCCGGCTTGATCTTGACCTGTTCGCCCACGTAGCGAACACCCTTGCCCTTGTATGGTTCGGGCTTGCGAAGCGATCGGACATGTGCTGCAAACTGACCAACGGCTTGCTTGTCGCAACCCGACACATTGATGTGCGTCTGATCGGGACAGGTCACCGTTAGCCCATCGGGAATCGGAACCTGGAGTTCGTTGGCGTAGCCGACTCGCAAATTCAATACCTTCCCCTTGAGCGATGCGACGTAGCCGACACCGATCACTTCCAATTTCTTCTCATACCCATTTTTCACGCCGAAGACCATGTTATTGATCAACGCCCGTGTCAATCCGTGAACAGCGCGAGGAAACCGATCGTCGGAGATTCGGGACACGACAATTTCCTTGCCGTCGTTCTCGAGAGCCACATTGACTTCGTCGCGATGGGTGTAACTGAGCTTACCCTTCGGCCCCTCAACGTTGATTGTCTGACCGTCGATCGCGATCTTGACACCGTCTAGGACCGGGACCGGCTTCTTTCCGATACGTGACATGACTCCAACCTATCTTCGATTCTTTGGAATGTTTGAAACGAGTAACTGTTATTCCCGTCAGTCTTCCTCTGGCCAGCGACCGTCGCTAGCAAACCTCACACAATACTTCGCCACCCAGTTTGTGCTGACGGGCCTCGCGATCGCTGAATACACCTCGCGAGGTGCTGACGATCGAAATTCCCAGTCCGTTCAAAACGGGTTTGAGCTCACCGCACTTGGCGTAAACGCGACGGCCAGGTTTGCTGACTCGCTTGACGCTCGAGATGATTTTCTCTCCGTTGGGCCCATACTTGAGCTCGATGCGGAGAATCTTCGCTGGCTCGGCTTCCACTTCCGAGTAGTCCCAAATGTAGCCTTCTCGCTTCAATACATCCGCTACGTTCTTTCGAAGTTGCGAAGATGGGACTTCTACAAAGGGTCTTTCGATCCGAATGGCGTTTCGGATTCGAGTCAGCATATCAGAAATAGGGTCGTTGATCATCGTATGGTTGCCTTACTCTTACCAGCTTGATTTCCGAACACCAGGAATCAGACCTTTGTCAGCCAGTTGGCGAAAACAAATCCTACAAATGCCGAACTTCCGGTAGACCGCCCTTGGACGCCCACACAGTTTGCAGCGGTTTTCTCGCCGAGTGGAGAACTTCGGCTCGCGATTCGCCTTTGCGATTTTGCTTTTACTTGCCACAGGTCAATTCTTCCAATGAGACTATGAAACTGGAGGTTCTAATAAAACTGGGGTTAGGCGGTCTTCTTCTTCGGTGCTCGGAAGGGCATCCCGAACATTTCGAGAAGCCGCCGTGCATGTTCATCGCTTTGCGCCGTTGTCACGATGCTGATGTTTAAACCTTGAGCCTTCGCGAATTTGTCTCCGGTCAATTCTGGAAACACCAGCCACTCCGCTAAGCCCATGGAGTAGTTGCCGTGCCCATCAAAGGCCGTGCGGCTGACTCCGCGAAAGTCACGAACACGGGGCAGGACGATACTGATCAATCGGTCAAGGAACTCGTACATCCGCTCGCCACGCAAGGTCACCTTGCATCCGATCGCAACACCTTCACGAAGCTTGAACCCGGCGATTGACTGACGAGCCAAAGTCAAAACCGGCTTCTGGCCCGTGATTTCCCCCATGGCTTCGGCTGCGAGTTCCAGGAACTTCTTATCCTGCATCGCTTCTCCAACACCCATGTTGACGGAGATCTTCTCGAGCTTCGGAATCGCGAAAACGTTCTTGATCCCGAGTTCTTCACCCAAGGTTTTTTGAATGTTGTCGCTGTAAAATTGTTGTAACCGCGGCGCCATCTTATTCTCGCCCTTATCCCATCATCAAGACTTGTTACCACGGGGCGGAGCGACCACACTGATCGATTCTCCAGACCGCTTGCTGTATCGTTCTTTGGTACCATCGGCCAAAAACCGCACTCCGACTCTCGTCGGCTTTCCAGTCTTTGGACACACCAGCATCACGTTGGAAGCGTTCAGAGAAACCTCCTTGGACAGTCGCCCACCTTGAGGATTCCGCTGGGATCGCTTGACGTGCTTGTAGACGCGGTTGAGCCCTTCGACGACAACCCGCCCCTTCTCCCGATCGACTTCGAGAACTTTGCCTCGCTGGCCCTTATCTCGACCCGCGATCACTACGACCACATCATCTACTTTGATCCACATCAAACCACCTCACTCGCCAACGAGACGATCTTGGTAAAACTCTTCTCGCGAAGTTCGCGAGCCACGGCACCGAAAATTCGAGTTCCGCGAGGATTGTTGTCTTTGTCTACAAGGACGACAGCGTTGCTGTCGAATCGGACGTAGCTGCCATCGGATCGGCGGGTCGGCTGCGCGGTGCGAACAATCACACCGCGAACGACCGCCTTCTTTTTAATTTCGCTGCCGGGAATGACACTCTTGACCGAGCAGATGATCACATCACCGATCCCGGCATATCTGCGACGGGTTCCCCCCAACACTTTGATGCACATCACTTCCCTGGCACCCGTGTTGTCCGCAACTTGCAATCGTGTTTCTTGTTGAATCATGGAACTGATCTTTCCAGCCTGAGAGTCCGTTAGGAACGTGAACGTCGATCGACTAGACCGACTCCGCTTCCCCCTTGAGTGTCGCCAGATCGACTTCGCGGTTCTTCTCGACCACGCGAATCAATCGCCATCGCTTCAATTTCGAAATCGGTCGCGATTCTTCGATCTCGACCTTGTCCCCAACTTTGGATTCGTTGGACTCGTCGTGAACATGGCACACCGTCTTGCGACGGACGATCTTCGAATACTTCGGATGCCGAACGAATCGCTCGATCTCAACTCGACGCGACTTATTCATGCGATCGCTCTTTACCACACCAATCAATACTCGACGTGCCATGCTATATCCTCGTCCTTATCCCAATTAGTTCTTCTTTGCCTTGGCCCGTTCGGTCTGGATCGTGCGAACGCGTGCGATCAACCGCCGGCTTTTCTTCTTTTGCGATGGAACGTCAACCCGGTCTGTCTGGGACTGCAACCGAAGACGAAACATCGTCTCCGCTGCTTCCAGCGCAGTCATCTCGAGTTGCTCATCGCTCATCTCGCGTAGCTCGGATGCATTGGTCATCGGTTCACACCTCGTCGCGGATCGTCCCGCGTCACTCAACGTTGAAATTTTTGACTTGAATCTGTAAGGAAAACGGTTCGCATTCGAACAACCTCCTCTGCAGTACGCGATGGGTCACGGTTGCAGATGGGCTACCGGGCGAGCCTACGCTGGCCGTCGCCGAACCAGTCGGACGCGAATCGGCATCTTGGCAGCCAACCGCGCGAAGCAAACCTTGGCTTGCTGTTCGGAAACACCAGCCAACTCGTACAAGACCGTCCCCGGCTTGACCACGGCGACCCAGTACTCCGGTTCACCCTTCCCTTTACCCATTCGAGTTTCGAGTGGTTTGGAGGAAACCGGCTTGTCTGGGAAAACGCGAATATACAGTCGGCCTTCACCTCGAACGTATTGGTTGGCAGCGATACGACCGGCTTCGATCGTTTGGGCTCGGATCCATCCGCCTTGCAGGCATTGCAGACCCCAGTCACCGAAAACGACCTTGTTGCCTCGAGTCGCATTACCTTTTATACGTCCTCTTTGGCTTTTTCGGTGCTTGACCCGCTTGGGCATCAGCGCCATCGTTTGAATCTCCTGCGTACGAACCTTGATTGACCCAGACCTGGACTCCGATATTCCCCTGAGGGGTCGCAGCCTCGGCAAACCCGTAACTGATCTTGGCTTGGATGGTGCTCAGCGGAAGTGCTCCCGCGTTCGCTTTCTCACATCGAGCCATTTCCGCTCCACCCAACCGTCCCGACAGTTGGATCTTGATTCCTTTAGCACCGGCATCCATCGCTGTTTCAATCGCTCGCTTCATGGTACGCCTGAAACTAGCTCGCTTTGCAAGCTGCTTGGCGATGTCTTCCGCGATCAACTGCGATTGGATCTCCGGACGATATACTTCCTCCACCTTCAAGTTGACTCGGCGACCGATCAAGTTTTGCAGTTCCTCCTGCAACACTTCGATCTCGGTTCCCTTCTTGCCGATGATCAAACCCGGTTTGGCGACATACACGAACAATCGAACTTCGTCGCGCGTCCGCTCGATTTCGATGCGGTCGATACCCGCTTCGCGATATGACGCTTTGGTCGGATGATTTTTGATGAAGTTGCGGATCTTCTGATCTTCGACCAGTAGTTCTGCAAACTCTTTCTTGCTCGCGTACCAACGGCTTTTCCAGCCCATCACGATGCCGGTACGGAAGCCAACAGGATTTACCTTCTGTCCCATGTTCTGTCTCTTCCTACAGTTCTTCCAACCGCTTCAGTTCGACCGAAATATGACTTGAACGTTTCAGGATCCCGAACGCTTGCCCGCGCGAGCGAGGCTGGAAACGTTTGAATACTGGGCCGCCATCGATGCGGGCATCGACAACCACCAACTCCTCTGCGTTGTACGAGCGTCCACCGTTTTGTTCGGTGTCTTGAGCGCTCCCAACCGCACTTTTGATTACCTTCTCCAGCATGCGTGCACCCCGATGAGGCTGGAATCGCAAAATATCCAACGCTTCGTCGGCGAACTTTCCACGCACGAGATTCGCCAGCGGCCGAACTTTGCGGGCGCTGATCCGTGCGTAGCGGTGTACTGCTCGATATGCCATGTTATGACCTCGTCACTTCTACTTCTTGCCACCCTTGCCGCCGTGACCGCGAAACGTTCGCGTGGGAGCAAACTCGCCGAGTTTGTGTCCAACCATGTCTTCGGTCACAAACACTTTGATGTGTGCTTTCCCGTTGTGCACCATGAACGTTGCGCCGACGAATTCAGGCACAATCGTGCAGCGCCTTGCCCACGTGGTAATCGGCTGCGAATTTTTTGTTTCGCGTGCCTTTACCAACTTGGCAAACAACTTGGGATCCACATACGGACCCTTTTTCGTTGAACGTCCCATCGATGACTTCGCCTTACTCCTGAAACCCTGTGCCTATCTAAACTTCAACTGCCTATCTCAACTTCAACTGACCGTATCGACGCGATTTGCGACGACGGATGATCGCCGAATTGCTCGGTTTGCGGCGCCGACGAGTGAAGCCACCCTTGGCCAGCTTGCCGGTCGGACTGACCGGATGCCGCCCACCCTTCGTTCGACCTTCACCACCACCGTGCGGGTGATCGTGCGGGTTCATCGCGGTACCGCGAACGTGCGGCCGCCAACCCTTCCATCGGTTTCGTCCGGCCTTGCCGATACGAACCGCATCATGTTCCGAATTCCCCATCTTGCCGATCGTCGCACGTCCCTGGCTCGGAACACGACGAACTTCACCACTAGGCAACTGCAACTGGGCCCAACCACCTTCACGAGCCATCAAAACTGCGGAAGAACCCGCAGATCGACACAGGGCCGCACCGCGTCCAGGAGTCATCTCGATGCAACATACTTCCATGCCCGCAGGGATATTCTTGAGAGGCAAACAGTTGCCAACAGTCGGCGGAGCATCAGGACCATTAAGAATCACATCCCCCTTCTTCAAGCCGTCAACCGCCAAAACGTATCTTTTCTCGCCATCGGCATACTTCAGAAGGGCGATCCGAGAGCTTCTGTTCGGATCGTACTGAACGGAATCGACGGTCGCCGCTATCCCATCCTTCGTTCGATGGAAATCGATGACTCGATACATTCGCTTGTGACCACCACCTCGATGGCGAGCAGTGATAAAGCCTTGATTGTTTCGACCACCCTTACGCTTGTACCGCTTAAGGAGCGACTTCTCGGGTACTGCACCTGGAGTCAACTCCGCAAAGTCGCTGACCGACGAGTTCCGCCGTCCCGGGCTGGTAGGTTTGTAAATTCGAATAGCCATGGATTCTGTCCCTGTTTAGCGTCGTTCGCTCGTCTTAGAAGAAGTCAATCTTGTACTCGCCACCCAACTTGACGATCGCCTTCTTCCACGCGTCGGTAACACCGAGCTTCGCTCGATAACGCCGCGTTTTCCCCTTGCGGTTCTGGGTCGCAACCGCCACTACCTTCACATTGAACAACTCTTCGATCGCATCTTTGATCTGCGTCTTGGTCGCCAACGGGCTCACTTGGAACGCATAACGATTCTGCCGAGTCGCTTTGTGCACACCCTTCTCTGTCACCAAAGGGCGATACACGATCTGGTGTGGAGTCAACTCCATCGATGTCTTCGGAGGCTGTTTCGCCATGTCGGTTCCCCTATGCCGTTGCTCGAGCCTTGATCCAGTCCAGCGCTTCCTTGGTCACCACCAACTTGCGAGGTCGCAAGATAGTCAATGCATTGAGGTCGCTCACCGGACTGATCGTCAACCCTTGAATGTTCCTGCCGCTGAGGTACACGTTCTTGTCAACCGCAGCCGTTGCTAGTGTCTTCGTCACACCTTCCAGCCCCAGCGCCTTGAAGGCTGCCGCTAAAGACTTGGTCTTCGGTGCTTCCATTGCCAATTGGTCAATCACCACGACAGAACCCGCGGAGATCTTGGCAGCCAACGCCATACGGGTCGCACCCTGCACCGCCTTGCGAGGCAGACGGTAATAGTAAGATCTCGGCTGACGTGAGTTCGCGTGACCACCACCTCGGCGGACAGGTGTTCTCTTTGCACCCATTCGGGCGTTGCCGGTCCCCTTCTGCTTGTACATCTTCTTCGTCGACCCGGAAACCTCTCCGCGTCGCTTGGTTTTGTTGCTCCCTTGACGCGCGTTCGCGAGGTACATCACCACTGCATCGTGCAACAGCTGCTTGTTCACCTTGGGAGCGATCGCATCGGGATCGATCTCATAGCTGCCGACCTTGTTGCCGGACAAGTCATAAATCGGAAGACTGACCATCGCTCACCTCAACCTAACTTGTTCGTTTCGCGGACGACGACAAAACCGCCAGCCGGTCCAGGGATCGCCCCCTTGACCAAGAGAAGATTCTTCTCTGCATCAACTTTCACCACCTTCAGGTTTCGCATGGTGATTTGGTCCACGCCGTAGTGGCCTGCCATCTTCTTGCCCTTGCGAACACGACCGGGATATGTACCTGCAGCGGTACCACCTGGATGCCGGTGAACCTTCTTCACGCCGTGCGTAGCTCGCTGACCCGAAAAATTATGCCGCTTCATCCAGCCAGAGTAGCCGCAACCTTTCGTGATACCCGTCACGTCCACCGACTTCACACCATCGAGGACAGAAACAAGCAATTCAGCACCGACAGCCAAATCTTGGCTAGAGCCTCGAAGCTCCCGCACGAATCTCTTCGGTTCGCAATTAGGTTTCGCTGATACGACCCCCGCACCCTCGAGCTTCTTCGCACGCTTGCTGGAGATAGGGGCGACGTGCCCTCGTTCAGAGCGACTAGCCAGCCGACGCGGCTTATCTTTAAAGCCCAACTGTACCGCATCGTACCCATCGCGATCGACGGTCTTGACCTGGAGAACATGACACGGCCCGGCCTCAATAACGGTTACCGGCACCACCTGTCCGTCCTGCTGAAATATCTGCGTCATTCCGACCTTTCGGCCGAGTATACCTTTTCTCATGGTCAAATTCCGTCATCGCTTGCGTTGCGGGACTCACAAACCTCACCGAACAAGCGTTCGGCTCTGCGTCTACTCGACGCAAGTTCGCGGTTACCCACAAGGCTTCCGAACCATACTAAGGAAACCCTTTAGGTGAAAAATACAACCCCTACCGAGACGTCGCCTTGATTTTGATGTCAACGCCTGCTGGAAGGCTCAATTTATTAAGAGCCTCAATCGTTCGAGCCGTGGCTTGTTTAATGTCGATCAAACGCTTGTGCGTTCGGATCTCAAACTGTTGACGA
Organism: Planctomycetota bacterium; assembly: GCA_018970165.1. Classification (GTDB taxonomy): domain Bacteria; phylum Planctomycetota; class Planctomycetia; order Pirellulales; family Pirellulaceae; genus JBKCUI01. Next base: position 610 of record JAGWWZ010000128.1, on the reverse strand, counting down.
GCTTTCTTGTCGATGTGAGGACCAGACAGCACGGTGTACCGCTCAATTCGAGTCGGCAACGGAATCGGCCCATGCACTTCCGAATGAGTTCTCTTGGCCGTCTCCACGATCTCGGACGCACTTTGGTCGAGAACCGAATGATCGTATGCTTCCATTCGGATACGGATGACTTCATGCGATCCAGACACAGCCTTGATCCCTTCAAAAAACTCTTAGTAACAGTTCGTATTTCAGGAATGATCCTCCCCGAAATACATCCAACAGGCCCGACGTCAAACGTGGGAGGGGAAAAGATAGACGGCATTGAATGCATCGTCAACCGCAAAACAGAATTTTCGATCAACCGCCCCGCTAAATCAGAACCCCGTGTGCAAGACTACGAATTCCTAATCGATGTTTTTGCAACGACTAAGCGACCGATGGATGCGACAACAAGGAATTAATTCAAACTGCCGTTACCAGCCGCTCCCCCTCCTGCCCCTGCCCCGCCGGGAGCGCCGGGTCCTCCAGGTCCTCCCAACCCTCCGGGACCGGGACCTCCCAATCCTCCTCCACCCGGTCCTCCGAATCCACCCATACCTCCCGACGCACCGCCACCGTCAAGCTTCAA
>JAGWWZ010000310.1 GCA_018970165.1 Planctomycetota bacterium | reverse complement strand
GACCTCCTCGGCCACGGCCGCCACCTCCGCCGCCACCACCACCGCCGCCGCCTCGGCGTCGGAACCCATCACGGCCACCGCGATCTCCACCGCGATCTCCTCCGCGACGGTCCCCACCACGGTCACCACCGCGGTCACCACCGCGATCCGAGGATCGTTCGGGACGAGGTGGACGGTCTTCGCGGTCTTCGAATCCTTCGCCTCCCTCTTCGTCCCCAAAACCTTCGTCGTCTTGGGACTCGGTGGCCAAGTCGTCTTCGATCCCGAGTTCTTCGAGGGCTCGGCGTCGAGATAGTTTGACCCGATCGTGATCATCGATATCGATCACTAGAACCTTCATCGGGTCACCGACTCGGCAGACCGAATCGACGCTCGATACATATCCGCTGGACAATTCGCTTACGTGGCAGAGTCCATCTTTGCCTGGCAGGATTTCGACAAACGCGCCGAAGTCGCGAACGCTCGTTACGACTCCGTCGTAGATTTTGCCGATTTGGACCGTCGCCGTGCAAGCTTCCACTCGGCTCAAGGCCGCTTTGGCCGAATCGGCATCGGAGCTAGCTACAGTGACGTTTCCTTCGTCATCGACATCGATGGTCGCACCGGTATCTTCTTGGATTGCCCGAATGTTTTTGCCGCCAGGTCCGATGAGCAATCCAATCTTATCTGGATCGATCTTGGTCCTGAGCAAACGTGGTGCGTATCGGCTGATTTCATTTCGAGGCTTGGGGATGCAAGTGAGCATCTTTCGAAGGATCTCGATCCGAGCCTCGCGAGCTTGCTTGAGGGTGGCGCGAATGATCTCTTCACTGATGCCGTCGATCTTCAGGTCCAGTTGGATACCTGTGATCCCGTTTTGCGTTCCAGCGATTTTGAAATCCATGTCACCATGGTGATCTTCGTCTCCGATGATGTCCGTCAGTAGCACATAGCTATCTTTGTCGCGGACCAGACCGATGCTGATCCCGGCCACGGGATTGGTGATCGGAACGCCGGCGGCCATGAGTCCGAGGCAACCACCGCATACCGAAGCCATCGACGAGGAGCCATTGCTCTCGAAGATATCGCTGATGACTCGCATGGTGTATGGGAAGTCATCTGGGTCTGGCAAAACCGCTTCAAGCGATCGTTCGGCGAGCATACCGTGACCGATTTCGCGGCGTCCAGGCCCACGGTTCGGCTTGCACTCACCTACCGAGAAGGGCGGGAAGTTGTAGTCGAGCATGAACTTCTTGCTGTACTCGTCCATCAGTCCATCGACCCGTTGTTCATCACGAGGGGTTCCCAACGTGATGGTGATGAAGGCTTGGGTCTCTCCTCGTTGGAACAGGGCGGTTCCATGGGTGCGTGGGAGCAAGTCGGTTTCGCAATGGATTGGGCGCAAACTCTTGGAGTCCCGACCGTCGGCGCGAGTACCTGCCAAAATCAAATCTCTTACGATTTGGTTCTCGAGGGTATGCCAAGCTCTGAAAAAGACATTCGAATCCAACGCGCCTTCGGCTTTCGGATCTGGGACCATTTCAGCAAAAGCCGCTTGACGCAACTGTGCGCAGGCTTCGTTGCGATCTTGTTTGCCATCGATTTGCTTAGCCGTTTTGAATCGATCGTAGTAACGATCTTTCAGCGAGCCGATCAGAGCAGAATCGTCTGGAGATACGAATTGCACCTTCGTTGGATTGACCTTCGCGAAGAGCTCTTTTTGCAATTCGATGACTTCGCGACAAATGCCGTGAGCGTACTTGATCGCTTCGAGCATTTCGTTTTCTAAAATTTCATGGCCGAAACCTTCGATCATGACCACCTCTCGTTCGTTGGCCGAGACGATCATGTCCAAGTCGCTTTCGTCGAGCTGGGCGACGGTTGGAAAAGGAATCATCTTGCCATCGATGCGCCCGATACGAACCGAGGCGATCGGGCCTTGGAATGGAAGCGAACTTACGAAAACCGCGCAAGCCGCACCGTTCATCGCCAAGACATCGGCGTCGTTTTGTGTATCGCTGCTTAGCACCAACGATTGGACTTGGACCTCGTCGATAAATCCTTCTGGAAACAGCGGGCGAATTGGTCTGTCGATCAAACGGCTCGTCAACGTCTCCTTGGTGGTCGGACGTCCTTCTCGCTTGATAAAGCCACCTGGGAATTTACCGGCAGCCGCGAATCTTTCTCGATAATCGCAGGTCAGCGGGAAGAAATCTGTCCCGGGCCGCGATGGACCCGTCGTCACGGCATTGAGGACCACTGTGTCCCCGTACTGGGCCAAGATGCACGACTCGGCTTGTTTGGCTAACTGCCCTGTCTCAAACGACAAGACTGAATCACCGATTTTCTTTTCTACACGAATTTTCACAATACAAAATCCTCATTACAAATCAACAACAAAAATGGTTCACTCACAAAACCGGCCTCAAGCGGTTCCCTACACGCGCTGGGCTCACAAGAACAACAACAATCCAATGAAC
>JAGWWZ010000309.1 GCA_018970165.1 Planctomycetota bacterium | reverse complement strand
TGGATAGCGGAATCTATTGGCCGTCAGCCAAGGAATCCGAACGTGGAAATCAGCTAGCTCGAGCTTCGGACCATCGCCTTGTTTGGGTGGATGCCGAACTACAATAAACTCTTTGTCCCAAAGAGAAATTTCTAATATCACTGATAGGCTCTCGTAGTATTGAGGAGTTCTTTGGAATGCATCATTGGAAACCTATGTGGATCGTTCCGTTTTTCGTTTTAGGAGGTATGACGTTGACGGCACAGGACTCGAAACCCGCACCCAACCCTGTAGTTGCTAGCGACGATCCGTATCAATGGCTCGAGGATGTCGGTGGCGATGCTGCACTCGATTGGGTTCGAGCAAGAAACGCGAAATCGCAAGAAAGGTTTGAAGAGGACCCGAGTTTTGAACCGCTCCGAAAAGATCTGCTCGACATTCTTGACTCCAACGCGCGCATTCCCTTGGTCGTCAAGCATGGCGAATACTACTACAACTTCTGGCGAGACAAGAAGAATGAACGTGGACTATGGCGTCGCACGACCCTCGAGGAGTACAAGAAGGATGCACCGAACTGGGAAGTGCTGCTCGATCTCGATTCATTGGGTGCGAACGAAAAAGAAAACTGGGTCTGGAAAGGTGCTTCACTGCTGCGTCCCGATTACACGCGAGCGTTGATTTCGTTGTCCCGAGGGGGAGCCGACGCCGATGTCACTCGGGAATTCGATCTGGTGAAACGGGAGTTCGTTGCCGATGGCTTTCAGCGTCCGGAGGCCAAAGGTCGGATGTCTTGGATCGACCGCGATCACGTATTTGTTTCCACAGACTTCGGACCAGGCAGCATGACCGACTCAGGATACCCGCGTCTTGCAAAGATGTGGAAAAGGGGAACTCCGATGGAGTCGGCCACCACTCTTTACGAGGGAAAGTCGACCGATATGTCGATCGGCGCCATTCACGATGATTCGCCTGGCTTTGAACGCAACTTCGTTTCACGAAATATCGCTTTTTACAATGACGAACTCTATCTGCTCAACGACCGAAAAGAACTCGTCAAGATTGATGCACCGAATACCGCCAACAAATCGGTAAACCGAAAATGGATGGCGATTGAGTTGCGAGAGCCTTGGTCGGTCAACGATCGATCGTACAAAGCCGGTTCGCTGCTGGTGATCGACTTCGATGCCTTCATGTCGGGCAAACGGAATTTCGATGTTCTATTTGAACCGACCGATACCACGGCTCTCGACAGCTATGGCTTTACAAAGGATCACCTGCTTATCAACATTCTCGATGATGTGAAAAACCGTATTGAGGTTCTAACTTACTCACCCGAAGGATGGAAAAGAGAACCGCTGCGTGGGGCTCCGAAGTTCGGAACGGTGAGTGTCACGCCTGTCGATCCAGATGAGTCCAACGATTATTTCATGACATCAACGGACTATCTGACCCCAACGACATTGTCGATCGGGACGATCGGCAGCGATCCGATCGAGTTGAAGCGATTGCCTCAGTTCTTTGATTCCAAAGGTCTGACGATCACACAACACTTTGCGACCAGTAGTGACGGTACCCGAGTTCCATACTTTATGGTTGCACAAAAGGATCTCAAGCCGACGGGTGATCATCCGACACTGCTTTACGGATACGGCGGATTTGAGATATCGCTCCAGCCTGCCTACAGCGCGACTGTCGGTCGTGCGTGGCTGACTCAGGGTGGCGTCTACGTGGTTGCCAACATTCGAGGAGGCGGCGAATATGGTCCGCGATGGCACCAAGCGGCACTCAAACAGAACCGATTGCGAGCTTACGAGGATTTCGCTGCAGTTGCCAAGGACTTGATCGCACGCAAAGTCACACGCAAGGAGCGGTTGGCTGTACAGGGTGGTTCTAACGGCGGATTACTCGTTGGCAACATGGTAACCCTTTACCCCGATTTGTTTCATGCCGCAGTCTGCCAAGTACCGCTTCTCGATATGAAGCGCTACAACAAACTGTTGGCAGGGGCATCTTGGATGGCTGAATACGGCAATCCGGACGTACCCGAGGAATGGAGCTTCATCCAAAAGTTCTCGCCGTACCAGAACGTGAAGGAGAAGGTCAATTATCCGCGCGTACTATTCACAACATCGACACGCGACGACCGAGTCCATCCGGGGCATGCTCGAAAGATGATGGCCAAGATGGAAGCGATGGGGCATCCCGTTTGGTACTACGAGAATATTGAGGGCGGTCACGGCGGAGCCGCAAACAATCGCCAGTCCGCGTTCATGCAAGCGATTGCCTACACATTCCTACGCCAGGAATTGATGAACGCGAAGTAGTGGCCCTGTTTTGGGCTTTATCGAAAGAGAGCAATTTCGGGCGACTCATGCAGGTTACGCTCTTTCTGTTTTCAAAAGCTGACATTTGAAGTGCCACCCACCTATTTGCTTTTCCTCCCCTTTCTGCTACCCTGCTCTGCCGAGGAGAATCACTATGCCTAGACCCCTGCGGTCCGAACT
>JAGWWZ010000127.1 GCA_018970165.1 Planctomycetota bacterium | reverse complement strand
ATTGTTTGAGCATTGCATCCTGCGGGCTGCTTCACGGGCGGCTTGGACCGCTGGAAGCAACAAGCCTACAAGCACGCCGATGATAGCAATCACCACCAGCAGTTCCACGAGAGTAAACGCTCGGTGCTTACGTAGAGATTGATTGATTAGCAGATGATCCATGCGCATGTATCGTGCTCCTATAGCAGGTATTTCCCAGGATCGATGATCCGATCCGCCGAAAGAACAGATAGCAACGGGCGTGCCGATTATTCCGCTTTGACGCGATGAGATCATCCGCTACCGTTTCAGGTCATCTCGCTTGCGACATGAGCGAGTGTGTGTGTACCCAAGGAATTCATTGGCATTGCAGATGCTCAGTCGCAGACTTACCCAAAAGCAAATTCGGTAGATGAATTTTATTTCATGCCCATCCATCCTTAGATGGATGCGAAAGAGGCGACGATGTCTGTGGTATATCACCGTGATAGGAAGTAGTGAGCGTATCCCCGTGAGCTTTCACGGCTTCAAGAACATAGCTTTCGATACGTCGCACAGTCATGCTGTGTTGCGGACGGCGCAGGTACTTGTTAAGACGGAGTGAAGAGGACAGCCAAAGGCTAACTCTTTCGGTAGTCGGACCAGCGGATGCCGAGCTTGCGCATCTTGGCTCGGAGAGTATGTGGATTGATCCGAAGCGTGTCGGCTGCGCCGCGTTTACCCTCAATCTGTCCGTTGCATGCGAGCAACGCACGCTCGATGTGCCGCTTCATCGACTCGTTCAGGGATTCAATGCGAGCGTCGTTGCCTGAGCCGACAGGTGGCGATGCAGTAGGCGTTGCGACGACCGAACCCATGGGGGGAACCGATTCAGGGATCACTTCATAAAAGGTCGGCTCATTGTTGTCCGGTGCAGGCGTGTATCGTGGCTGCTGTCCTAGACCGAGTGACGTCGCGATCTCTAAACGAACCCCACGCCCCAGAATCACCGCACGGTCGATCACTGCTTGAAGTTCTCGAATGTTGCCTGGCCAGTGGTATTCGATCAGCTGGTCGATGTCGCTATACGTTGGCTCCACATAAGTAATACCAAAGCTCGCCGACGCCTTGCGTGCGAAATGGCGAGCCAATTCGGGGATGTCCTCTCGTCGTTCGGATAGCCGCGGCAACAAGATCGGAAAAACATTGATCCGATACCATAGATCTTCCCGGAACGTTCGCTGGTGAACCATCGAGGCAAGATCGCGGTGCGTGGCAGTAACGATCCGAACGTCGACATGGATGGTCTCCTGGCCACCTACGCGTTCGATCGTCTTCTCCTGAAGCACTCGCAGCAATCGCACCTGTGCGGCCAACGGCAATTCGCCGATCTCATCCAAAAACAACGTGCCACCCTCGGCTCGCTCGAACCACCCTTTGCGCTGATCCGAGGCACCAGTAAAGCTACCCCGTTCATGCCCAAACAGTTGCGAGTCGATCAATTCCGGAGGGATCGCGCCGCAGTTCACTCGCAAGAATGGTCCCGTCGAGCGGGCCGAACGCGTGTGAATGGCTCGCGCTACCACTTCCTTGCCGGTTCCCGTATCTCCTAAAATCAAAACCGGCATATCCGAGCCCGCAACCAGCTGCACCCGCTCCATCACGGCCCGAAGCCCTGCGTCCGCGCCGACGACAATGTCGCGCAGCGCTTTGCGATCCGGGCGGTCAACGCTATCTTGTGTGGACAGATCGCGAGAAGATTCCCGTTTACTTCGAATTCGATTCGTGAGCGCTAGCCCAATCGGACCAGACCAGGCCTGGAGAACTGGGTCGAGATCGGTTGACGCAACTCTCCCACGCTCGATCTCAAAAACAATCGCGCCGTACAATGCCAACTCCTCATTTGCTCCATCGAATGCACCATTCACGAACAGAGGTATTGCCAACGATGCAGAAAACTCCTCGGGCGTGAGTATCGCCAACTTGCCCGACCGCCGCGGACTATTCTGACGCAGCACAACTCCGGATCTCATCCACTTGTCGAGTTCCTGCCACTTGGAATCAGTGCAGGAGATTGCCTGACGGCCGATAGCCGATGCATTGGCTCCCGTTGCACCCACGATCAAAAGCGACTTGGTGGCTGCGTCCAGCTCATAGACGATTGCCGACTGCAAAGGCCAATGCTCTCGAATGAGACGGAGCATCTCTGCCATCCAAACATCATCGATTGGGCGATACGCGGCGATTTCCCACCCGCGGTTCAGCGCTATGAAAAGGGCTTCCTGCTGCATCCATCCTCTCCCCTAAAACCCTACCCGAAAACCCTATCCCCTTGCTTTTCGGATGAGTTGATCGCAACCATTCACGATGGAATCTCCGTCCAGCGGGCTAAACGAACGTGGCTGACTTGCCGTGAACGATAACCCTCATCTTCTTGAGCTAGTTCCTCAACACGCTAGAAACTAATAGCGAATTGCGTACCGTGGCTTTTGAGTGCACAAGCCGTATTATATCACGGCCAACTAGCATTAAGCACGGCAATACCGGCATATTTGCTCGGATGCGAAGAAAATCATTCGCTAGCGAAAGCCGCTTTCCAGGGTTTACCGCCTGTTTTGCCTCTGATTGCGAAGGTGCGTGTTTGGCGCAATAATTGCACTTTCGTGGCGAATTCCATGTGAAAGCATTCTCCGTTGGGCAACAAATCGAGAGAGCAATCCTGGTGACTCGACGGAACACAGCAGCTTTGATGAATGGAAAGATACCGATGGGAGATTGCAAGGAGGTGGCTAGAGCGTTCGGATGGGTGCTGGTGCTGGTTTGCATCTTTGCGTGCGGCTGTTCACCCGAGGGTGGGGGCTCGCCGGGCGCGAGTGGAACCAAAGTAACGCTGCTCAATGTCTCGTACGACCCCACGCGCGAACTGTATGCCGATTTTAATTCGTCGTTTGCAGCTCACTGGAAAGCCACCCGAGGGCAGGAGGTGGAGGTCGATCAATCTCATGGCGGATCCGGCAAGCAAGCACGAGCTGTGAACGAAGGCTTATCAGCCGACGTCGTGTCTCTAGCACTCTCGGGAGATATCGACACGATCGCCAAGGGATCCGGGTTGCTCGCAGCCGACTGGCAAAAACAGTTTCCGCACAATAGTTCACCCTATACATCCACGATTGTTTTTTTAGTGCGAAAGGGGAATCCGAAGCAAATACGGGACTGGGGGGATTTGATTCGCGAGGATGTAGAAGTTATTACCGCCAATCCCAAGACAGGTGGAGGCGCGCGTTGGAATTATCTGGCCGCATGGGGATATGCGATGCATCGCGAGTTGAATGGTCTGGAGCGAGCGCGCGATACCAACGATCCGGCTGTTGCGAAAGCTCAAGAGAAGGCCGCCGACTTCATCAAGTCCCTGTATCGGCGAGTTCCGGTTCTCGATGCATCTGCGAGAGCCGCGACCAACACATTTTTGCAACGGCGCATCGGCGATGTGCTACTAGCATGGGAGAACGAAGCCTTTCTGGCTATCAAGGAACTTGGAACGGGTGAGGTGGAGATTGTGGTCCCTCCGATGAGTATTCTGGCAGAGCCTCCGGTTGCCGTGGTCACCAAAAACGCCGAGGCACACGGTACGCTTGAAGTTGCGACCGCTTATCTGCAACACTTGTATAGCGACGAGGGGCAGCGAATCATTGCCAAGCATTACTATCGTCCTCGCAATATCGATGCGGTCGACGCTGCTGACCGGAACAAATTTCCTGCGCTCGAGTTGTTCGAATTGACCGACGTGGTTGCCGATTGGCAGGAGGCGCAAGAGATCCATTTCAAAGAACGCACGGGGATCTTCGATCAGGTGTTTCAGGGGCCGCAGTGATGCGAGCCAAGCGATCGAAAACCAAGTCGCTCCCGGGCTTTGGCATTACGTTCGGATTCACTCTTTTCTATTTGGCATTGATCGTGCTCATCCCGATGGCGGCTCTTTTCTGGAAGTCGCTTTCGATGGACTTCAAGGAGTTCCTGGCGACACTTGCCAATCCGCGCGTACAGGCATCGTTTCGATTGACGTTCGGCGCGTCCTTAGTAGCCGCAGTGGTCAACCTGATCTTCGGCGCAATCGCTGCATGGTCATTGACGCGATATCAGTTCCCGGGCAAGGGGCTTCTCAATGCCTTAGTGGATCTGCCGTTTGCCATGCCTACCGCGGTATCGGGCATCGCCTTGATGACCATCTTCTCTCCGACAGGACTGCTCGGCAGCTGGTTGTTTCCGCTGGGAATCAAGACATCGATTTCTCCGCTAGGTGTTGTGATTGCACTGGTCTTCATCGGCTTTCCTTTTGTGGTGCGAACATTGCAACCAGCGATTGAAGACCTCGACCGCGAAGCGGAGATGGCTGCGGCGAGCCTGGGTGCTTCGCGATGGCAAACCTTCTATCGTGTGACCGTTCCCAGTTTGCTGCCAGCCGCAGTTACCGGCTTCACACTGGCTTTCGCGAGAGCGTTGGGCGAATATGGGAGCGTGGTCTTTATCGCTGGCAATCTGCCGATGAAGACCGAGATAGCATCCCTGTTGATCATCAGCCGCATCGACGAAAACGACATCGCGGGTGCGTCTGCTGTTGCGATGGTGCTGCTCGTATTGACCCTAGTCATCCTGCTGTTGATTCAGGGAGTGCAGTGGTTGGCCAATCGCCGTACAGGACGTGAGACGGGATGAATCAGCCTGCAATCACCAAGAATAAATCGAAATCGCCCGCAACTGCTACCGCCAAGTCGGTAGCGATGTCGGTATCGGATCCGACCTGGGTTCGATGGCTACTGATCGGTACCACGATTGGGTTTATGGCGCTGCTGTTGCTGCTGCCTCTGGGCGTGATCTTTTGGGAGGCATTGAGGCGCGGTGCGAAAGTCTATGTCGCTGCCTTGACGGAACGCAATGCACTGAACGCCATCAAGATGACGCTGTTAGCAGCGATCATTGCGGTGCCGCTCAATACGCTGTTCGGTTTGGCCGCCGCATGGGCGACCACCAAGTACCAGTACCGGGGCAAGTCGTTGTTGATCTCACTGATCGATTTGCCTTTCGCGGTTTCACCGATCATCGCTGGGTTGATGTATGTGCTCGTCTTCGGCCTGCAAGGTTGGCTCGGACCATTTCTGAATTCGTATGGGATCCAGGTCATCTTCGCTGTTCCAGGGGTGGTGTTGGCGACTCTGTTTGTGACGTTTCCATTTGTTGCGCGAGAGCTAATTCCACTCATGCAAGAACAGGGAAGTGAAGAGGAGTGGGCCGCAATCTCGCTAGGTGCGAGCGGTTGGCAGACCTTTTGGCGAGTGACCCTTCCGAATATCAAGTGGGGTGTCCTCTATGGAGTGCTTCTGTGCAACGCTCGAGCGATGGGAGAGTTTGGCGCGGTCTCGGTCGTCTCTTCGAACATCCGAGGACGGACCAATACGATCCCCTTGCAGATCGACGCCCTGTATAACGAATACAACACCGCGGCTGCGTTTGCCTTGGCATCGATCCTAGCTTTTTTGGGGGTCGTCACGCTTTGTGCCAAGTCGCTCTTGGAGTATCGGATCGAATCGAGTCGCAGGAGAGTGAATCACTCGAAGGAGGCTGAAACCGAATCATGAGTGTCGAGATCCGGAACGTCAATAAAACGTTTGGGTCCTACGTGGCCCTCAAGAATATCCAGTTGAACATCGAAACCGGTGAGTTGGTGGCACTGCTCGGTCCATCGGGTTCTGGCAAGACGACGCTGCTGCGCATCATCGCAGGAATGGAGTCACCGGATCCACAGCGGGAACTAAATGGTGATAGTGATTCCGCCACTGAGCCCAAGGTGTTGTTCTTTGGAGACGATGTAGCCTCGATGAGCGTCGGCCAGCGGCGTGTCGGCTTTGTGTTTCAGCACTACGCGTTGTTCAAGCATATGACGGTCTTCGAGAACATCGCCTTCGGGCTACGAGTGCAACCTCGATCCACCCGTCCGCCGAAATCGGAAATCCAGGATCGCGTGCATCGATTACTGAACTTGATCCAACTCGACGGCTTTGGAAATCGTTTTCCCATGCAGCTATCAGGCGGACAGCGGCAACGAGTTGCCCTTGCGCGAGCCTTGGCCATTGAGCCTCGGGTTCTGCTCCTCGATGAGCCGTTCGGAGCTTTGGATGCCAAGGTCCGGCAGTCGCTCCGAGAGTGGTTGCGCCGATTGCATGACGAACTGCACACGACAACGATCCTCGTGACGCACGATCAAGAAGAGGCGCTGGAGGTCTCTGATCGTGTGGTCGTCATGAATCAAGCGGCGATTGAACAAGTCGGTACACCGGAGGACGTGTTCCATCACCCGGCTTCTGAGTTTGTGATGGATTTCCTGGGTGCGGTGAATGTGTTCCACGGTCGATTTGCAGACAGTGGCTTGCCCGCGAATTCCGATAGCACTCGGATCCCCGATAGCACCCGGATCTACGTCCGGCCGCACGAAATGCGTATTGAGCGAAGTCGTCAATCTCCCGATAGCATTCCGGCGATCATCGAGCGGATCAACCGAGCAGGAGTGCAGGGCAAAGTCTTGCTCCAATCTGGGACCCTTGGCCCGATACGGGTCGATATTCCACTCGACCAACTCGACGCGCTCGATCTCAAAACCGGCGAGTCAGTGTTTGTCGTCCCAATGAATACGAGATCATTCACCTCGGATTATTCCATCTGATTTTCCATTTCGACCGTCATTGTCGGACAATCCGTCGCGATTGGCACGGCAAATGCATTCCTCTCCCTGTGTCTGTGATGGGGGTTGGAAGGAATGCTGCAATTCGGTACCGTCCGAATCGTTCCTTCGATAGCGATTCGTAGAGGAGGAAAAGCTCGGGTGGATTACTGCTGTGCGTTTGGAAGGAATACAAGTCGGTTTCGCGTGTTGCTAGCGTTTGTATGCATCGCGTGGGTAGCCGTTGCGTTTCCTGGTTGTGGAAACGGCGAGCGTCGGGTGGCTACCTACAAGGCTTCTGGGCAATTGCTCGCAGCCGACGGTAAAGCGGTAGCAAGTGCTTTGATTGTTTTGCATCCGGTGGACGGTACGAGCAAGGCGCCTAAGCCGCGTGCAACTACCGATCGAGAGGGTCGATTTCAATTAACCACCTACGACACGGGTGATGGCGCTCCTGACGGGGAATTCATCGTTACGGTCGAACAGTGGTTGCGAGACGATCCGAACGAAGCGCCCACCAATCACTTGCCTCCTGCGTTGGGCAAGCAGGATTCCTCAGGCATCCGCATCTCGATTGCGAAATCGGAGAATATCTTGGAGCCCATTCAACTGCGTTGAACCACGGCCGCGATCTCAGGATGGGATTGGCTGGTTTTCATTTTTTGATTTTAGGAATACAGATAGGGTTACACATGAAGAAGCTGAATTATCGTCGGGCGTTTACGTTGGTGGAACTGCTCGTAGTGATTGCAATTATTGGGATCTTGGTCGGATTGTTGCTTCCGGCGGTTCAGGCGGCCCGCGAAGCCGCAAGACGGATGTCCTGCTCGAACAATATCCGGCAGATCGAGTTGGCGTTCCAGAACCATCACAGCGCGGTGAAGTATTTCCCCGCCAACATTCGCCCCAGTGCGGTTTCTACCGTTCGAGTCCGTTGGTCCACTTACCTTTTGCCGTATATGGAATTTGATAATTTGTTTCGCCGAATCGACCTGACCAAAAACTGGTCATCGACAGTTCCCAATGCAGATGGAAGCGTCAACTACGATCTCTTCGGAACGAAGATCCCCATCTATGAATGCCCCTCGAATCCTGAGAATGGCAAAGTTGCAGACGGGTCTCCACCTCCCGATACCCCAGTTTGGCAAGCTCGGGTGGCAAACGGCGACTACTCAGGTTTCTATGGAGTTGCCCCGCAGTTGTTTACGCTCGGATTCGTCGATCAACAGTCCGCTCGCAACGACTGTGGAGCGATATCGAAAACCACTCAGCTCAAATTTTCGAGCTTTACCGACGGGACCAGCAATACAGTACGGCTCGTCGAGTCGGCAGGTCGCCCCCATATTTATCGACTAGGTCGCAAAGTGATCGATGCTGGGCCGGGTAGCGCGATCCGAGTCAATGGAGGGGGTTGGTGCCGTCCGGCTTCTGAACTCAACGTCTTGCTGGGAACGTCAGCGGATGGTGCGTCCTATCCCGGCCCCAAGGCGATCAATGTCACCAACGGAATCGCTCTAGGCACCGCCTATCCCGATCCGTTTTTTGGTGTCGACGGTACAGGCCAAGCCTACTCGTTCCACACCGGCGGCATCATGTCCGCATTCGTCGATGGAAGCGCTCGCTATCTGAGCGCCAATCTCGACATCCGTGTTTTCGCACAACTCATCTCCCGCAACGGTGGCGAGGTTGCTCAGGAAGGATTCGAGTGAAATCCTGAGAGAGCGATTTGATACATTGCCCGTGTCGCGCTCCGAAGGGCTGGCGTTGAGGAGAGATCCTCGACGCCGTTTTTTTCTATAGCGATAACGCCAGGACATTTCTCCGTGAAATTTCACGGGCATCTTATGTCACGGTTCCCAGGAACTTTCTTGGTTGTTGGCAGCCTGGGCACGATGTGTACTTGTCGCCTGCAAAACAATTGGGAGACTTGGGGTTGTAAGTTGAGGCGCGGAGGAGAGCGAGCCGATGATTCTGCCGGTGATGCTTCCGTCTTGACGACGATTGACGACACCATGTGCAACTTCAACAAGGAATCGTGTAATGAGTGACAACTTGCTTCAGCGAAGCGTAACGACTTCCGTCGCACGGAATCTGGCGACAACGACCAAGACATCACCGAAGATGATGTCAATCACCCCGAGGTACTTGCTCAAGTTGCTTCCTTGGGTGCAAGTCAATGGAGGAACCTATCGCGTTAATCGCACTAAAGTTGAGCTCGCGAAGGCGGAACGAATCGCGGTGGATGTTCGCGAAGATGGTGTTTCATTTCCGTCGAGTGCACTGCGTCGCGTTCCTTTGTTCTCGCGATTGCCCGATGCGATTCTTGAACGGATGTCTGGGTCGTTTCGCGTTGAGAATGTGCCGATTGGAAACAAACTACTGGTCGAAGGTGAGGACAGAAGCAAGTTCTTTGTGATCGCGCAGGGACAAGTCGAAGTCTTGAGCAAGGGGGTCCACGGAAGCGACCTGCGCATTGCACTCCTCACGGAAGGTGAATTTTTCGGCGAGTCCGATTTAACTTCCGATCGTCCCTCGGACGCGACGATTCGCACGATCACTCCATGCGTGCTTCTTACACTGTCTCGAAAAGATCTCGATGCCTTACTCGCGGAAAACCCCAACATGTTTTCCGAATTTCAAAAGGCGATCGATGAGCATCAAGAGCTTCGATCGAGCGTGAATCGATACGGCGAACGGAACATCGATTTGGTTTCGGGATTCGCTGAGAATGTTGAGATCCCTGAAACATTCGTGGACTATTCGCCGACACCCCGCGAGTACTCTCTATCTGCAGTCCAGACCGTCGTGCGCGTTCACACACGCGTCTCCGATTTATACAACGGTCCTTTCAATCAACTCGAGGAGCAGATGCGTCTGACGATCGAGGGGATCAAGGAGCGGCAGGAGTGGGAACTGATCAATAGCAAGAAGTTTGGGCTGCTCCATTCGGTCGATCCCGCGATGCGCATTAGTCCGCGGTACGGTGCTCCGACCCCTGATGACTTGGATGAACTGTTGGCATTGGTTTGGAAGAAGCCCGCGTTCTTCTTGGCGCACCCGAAAGCGATCGCGGCGTTTTTACGCGAGTGCACTTGGCGCGGCGTTCCTCCGGTGACGGTCAGCATCTTCGGTCATCCTGTGGCCTCATGGCGCGGTGTGCCGATTATCCCTTGCGATAAACTCGAAGTGACTAACAGATATCAATCCCGTCAGTCCTCGGGCACGACGAGCATCTTGCTGGTTCGCGTCGGCGAAGAGGATCAAGGGGTCGTAGGACTGCATCAAACCGGGATCGAAGGGGAAATTGCTCCAAGCCTATCCGCCCGTTTGATGGGGCTCGATAGCTTAGGCGTGAGTTCGTATCTGCTCACGTTGTATTTCTCAACCGCTGTATTGACCGATGATGCGGTCGGAGTCCTGGAGAATGTCGAAGTGGGTTATTACCACGATTATGTGCAGCGAGTTCCCAAGTCGTTTGACAGCGGTTCGGGGATCTAGCGATGCGCAGTCCTTCATTCAACCATCCTCCTCACGGGTCGCATGCGATCATGGATCCGCTATCCCGTTTGCGTGAAGCAGCATCGCAGTCGACTGACAACCTCCGCATGGATTCGGATGGTGCGCACGCTGCAGAAGTTCTTCGCCCAGATGCACCGCAACTCGCAGGAGTACCGACCAGCCCTACGCTTCCTCATTCCGGGTTGCCTAACTCAGTGTCAGCGAACTCGGTGCTGTCTCAATCGGTGCTGTCTCAATCGGTGCTGCCAGCATCGGTGCTCGCTGCCATGGATCGAAACGCGCATGGGACGGATTTTGATTCGGTCAAGCTATCGAAAGCGATTTCGGAATTGGTCGCGCTGAGAGAACCAAGCGAGTCGGCGTTGCAAAGCTTGAGATTCAAAACGCCTGCTTCACCCATGGACAACCCATTCGTTCATCGCGATCCGATATCCGAGACGATCCGCGCTCGAGGCAGCACGGGAACGGTCAGTGTGCCACCGCGCTCTCGTCCTCTTCACTTAACGGCGGTTCGAGACGATTTCCCGGCGTTGCAGCAAACGGTTCACGGTCATCCGTTGATTTGGCTCGACAATGCGGCGACAACGCACAAGCCGCAGAGTGTGATCGATGCGATGTCCCATTTCTATGCGCACGATTATTCCAACATCCATCGTGCAGCCCATGCCTTGGCAGCACGAGCAACCGATCATTACGAAGCGGCGAGACAAACCGTCAGCGATATGATCCACGCATCCTCCAGCGACGACATTGTCTTCGTCCGTGGAACTACCGAAGGGATCAACCTCGTCGCCAATACTGTGAAAGGAATTCTGCGTGAGGGAGATGAAATCCTCGTTTCCGAGTTCGAGCATCATGCGAACATTGTGCCGTGGCAGATGATTTGCAAGGAAACCCGCGCTCGGTTGCGAGTGATCCCCTTCGACGATTCCGGCGAATTGATGATGGAGGAGTATCGACGGTTACTTGGTCCCAGAACGCGAATGGTGTCCGTGACCCATGCGTCCAACACACTGGGGACAGTCTTGCCGATCGAGGAGATGACGAGGCTGGCTCATCACCATGGCGCGGCGATTTTGATCGATGGAGCTCAATCGATCGCGCACATGCCGATCGACGTGCAAGCTATCGGATGCGATTTCTTTGTCTTCTCTGGGCACAAGGTTTTTGCTCCGACCGGTATCGGTGTGGTCTACATGCACCCAGACATGCGATCTCTCTTGCCTCCATGGCAAGGGGGTGGGAACATGATCCGGCGGGTTACATTCGACGAGACCACCTACGCAGACGCTCCTGCGAAATTCGAGGCAGGCACTCCCAGTATCGGCGATGCGGTCGGACTTCGTGCGGCCCTTGATTACCTGCAGCAATTCGATCCAGCCGCAGTCCAAGCGCATGAGCATGCGCTGCTCGATCATGCGGTTCGCGAGTTGAAAGCGATCCCAGGAGTCACGATCTACGGGAATCCAACGCACAAGATTGGTGTCGTTTCCTTCACGCTCGAAGGGTATTCGACCGAGCAAGTGGGTCAAGCGTTGGATCGTGTCGGGATCGCCGTCCGAACGGGGCATCACTGCGCTCAGCCATCCCTACGGCATTTCGGCCTGGAAACCACGGTTCGTCCCTCATTCGCAATCTACAACACGCATGATGAAGTAGATGTATTGGCGACAAGTGTACGAAGGCTTTCAACAAAACGCTGATGCGAGTATCCAGTCTGCTCCGCATCTCAAAACCAGTTTAGCAATGGAGAGAGGAAAGAAGCTCATGGCGATCGGAAAAACGTTCGACGATGTTGTGCAGACGGTTGGCAACACACCTTTGATTCGCATTCGTCGTCTGATTCCCGAGGGAGGAGCCGAAGTCCTCGCCAAGTGTGAATTCTTCAATCCGATGGGGAGCGTCAAGGACCGCATCGGCCGAGCGATGATCGAGGCAGCCGAACGAGAAGGCAAACTGAACCGCGACACACACATCGTCGAGCCAACCAGCGGCAACACGGGCATTGCACTGGCGTTCATCGCTGCAGCGAAAGGATACCGGCTGACGCTGACCATGCCCGAATCGATGTCGGTCGAACGCCGAGCGCTGCTGCGAGCGCTGGGAGCGAATCTCGTATTGACTCCCGCAGCCGATGGCATGCGCGGGGCTATTCAAAAGGCCAACGAAATCGCATTGACCGATTCCAACGCATGGATCCCTCAGCAATTTGAGAACCCAGCCAATCCGACCGTCCATGAACAAACCACTGGACCGGAGATTTGGGAAGATACCGCGGGTCAAATCGACGCCATCATCGCCGGGGTAGGAACGGGTGGAACGATCACAGGCGTCGCCCGATACATCAAGGCCCGCAATCCGAATTTCAAAGCGATCGCCGTCGAACCTGCGCAGTCGCCCGTGATCAGCGGTGGCAAGCCTGGACGCCATCGCATCCAAGGGATCGGCGCAGGGTTTGTACCGAAGAACCTCGATCGAAACGTTGTCGATGAAGTGATCACCGTGGACGACGAGATCGCATTTGCGTGGGGCCAGCGATTGGCTCGCGAAGAAGGGATCATGGCGGGTATCAGCAGTGGCGCGAACGTTTGGGCGGCCGCCCAAATCGCCAGCCGCCCGGAATTTCGTGGCAAGCGAATCGCAACAATCATGTGCTCTTTGGGCGAACGGTATCTCTCGACCCCGCTGTTCAGCCCGTTCACAGGCTAGGTATCCGTAGCCGGAATGGGTTACTGGCCATCAGTTCTTGCAGGCTGAGCCTGCGTGGAGTGCGTACCCTGGTAGGAGCCTGGGTACGAGAAGAACTTGGCTACGCTGCTTTTGGTCCCTTAAGTCCTTTTCGTCTCTGTCCCGGTCAAATCGGCGGATACGCGCTACTTCGCGAACCGCAACTCGATCCGAACCGGGCTATTGTTTGGAAACTCCGAAGACAGGACCGCGACTTCGCCGTCCACCTGATACGAGAATGGTTTGCCGGTGAACGGATCGATCGGGACCGGTACCGGTGCCCTGTCCAACGAGTCGATCGGTTTGCCACCGTTCTCTGCTCCCGCCATGCGAATCGCTTCAATCGCTTGAATGACCGCGATTCGTTGTCGCGCTCGAGTGACTGCGGTGAAGAACGCCTCGATGTTTGGTAGAAGACCATAGGATATTCCCGTAAACCAACCGAATTCCTCCCGCTCCCTTTTCGATTTCATCTGCAGATCCGTCACCCTCATGCCTTCGATTGCAACATTGTAGGGAACATGTAACCACTTGAAATAGTCATCGCGAAACATGTCGTAGTAATCCCTCATCGCCAAAAACACGAGTTGCTCACCTGGGTAGGCTTCCATCGACTCCTTGGTGAGGAGCCCGCGATTGAGCAAATACTGCTTGGCTTGCGGAAGGTTGGCGGCAATCGATTCCTGAATGGATTCGACTCTTTTCTCACCCTGGACTTTTGAGACGATTGAGGATGCGTCTGAGTCGTTGTACGCGTCAAAGTCGGCTGTCCGTTTGGCGAATTCCGCAACGAATTCGGTCCAATACGCGGGTGGCTTGGGATCCGTATCGACCTCTTTGAGTCTTGGAATTTGCAAGTAGATGAATTGACCCTCGACAGCGATGCACCGTTCGGGATCCAAGATCGGGCTTGGCAATTGCGCAAACGCCCAATAGAGATTGGGACACTGGGCATGTTCCTGCAGTAACATCGTGTCCTCGACCGCTATGTTTAGCACCGCACAACCCACCAAGTAGCTGACGAGAAAATCGTCCATACCAATGTGGCGACTCATGGCTACCTGCTGACCGATAATCTCGATCGCATCCTCGATGCGGTTTTCGGCAATCGCTAATCGACAGCGTATGCTCTGGTTTCTTGCCAGTTCGCGAATCGACTGGATCTCGGGAAGAAGGTACCCTAGCGGATCATCGGAAAGCTGAATGTTGCGATCCATCGAGAAGTGACGATGGCGTCTCGCTTCGCGAAGCCAGGGCTCCTGAAAGGAAAGCAATTTCAGGTAATCTCGCACTTCGGTTTTGGGATAATCCCTGGGATGCAGTTCCAGATATGAATAGGGTGGGTAATCCATCCCCTCTTTACCCGCTAACTTCTCTTGTTCCGCCCCTTTCTTGATCATTTCGCGGATCTGAGCACGGGCAGGGTCTTGCTCGAAAAACCCCATCGCCTTGAGATAGAAAAGTGCCGCATTCCCATTCAGTTGTTCACTGGGGTCGGGCAGCAGACGCATTTTCAGCGAAGGCTTGCTCTCGTTCTTGGGATGAATGACCATTTTTCGCGTCTGCACTTGCGCCGATTTGCTCGCAGTATCCTGCGGTGCCGTGTTTTCATCAGCCCGTAGCATGGTCCCCAAACCGAATACGCATCCGCTAGACAAAATAGCGATCGCGATTCTCGACCGCGCGCGTTGTGGGAATCGAGTGATTGCACAAAGGTAATGCCGGGAGAAAAGAATCATGATTGACCTCAACGAATGAGTTGGGAATATGAAATAAATAGCTAAGCGAGCGATCTGCTCTCTATCGAGACACGACAAGTGGATCGTGCGTCTCTCAGTAGACTTCTCGCTGCAAGTCCTTAATCCATTGCAATCGGTTCACTGGTGGCTCCGCCGGCTCGATTTTGGGATCACGGTTACCGGACGTGTCTGTACTTTGGGGGCCAGTTGCATCATCGATTGCCGATTTCGATGTCGATTCCATCGCTAGGGATTTCGAGCGGACATAAACCATCCGATCGATTGGCCAGCGGTACGATCCAACTGACAAGTTGGGGGTATCCAATAATGCATTTAGGTCTAAAAAATTTCCCGTATTGACGATGATTGTGGCCTGTGCCGATGAACTCTCAACATTCTTTTTTGTTGTTGCGATAACGGTCTGTTCGAGTTGCGCAACTTGTGCTCGAAGGTCACGTAGCACAAACCATTGCATGGCGAAAAAAGTAATGGCTACGCCTGCCGCCATACCGGACCACCATGCCACAGCGATTCGTGCTGCCGAGGAGAACTGAGGCGGACACGGAGTTGATGCGGGGATCGTGGCATCGGTTTCCAACTGGGCAGCGCGAATCGCATCCCAATCGAGGCGAGGAACCCGCGGCTTAAGTATTCTTAATGAGTCAACGAGTTCGTTGTCGAGTTCACAATCATCGGGTCCCTGGTTCGGTTCGTTCATCGGTTCATTCCCCGCTTGCGCTCTGCAGTTGTGGACTTTGCCTCGTTTGTTATCAATCGCTGCCGTATCGAATCGATCGATTCGCGAAACAGTCGAAATACAGAAGCTGTCGGCCGGTCGACGACCTCAGCAATCTGCTCGAATGTCAAGTCACCCCAAATACGTGCCGTCACGATCTGTCGCTGGATATCAGGGAGTCGTTCGAGCCACTGCGTCGTCAACTCCGCATCCATCTGCGAACCTGTATCTGCATCAAACCAAGCGTCCTGCTCCGCGCTAGCTAATTCGTGACGCTCCCTTCGTCGATCCGACCTAGCTAGGTTCATCGCCTTGTTCCGAACGACAAGAAACAGCCATGCCTTCGGCGATCGAGGAGCGGGATACTTTTTCACCAGTTCAATCAGTGCTTCTTGGACGGCGTCGTCTGGACACGAACACCATTGTCGAGCGAACAACACCAGCGATGCACCGAGTTCATCGACGAGTTGCTCGAGTTCAAGTTCCGTGATCCGAGTCACAATAGCTCAGCCTTCGGGTTGCTCGTCGTTCGACATATCGAATCGCCTGCGGCACTTTTGCAGCGACAAAGAGAGGACACCACTCACTGACGTTCATTTCAAAAACTTGGCAAAAAT
>JAGWWZ010000308.1 GCA_018970165.1 Planctomycetota bacterium | reverse complement strand
GGACGCTACCTGCGAGCAGGTGTTATGGTCGACGGGCATTTCCAAGCAACGACCGAGGGAACGCCGCAAGGCGGCCCCGCGTCTCCTCTCCTAGCCAACATCCTCTTGGATGACCTGGACAAAGAGTTGGAGAACCGAGGACTTCGCTTCGTGCGTTATGCGGATGATTTCGTGATCTTCACGAGGACAAAGCGCAGCGCAGAACGAGTCTTTGCATCGGTTCATCGTTATCTGACAAGCAAGCTTCACCTTGTTGTGAACTTGGAGAAGAGCCGACTCGTTACTACGGAGGAACTCGAATATCTCGGGTTCCGTTTCGTAGGTAGCCGAGCGACGATCAACGTGTCGCAGAAGTCCATCCATCGTTTCAGGCACCGTATCCGTGAGATCACCGGGCGTAGCCGCGGAATCTCGATGGATCATCGGTTGCAGGAACTCGCGCGCTATGTGCGAGGATGGATGGGGTACTTTGCACTTGCCTCTCAACTGAAACTGTTCGCAAGCTTGGAACAGTGGATCCGGAGACGCATTCGCTGTTGCTACTGGAAGCGCTGGCGACATGTTCGCACACGCATCCGGGAACTTATCGCGATGCATGTGCCCCGTAGGCAAGCGATCCGACACGGCAAGAGTCGCAAAGGACCTTGGCATATGGCCAAGACGATCGCAAGTGGTGTCGGGATGACGAATGATTGGTTAGCTTCGCAGGGTGTCTTGAGTCTGAAAACCCTCTGGGCAGAACTTGCTCATCTTCGTGGAACCGCCTAGTGCGGACCCGCATGCTAGGTGGTGTGGGGAGGATGCCCGGCAACGGGCATCCTTACCCGATTTCTGCGACGTTTCGGCTCACCATCATTCGATCGTGCTTCTCACGAGGAAGCAACATCGCGACGTAGTGCGTCCCCGTTGCGGATCGGTCGATATTGAACTCAACGGACTTTGGATCAATTCCGGATTCCTCGAGGCATTGATTTAACGTCAGCATTGCGATGAGCATGCACTGCACTTGGTATTTTTCAGGTTTCGGTCTGAGTAACTGAGATGATATTGTGTGAACCAAACCGTTCTCGGATTCTTCGATAGTGTACACGTATCTTATCGTTTCACGGACACGACGTGATTGCCGTTGCATTTGGTCCTGATCGATTCCGGTGACGTTCTGAGATTGCTCCAATGGGAATATGTTCCTTGAAGCAACCTGTTGAAGATCAAGGATCGCGGTACGTATCTCCCCAAACATGGCGGCAGGAGGTGTTGCACCACGGCGCATCAAGAAGATTGCGAGAGCACATGCGGTGACCAGGGATATTGCGATGATGGTTGGCGTCAAAAGCGTTGATCCTGATTTGTCGCATAACGGCAGCCGTCACCGGGCCGCCGGAGAACGCTCTCCATTGGCAAACCGCGCTGTCGGCGGCTCCGTGTGCACGGCATTGTTAGCAGCGATTCAGGTGTTCAACAAAGTCCATAAACGTGGCAGCGACGATCTTGCCTCCACCGTGTCGTGGCCCCCATTCTATCACCGCGCCTTCAAACGATACATCAGTCAACGAACATTCTAAGAAGTATCCGTGGTCCATGCCGTCGTGCGAAATCTGAACGGAGTTCTCTGGCAGGCAGTTCGGACGCAAGCGGAGCGTTGATTCTGTGACGTCTGGCCATTGCGGTTGCTCGCCGGGACCGGGATCGGGAGGTAAACCATAGATCTCGAATCCAGAACATAGCGATGCGCCGTACCGCGCGAGGAATTGCCTGTAACTCGGAGGAAATCGCAGGCCAAGAGTTGATTCTGCTGTTGCGACATCCGCTTCCGTGGCAGGACCACTGTTGAAGGTCTTGCCGAAAATCGCTTCCAGACGTGAATCGAATTGGTTCATGTCTCTTCGCTGCTAACGGTTCCGATAACCGAGCGGTGGCAAGCAAATTCTCCATCAGGAAGCGGCCGATCCACCGCTTCGGTCCATCGGATTGTTCGTGCGTGGCTTCGTTCCGCTTGGGCCTGGAGCTTTCAAAACAATAAGCGAGGCGACGGCTGAGGAAAACATTGCCGCCACCCACACATAAGATCCTACGAGTACCTTACCGCTGTACTCGGTGCTGGGGAATAAGGCAGGCAGAAAAACCGAAAGGCTAGTTATGGAGCCTAGAATCAACATCGTTCTCACGGGACGAACAAACCAAACACACCATCGGAGCAGAGCAAGCGGCCAAAGTATGACACAAATGCTGCAAGGAAAGTAGGTTAGCGAGCAAATATTGCCAATGGTTGCGATTGAACTATCGGAAACAATTTGTTCTTCGAACAGCCTCCCCCAGATCATGCAACTTCCAATAAAGCAAAGCCAACCTGGTATCCTCCAGTGATCGTTGTAGAGAAACCGGCCTTCTAGACAAGGGAGCAACATTGCCAACAAAAACTGGACATGCGTGAAAGCGATCCATATAGTCGAGGTTCTGTTAGTAGCGTTGACCATAGCGGTGACGTTGCGCCCAATCCCATCTTTCAAGCACGAACGTCCAGCGTAACCGGGCGACGGCGGTAGACGTTGAATTTATATTCCGTGTGATCCGTCGCTCCGGTTCACGC
>JAGWWZ010000307.1 GCA_018970165.1 Planctomycetota bacterium | reverse complement strand
CGAGCGAATGCGCAACTCGCGGTTCCTCGATTCGATACGTGCGACTCCGATCCAGTTGCTCGCTATCGACGAAGCCCACTGCATCAGCGAATGGGGGCATGATTTCCGTCCTGACTATCAGCGACTGGGGCGGTTCCGCGAAGCCCTGGGCAACGTCCAAACGATCGCTCTCACCGCGACGGCAACGCCCAAAGTTCGCGATGACATTCTTGCGAGCTTGAATCTTCAATCGGCGAAAACCTTCATTACCGGATTCGCAAGAGATAACCTTTACTTCGGTTCGCTCTACTGCATGAGCGACCGGGACAAGGACAAGCAACTTCACAGCTTCCTCGAAGGCCGCGACGAATCGGGCATCATCTATGTCGCGACCCGAAAACGTTGCGATGCGTTGGTCGATCAACTCGCCAAGGAGCTGAAACTGTCGGTCGGTGCGTACCACGCTGGTCTCCTCCCCGAGCAACGAAAACACATCCAAGACCAATTCATGACGGGGAAGCTGAAGGCCATCGTCGCGACGAATGCCTTTGGCATGGGTATCGACAAGCCCGATCTGCGTTACGTCATTCACTACAACATGCCTGGCACGATTGAGGCTTACTATCAAGAAGCGGGCAGAGCGGGCCGCGACGGCCTCCTTTCGCAATGCGTTCTTTTCTACAACCCCCAGGATCGTTACATCCAAGAGTTCTTTATCGAGAACGCAAACCCATCGCGAGCCATCATTGAATCGGTCTATCAAGTCCTCCAAGATTGCGAAGACGATCCCATCGAAATGACTGCGGATGAGATTCGCGATGCGATCGGAAAGACGGCGTCCGCAGAAGCGGTCAACGCATCGCTTCAGATTCTTGCTCGCACCAATGTCCTCGAAAGATTGGAAGTCGCAGGCGGACTGGCGATGTTTCGATTGAGCAGCCGCATGCCGAGCTATGTCGATCTGCTCCCGCGCGAAGCTCGTGTACGGAGATCGGTTCTGCAAGTAGTGGAACGGGGCATCGGTGATCGACGTGATGAACCCGTCTATATCCATCCGCGATGGCTGATGGAGCAACTCGAAATGGATCGCGACACGCTTTTTCGACATCTCAATGAGCTGACCAAACTCGAGGACTTCGAGTTTGCAAAACCGTTTCGCGGTCGAGCTATCCATTTCCGTCGGCGAAACGTACCGTTCGATGAACTTCCCATCGACCATGCAGGCTTGGCGGCACGAAAGAAAGCCGACTTTGAAAAACTCGATCAAATGGTCGCCTATGCCAAGACAACGCGTTGCCGCCAACGCACGATTCTCGATTACTTTGGGGACACGACAGCAGGAAACTGCAAGATCTGCGACCGTTGCCAAGGGAAAACAGGTTGGCCTAAACTTCCAGTCGTCGCCAAAGTGGAAGCCAAGGCAAAGCCCAAGACAGAGACAAAGAGCCCCGCTCCGGAGATCGAACAAAAGACGGCATCGAAACCCGAGGAAACAACAACCAAGAAACGGGAAACTTCAAAGAAACCGACCGCACCCGCAAAGGAAGCATCGCCGCAAGATGTTCGCGATGCAGCCGCACTCATCCAAACCATACTCGGTGCGATCGAACGGACGCACGGTTATCTGAGCAAAACGATTCTGACGCAGTTTCTTTCGGGAACTGCCAGTAAGGGAGTAAGCGGTTTACGTCTGCAACGCCTAGCTGAGTTCGGACTACTCCAGCACTGGAAAAAATCCCATGCCAGCGGACTGATGGACGTTATGCTCAACCAACAAGTGGTTCATCAGGCCGAAATGCGATTGGGCAAACAAACAGTTGCCATCACCGAACTAGGAACCCAATGTTACGCGGCCGCCTCGCACATACCGAAGGAGTTGCTCGACTTCGTGATCGCTGCGATGGCGACCGCTGCCGCAACGGCATCCGAGTCATCCGATTCTTCCGAGACATCTGACTTATCGGCAACAGAAGAATCGCAGTCATCACCGGCAGCATCATCCCCGGCATGTCTTGAAACACCCTCGGCATCGCTTCCGCAGGTAACTGCTGACGCGACAAGATCTAATGACATATCGCTTGCTACCTCAGCGAATACGGATGCGGCGCCGAAGAAACCGAGCCCGACGAAACCATCGGTCGCGAAATCAACGCCCACTCCTGCAGTCGACTATGCCGTTCGCTCCGAGAGCGATCTACCAACCGTAGCGATCGGTGATGCAGCTAACATATCGACACAGCGTACGTTGCTGAACGATTGGCAGTGGACCTTGCGATTGGTTCGACACGGTTACCGACTCGGGGAGTGTGCCTTGATCCGCGGCCGTACCCCCGATACGATCCTTTCGGATTTGATTTATGCCATCGAAAATCGCGAGAAGTTCCCGATCGATCAACTGTTCGACCGTCGAACGGCCCTGGCGATCGAGGAACTGCAACGAAGCCATGAGATTCCGACGACTACACCATCGGTCCTGCAATCCTTTCCATCCCTTTGGCCGATGGTGGTGAAATGGATCGAATTACGTCGAAATAGCCCCGGTTGAGACTTTGCCCTTTCCAGACACACCGCGTGGCGTATACTAAAATCCAGGGGTGCTCGAGAAGGGCTCTC